>JAWOCK010000044.1:0-30322 GCA_046483845.1 Thermoplasmatota archaeon | reverse complement strand
TTCTCCTCTTTAGGAGCTTCCTTCTTCTCCGCTTTCTTGGGAGGTTTCTCCTCATCCTTCGGAGCTTCCTTCTTCTCCGCTTTCTTGGGAGGTTTCTCCTCATCCTTCGGAACTTCCTTCTTCTCCGCTTTCTTGGGAGGTTTCTCCTCATCCTTCGGAACTTCCTTCTTCTCCGCTTTCTCGGAAGGTTTCTTCTCTTTCGGAACTTCCTTCTTCTCTGCTTTCTCGGAAGGTTTCTTCTCCTCTTTCGGAGCTTCCTCTTCTTTTATTTCTTCCCTTTTATCATCGACCATTACCATTCCTCCCCTCAGCGTACAGGTTTCTCCTTTCTTCCACGTACCATCTCATCCAGGGAGACATTGTTGACCTTGATGACCTTATACCTGACACCGGGAATATCTCCGTAAGACCTGCCCAAACGTCCGCCGATACCCTCAACCATGACCTCATCATGCTCATCAATGAAGTTGATCGCGCCGTTGCCTGGAGCGAAGGCCGTGATCTGCCTGCCGTTCTTTATCAGCTGGATCTTCACACACTTTCTGATGGCCGAGTTCGGCTGCTTCGCCTCGACACCCACCTTCTCCAGAACGATACCACGTGCCTGCGAGCTCCCCTGCAGAGGATCCGACCTCTCCCTGAGCTTGAGCACCCTTTTCTTGTAGTACCTATCGTTCCATCTATTCCTTTGGGCGTCTTTCTTCAGTTTTCTGGCAGTAAACAGTCCTCTTGCCATTTGGAAACACTCCTAGTGGATACCAGCGAGGGTTACTTGCAACTAATATTTATATGTTTTGCGGACCAGGAGAAAAGAGAGGGGTCCGATCATGAGCCAGAAGCCACAGGAACCCGATCATGTCGATAATTTCCTTCTCAAAAGGTAGAGGAACAATGATGATACGACAACCAGGAAAAAGAGGAGCACACCCATCCCGAAATACGGGTCCCTCCAGTACGGCTCCTCGGCGGGCAACTCTCCCACTTCAATATCCACCGTTCTTATATCATTTTCCATATTCTTCTCCTTCCACCTACCCCCGTTATCTATCCACACGTTTATCTGATAGATCGAATCACTATTCAGATAGATATTCTTGAAGACGATCTCCTTGGACCCCCCCGGATCAACCAGTGTGAGGTTCAGAGTAAAGTTCTGTACCGATTGGGTGGATTGTTCCAGCAGTTCGAGATTTATGGTGGCAAGGTCCGCCTCTGCGTTACCCGAATTGGCGACCACCACCACGAGCTCGTGCTCACCAGGGGCAACGTCGGATAGGTTAACCGGAGGCTCAATATCAGCAAAGAAGAGTTCTTCCACATGCAGATCGATGAAGCTCACCTTCACCATTGTGCTCAGGTCCAGAGTAAGCTCCCCTGTCTCGTCCTTCGGAGCGATCCCCTCTGATATGGAAACGTTCAAAAGATGATCTCCCGAGGTTCCGAAGGTCCATGGTATCTGATACATCTTCTCCTGAGACCTTGATATGTTCATCTGGACGGTCGAGACAACCTTTCCATCCTCCCAGAGATTGACCGCGAAGGTATCCTCACCAAGGAAACCGTAGGACCTTACGACGAAGGACACCAATGCTTCCCTCCCGAGAATTATCTCATCGGGATCCACACCCAGGGTCCCATTTACAAGGAATACGCCTTCGGATATGGAGGATGGGCCCACTGAAAGTGTCAAGGTAACGATATTATCCGTTTCATCCTCTATCCCGGACGATTGGGCTGTTACTGTGAAATTGTATATGCCCCAGGGAATAGGGTAATTCACCTCGATGTCAACTTGTACGTTCCTTACCTCCCCGGGGCTGAGTTCTGTGCTTTCGGGAAGCTCTATCGAGATATCGCTATTGGGAATCCAGCTGTCCATCGTGAATGAGACATTATCCATACCGTTCCCCGAATTATGCACGATCAGATCATACCTGTAATGAACTGTGCCCCCCTCCGGAGGCTCCTCGACCGACCTGTAGGAAGAACCGGGTGAGGAAACATAGAGCTGTATCGAACTCCTCTGAAGCATCTCATACTCCACCTTCATGAGGGTCCATGAGGGATCCAGGTTGTCTTCCATTATTCTTTCTCTTAGAATGTCAGCATCCGGAAGGGATCCCCTGGACAGCATCAGATATCCCAACTTCATGCCTGCAAGTGAGGAATGTTCAACACGAACCGTGCCATTTACATATTCTCTTGAGGTGGGCGGCAGACTGTACTTCCCAAGCGGACCTTCATAGATCAGGTCGTTGATGGGAACGAAGGTAACATTGAAACTTTCATGGACATTACCAGCATTGAAAACGTTTACGGCCACCTCCTTTTCCATATCGGGACCTATGGTCCCGTGGACCTCACCTTCCAGGGAGACCTCCAGTAATCTTCTGGAAAGTACATAGAACTCAAGTTCGACATCCTCTACAAGCCCACCTGCGATCAGCCGGATCCGTATACTCGCAAGTCCGTATGGAGCATCACCCGGGACGGTCACATCTATGTTGATATCAATTGGTGTCTCATCGTCCTTGGCCAGTGTAACTATCTGCGGATCGATGCTTATATCGTGGTCCCTGTTAAGGAAATCAGGGGCCCGGACACAATCCACCCTGAGATGCTGATCGGGATCGATACTGGTGAGCTTGGACCTGAAAGATAGGTCCATCTCCGCCGTTGATCCAGGTTCTACCTCCACCTGTTCTCCGGTGAAAGATACTATTTCGAAGGGTGTGATATCCACCCTGTGCTTTCCGATGACCAATATGTCATCCAGTGCATAACCGGTCTCTCTGTATCCGCTGGGTCTGTACTCGAACCTTACCTGGACCTGTTTACCTTGATAGTCTCCGAGGTCGATACCAACGAACTCGATGTCGCCATTGAGGAAGGGTCGTTTCGACCAGTCCCATATAACACCAGAGGTATTGCCGGATATGTTTATCCATTCTTGTTCCGCATCATACATCTTCTCCCAATCGCTCCATTGGGATCCCTGCTTGTATCTGATCCAGTGAAAGATCCCGGCCGTGCCCAAAGGACCTTCCTCGGAAATGACACCTCTATACTTGTATAGGAGATATATCTGAGGTCTTACCGACATTGTGAATGCATCATACGATTTAGGGTCGAAGTCCCTGAGATCGATCATCGGAGAGACCAGATCGTGAAAACCGGCTATAGGGGCCGTTCCGCTACTTTCATTGCCAGCCCAGAACACCCCCCCCGGGGTATGGAGGCCCTCGTAGTCATCCCCCAGAGGATGATCGCTAACGTGCCAGCCATTGGATGGGTCGGCACCTTTCGAATAAGATGTCCAACCGTCCATACCGCTGGCATTCCAGAACTGGGTCCCGATCCACCTACCGTCCGTCAATCTGCGGGAGTCATAAGTGTATTTATAGCCGCCAATAAGCAGGAAATGCGTCACAGGCCTGGGGTCCCCTGGTGCATGAGCGGAGATATTGAGTATATACGATCCAGCATATGATGGGACCCAAGGGAATTCGATGATCCCTGAGAGCTTGCCCTCGCCCGACGGTAGAGATACCATGGTGCCGTCCTTGTGGATCACCCTTCCCTTGTCAAAGGAGAAACCCTCAACGGGATCGTACCAGTAGATGGTAAGGTTCACCGTGACCCCGGCCAAGGGGGCATCCAGATTGTTCCTGACCCTTGTCTCGACCACTGTGGTCCTGTTCACAACACCAAGGCAGAAAGGACCCCACTGTGAGATCCCACCGGAGATGATCCTGGTATGATTTAGAACGATCTCTACAGCCTTGTCCCCTGCCCTCGCCACGGTAGGCTCCGACGTGGTGCCCGTTGAGACGAAAATGGCTGTCGAAAGAAGTATGATCGCAGCGGTCCATACCAGATACATGTTCTTTTTTTCCACGAGGTCCACCCTGACCTTGCAGGCCATACATCCAATGGAACATTATCGAGGTTTATCAATATATCGGATGCATGTATAATGAATCGGAACCCGATCAATACCATCATATTCCTTCTTGGTCCAGAAGATAATGCAGGACAGTGATTGCCTGATTGGTGTGAAGAACTTTCTCGCACAGGGATATCGTTCCATCCACATGTTCATCGATGAGCGATCGTTCATCCTCCGTCAGGTCCTGATCATCACTCAGAATGAAATGGAGGGGGGCCCGCTCACAAAGGACGGGCGATCCATCCTTCGAGATGGTCTCCCCACTTTCGTCCAGCAGAAAACTGCTCCCATCCATGGAACGGAGAAGTGAAGCAAGATCGGCCCTGGTCAAGGTTATGCCCGGGGATGGTTCCAGTCGGGAACCCATCCTTGACGGGAGATCCGGCCCCAGACACTTCCTCATTAGGGCGGAGGAAGCCCTCTCATCAGGATTGAGATACTTGACATCCCTTCCGTTGACAGACATCAATTTTGGGGGATCGTCGGGGCCAAGTAGCAGTACATGCACTGACGTATCCCTGCGTAGGTCATGGCTCAAGAAAAGAGAAGAAGTGATGGAACGGGCTACGCCGTCCCATCTGCCGGATGCTCCGCATAGATCATTGAGCGCTATCCCACTGTCCGATCTAGCCCTGTGGGCGACCATGGTGAAATTCCTCGCGGAGTCGTTGAGCGTCCCAGAAAGATCGTTCTTTTCTCGGGGATCCATCATTTGCTCTCCTTCTTCTCCCTCTTCTCTCTCTCCTGTTTTTCGAAGGTGAGTCTTGCCTTTTCCTTCCTTCTGATGGCCACTTGTGAAGTCCTGATCTTTTCCTGGTATTTGTGACGTATCTTCGCCCATTTATCCTTGTCAAAACGTCCTTTCTTGTGTAGTTCCCTTGCTTTGATCAGTTTCTCTTCATATCTGTCGATGTCCTTTCTGAGCCTGTCGATATCCTTGGTCAGCTTTTGTATCTTTCCCATGGGGGCCACCTCATATTTCGGATCCAACGTTCTTCATTATTACCTCAAGGAGCCGAGATCTTCTCTTCTGCATCTGGGAGAGTTCCTGGTTCCTCTTGGATATGTACTCCTCATCCTTGATGGAGCCAAGATTGATCCTGACGTTCATTATTGCTCCGTCCAATCCCGAAGATGCCATCTTAGCCCCTACACCTACATCGGATATGGAGTTGGTATTTCCCTTTTCCGACACGGGAACGGATAGCTCCAGTACCTCAAGGCACTGCTCTGCCGTTTCCATTGGTGTCGAGATGGCTTTCTTATAGCCCACCTGGATGGCATCCGATCTCCTAGACCTCTCCTCATCAGTGCTTTTTGGCATCCTGAATGCGGAGATGACATCGTTGAAGGCGTTGGTATCCTCGTCTACGAGCTGGAGAAGACGTTTGCGGTTCTTTGATACCTTCTTTGAGATCTGTTCAAGTTCTTCCCAGGACTCTCTGTACTTCTCCTTTCCCACGGTAAGATTGCAGACCATCTCTATGAGCGAGGCACCGAGTGAGCCTGAAAGTGCGGACACACTGCCTCCGCCAGGTGCCGGAGAGCTGGACGCCAGTTCTGTCATGAAGGAATCAAGGGGCATTTTCCCGAGCATATCCTCTTCTTGCACAAGGTAATCGATGACCTTTTCCTCCGGAATGAACTCATATAGCTGGCTCAGACCGAGACCCTCGATCGCTTTCTGTACCAGGACCGATTCATCATCCGCTTCCTCGGCCTGCTTCCCGGCATAGAACCTGCCTGCGGCAAGGAGGGCTTCCAGGGGAACAAGGCCCACTATCTCGGAGCCGGTGACCTTAGCACCCAGCTCCACTGCAAGTTCTTTGCATTTCTCGTATACCTCATGCATGGCCGTCTCGCTGTAGTCCAAAATGTTCATGGACACCTGCGCAATATCCTCGTTGTACATCATGCCTCCGGCCTGGATCCCTTTGAAGATGCCGGGGATCCTCTCCGGTCTTCCATCGGGACCCATGACCTTTTCACCGCTCTCGTCCCTTTTCACCGTACCGCTGGTCCTTATCCTGCCCGCTATCTTGCTGGCAATGGACTTGTCGCTGGTATTCAGATTTATATTGTATGCTATGAGGATCTGTCTTGCACCGGTGGCAGTGGTCCCGCTCTTGGGTACGAACACGGGCTCACCGAAATCAGGCTCGAAATCGGGGTCCTTGAACTTCTCTTCCAGGGCTTCATACTCGCCCTTTCTTATATCCGGAAGCCTCTTCCTGTCGGATCTTCTTGCGGAGTTCGCATAGAGAAAGGATGGGATTCCAAGCTCATCCCAGTACCTCTTTCCGAACTTGTGGGCAAGCTCGGTGCAGTCATCCATTGTGACCCCTTTTATCGGGATGAACGGGCACACATCGAGAGCCCCCATCCTTGCGTGCTCCCCTTTATGTCGGGTCATATCAATAAGAGCGGTACCTATCTTGGCAGCCCTGAACGCGGATTCCAGGACATCTTCCGGAGAGCCAACGAAAGTATAGACCGTCCGGTTGAAATCGGCTCCTGGATCCACATCGAGAAGCTTGACCCCGTCCACACTTTCAACAGCACCTGCAATGGCCGTTATCACGGCCATATCCTTTCCTTCGCTGAAGTTCGGAACGCATTCCACTATCTTTTCCATATAGAACCACCTTGGTTATCTTTGAATAGGAATTAGGTAAATAAATCCATCCCGACAACAAACCCCGAAGTTCAACGTTCGTCGGGTTAATTTAATTAAACAGTAAGTCCAAATGACCCCTCATGTACTCGAATACTCCTGGGCTCGGTGGGACAATGCGATCCCCTATGTCCATATTGGTCCCTCTCGTCTGCCTGATCTTCCTGATCAGCCTGGTACAAGTGGAAAACACTTCGGTCCGGGGGGAGACGCCATCGGGATACATCGATCTTGATGATCTCGTTGACCAGTTTCCCTCAAAAGTGTTGAAGGAAGAGAATGAATATCACATCCTGGCCGACATCTCACTGCCCTCCACTGAACCCCTGTTCATTGGCGCCGGTGAGACCGTCCTCTTCGACGAAGGAGTGAACCTGAACCTCAGCGCGCCCCCGTTGTTCCAGGGTTCCGCAGGAAACGAGATATTCTTGGGGCCCCTGGCAGAGAATGGTTACTGGGAAGGGATATTTCTACTTGAAAGGGATCCATCATCATACACCGTTATGAAGAACGTGACCTTCCACCAGGCCAATAAGGCCATATGGTCGGATAAAGGGGATATGCTTCTTCAGGATGTCAGGATCACGAACTGTTCAAGAAGCGCCATAGAAGTCAGGGGACCCCTGGGAACCGGGAACGATCTGGTCTTCAGGGACATCAATATCTCCAATGCCCTCTACTACGGAATACATGTCATGAAAGTGGAAAGAACAGTGATAATCGGCGGGGTTCTCGGATCCTGCGGAACAAGCATCAGATCGGTCGGTTCCGCCATCGATATACAGGGCACCAGTATACAAGAATCGAACTCCTACGGCATATTCTTAAAAGATTCTCGGCTCTCTGCATCGGATATGGGCCTGGGTTCCACCATGGGAAGTAATACGAATCAGATATTCTCAATGAACTCATCGAGCACTGTTGAGGATACGGACATTTACGGCTCCAATATCGCTGTAAACGTATACTCCGGTTCGAACATGACGATCTCCTCTTCGACCATAAGAGACTGTTTTGTCGACGGGATCAAGGTCGAGGGTTCCGGGCTTGTCGCGGAAGACGTCACTATCGAAAGATGTGAAAGGAACGGTATAGAATCATACGACTCCGAACTCGATCTTTCAGAGGTGCGGATGTACAACAACGGAGCAGAAGATGGTGGATTGGCATACTCCTCCATCTATTCCAGCGGGTCCACGTTCGAGATAAGTGGGACCACGATCACAGGTTCCGGTTATTCTCATATTGAATGCTTCTCGAGCGATCTGGTCTTGTCGGATTGTACGCTTGGGTCCTCGGGGAGCTTCGAGCTCACCCTCGATAAGGGATCTAACATGGACCTAATAGATGTGCTCCCTCCATCCAGCTTGGAAATAAAGGATAACCGGTCCCGCCTGGAATATCTGAAAACCTTTCAGGCAACTGTCCGCAATTACAGCTCAGGCGAGGTCATAGAAGGTGCCACCGTCGACGTTCAGGATATTGACGGTGAATGGATCCTTTCATCCACCACGGGACCGGATGGCCGCACCGACGAGGTTTTGATCCCTATATCCCGCAAAACAATGGTCGGGACCTTCTCCTACCTGCCCATGAGCGCCGTGGTCCAGAAGACCGGTTTCGAGGTCACCACCGTATCCATCGAGAGCCCGATCTCCGAGCTTACCGTGGACCTCTATCCTCCCAATTCCCCTCCAATACTGTCATTGATAGAGCCTTCCAACGGAACAACCGTGGAAGATGAGCTATTATTAGAGGGGACCATCCAGGATGACCTGGACGTTCACATGCTGAAATACCGGTTCGACAGTTCCGCATATCATACACTGAGTGAACTGGAGGTCCAGGAAGGTGGGTCCTTTTCAACCTTGATAAACATATCCTCTCTTTCAGCTGAGAAGCATACTTTGTATGTATACGCCTTTGATGGAGCGCACATGTCAAAAGCGGCACTCCGCACGATCTACGTGACATCATCGGCTTCCAAGGACAGCGACGGGGACGGCCTGACCGATCTCGAGGAGATGGACCTGGGGACCGACCCCAATGACCCCGATACAGACGGGGATGGCCTTATGGATGGTCTGGAACTCGATGACAGCGATGGTAATACCACCGATCCCCTGGACCCTGACACCGACAGCGATTTTCTCATGGACGGCGAAGAGGACCTGAACCGTAACGGAAGGGTGGACGAGGGGGAGACGGACCCCAATAACCCCGATACAGATGGGGATGGGGTCATAGACAGCGAGGACCTATATCCCCTCGACAGTGATAGGATCGATGATGTAGAGAAAGATGAAGGCTCCATGTTGGTACTGGCAATGGCAGTGATATTCCTCCTGCTCCTGATCATCATGATATACCTCTTCTTCATAAAGTCGCGGGGCGGAAAGGCAAAGGAATACGATCGGAGAAGGGGCCCCGAAAGGGATGACCAAGGTCCAAGAAGCAGAAGGACTTCAAATGAAAGAAGAAGATAGGATGGATGCAAGGGTCCGCACCATAGATACGAACGGAGGGTCCATTTCGCTACTTGGCACGGTCAAGGGACTGGTCAGTGAAGGTGATCTGGTGGAGAAGGCGGCGGAGGTCACAGAGCCCGATGTGATCGCCCTCCACATCAGTATAGAGGAAATAAGGGGATTGAAGAAGGTTGTTGAGGGAGAGATAAAGAACACATATCTCTCATCCTACGAGAAGGTATATGCTCGAGAACTGTCCAGGTTCGGCGAGGTCCAGATACCACCTCCATCGCTTGTTGCTGCATACCGGGTTTCTTTGGAGAACAACATACCTTTAAGGTCTCTGGACTTCAATGATAACAAGTATTCCGACATCTATACAAGGTACATAGACGGCATGAGCATGGTGCGCCAATCACTGAGGCAGAAAAGGGTCAATAGAAAGAAGTTCAAGTCCAGGTCCGTAGAGGATTTCTGCCTGGAATGGGATTCAGTGGTCAATGGGCTCAAGGCATACAAGATGCTGGAAGAGAAGCGGGAAGCGAGGATGGCAGAGAGGATCATAAGGCTGAGCAGGAAATACGACAGGGTCCTGGCCGTTGTGGAGCTGGAAAGGATCCAAGGTATATTCCAAAAGGTGCGAGAGACCATTGAAACCTGAGATCTTCAGTATTATGAAGAGACCAATGGACAAGGTAAAGTACATCCTATGTTTTCAACCACGTCAGGACCAAATGATGAAAAGGTGAACCCATGAGCGATGAAGAAGGAGCCGGGTTATTTTTCTTCCAGAGTCCCTGGAGGAACATTTTTCTATGGCATTTCATGGAGGTCGAGAATGAGGCCTTTATCGCCACCCCCTGTATAGACCTTGACGTTCTAAGGAAGTTGCAGTCAATACTAATTGCCAGGGCCGACAGGAGGCTAAAGATCAAGTTACTGGTAAGGTTCTCGGAGGGTGATCTGATAAGGACCGGTTCCGACCCTGAAGTTCTCAGGCTCCTTTCCCTGATAATGGAGGAACCGAATTCCAGGGTGAGTGTGAGGTTTGCCACCAATCTTTCCCTGACGACACTCGTCCTTGATATGAAAAAGGCAATCATGAGCACGGGTGATCTCTCCTCAGAGCAGCTCACAAATGACATCACCTTCGGAAATCTGATCACTGATAAGGATTCGGTCTCTGAACTGAGGAACGATCTCAATAAGATATGGAAAAAAGCCTACTCTGCCGAAAAGGAAGAGATACTCGATTACATGCACAAGCTCAAGCAGCGTATAGATCTGAAGAAGGAGCAGATATTTCACATAGATGAGGAGCATTCGTTCAACAATTTTGACATCATATCGCTGGGGAATGCGGTAGAACCCTTCGGAAAGGACAGAAAGGAGCCCCATCTGGACGAGATCAGGAAGATCATAAAGGAGCTTCTGATAAGGGCCCGGGATGCAGTGGATATGGAAAAACCCGAGGTGGCGCTCTTCTACATCGAAGAGGGACTCTCGCTGGACCCCGAGAACCCCGGACTCCAGCTTGAAAAGGGAAAGATCCTCTTCGAGGAACAAGAGGAGTACGAAAAGGCCATAGAATGTTTCGACAAGGTACTGAACAAGAACAAGGAGGACCGTGATGCCTGGGCATACAGGGGTATGTGCTATCACGAGCTGGGAGAGCTTGATGAGGCTCTGCAGAACTACGACCAGTCCACCGAGATAGACCCACAGTACTATCCCGTCTGGATAAAGAAAGGGATAATAATGGGCAAGACCAAGGGCAGGGAGGAAGATGGACTCAAATGCCTTGAATATGCTCTCTCCCAGGACCCGTACAACGAAGAGGCCTGGTTCAACAAGGCCCAGGTCCTGGAGCAGAGGTTGAAGAGGATGGACGAGGCCATCATGTCCTATAGGTCACTTCTCAGGATCAATCCCAAACACATCGTAGGCTCCTTCAGGATGGGGCTTCTCTCCTACAAGCGGTTGAACGATATAAAGAAGGCAAAGAAGTATTTCGACAGAGTAATAGAAGCGGACCCAAGCCACGTTCATGCATGGCTCTTCAAAGGGGAGATCGCAGACAGGATCGATGGTGATTTCAAGGCTGCCTTCGATTGTCTGGAGAACGCCCGTGAGATGAACCCGGATTCACCAGAGGTTCTCCGAAGGGAAATAGAACTGCTTCTGGATCACAGAAAGAAGTTCAAGAAGGCTTTGGAGCTCTCTGAAGAACTACTGCTGATCAAGGAAAAGGATCCGGTGGCCTTGTACGTATCGGGACTTGGTGCCCTCAAAATAGATAACGACCCGGAGCTGGCATTGAAGAGAATGAACGAATCCATAAGGTCCGATCCGAAGAACAAGAGGACCATCATATCCAAGGCGAACATCCTTGCCGAATATCTGAACAGGGCACAGGATGCGGTGAAACTCTTGAAGGCGGCCATAAAGAAAAATGATGAGGACCCCGAGCTCTGGCTCGAGCTCGGACTGGTATACTTCGATTTCCTTTACGACCCGGCCGGCTCCTTGAAATGCTTCGATATGGTGACCCGGTTGGACAAGGAGAACTCTGACGGCTGGTACAACAAGGGCATGGTGCTTTCAAGGGGTTTCGAGAAACATCAGGACGGACTCAAATGTCTGGACCAGGCCACCAAACTGGATGACGATCATTTTCTTGCCTGGCACGAGAAGGGGAGGATACTCCACAATGCATACGAGATGCTGGATGACGCCGCCAGGTGCTACAGGAAGGCACTTTCCATCGAACCCAATGACCCGGAGATACTGGCCTCCATGGGTCATCTCCTCAAAGCAAGAGGTGACCTCCCCGGTGCAGTGGTGGAGCTGCAGAAGGCGGTAGAGTCGGACCCATCCAACATTAACATGCAGATCGACCTTGCAGAATTTCACCATGAGGCAAAGGACCACGAACAGGTGCACAGTGTTCTGACAGAGGCATTGCAGCTGGACCCCAAGAACGAGAGAATATGGATGTTGAAGGCGGAGACCTTCCAGGCCCAGAACGAACTGGTAAAGGCGCTGGAATGTTACAAGAGGGTCCTGAGGTTCGATCCTGATGATCAGGATGCTCTGAACAAGAAGACATCGGTGGAGGCAAAACTGGAAAAGCAGTCATGATCTTCGGATAGGAATTAAATAATGAATAGGAGCTTCGGCAACCATGGATTTGAATGAAGAGGACTTGAATTTCGGAATAACCCAATTGGACAATCTGTCAATGGGCTCCATCACCCCGGGGTCCCTGGGGTTGTTTTATGGGGATCCGGGTACGGGAAAGAGCTCCGTTCTCTACCATTTCCTGTTCAAGGGAGCGGATCTGGACAACAACGTCTGCTTAATAACCAGCGAACCACCAATGAGGGTGGCATCCCAGATATCCAACTTCGATACATACCGATCCACTTGGTTGAAGGACGGATATATCTCAATATTCTCATTGAGGGACCTGGCCGGTCTTGTCGGCATCGATCTGGATCATCTGGAAGAAGGAGAATTGGACCTGATGTTGGACCTTATCATCCAGTCCCTCGACCACCTCGATGCGAAAAGGCTCGTTATCGATCCTTTCGATCCGCTGCTTAGGATCCTCGATGAGAAAAGGAGGTTCTTCTTCCTCCATAGATTAAAGGATTCTCTCCAGAAGATGATGGTTACAGCATTCCTTTGTGTTGACGGGAAAGCGGACCTTTCTATCTCCTTGGACAGCTCCCTGGAACCGAATCTGTTCGATGTCATCATAAGGTTCTCCAGGGAAAAGGAGCACCCCATAACATTGAATACATTCACCATAGAAAGATGGAAAGGAGCTCCTCATGCAAGGAACACATATGTGATCGACGTTTCCCGTGAAGGTATCATGCTAGTTCCCAGGATAGACCCGCTGGGGGTGAAATAGATGGAGGTGGCCAACAGCAGCGAGATAAAGGAGATGTTCCTGAGAACAGGATCCCAGATCATTGTGGATTGCAGGGGAGAGACCTATCTCAGGTCATTTTCGGATATCATCAGGGAACTGACCAAAGAACAGGGCAGGAGAGGCATCCTCATTTCGACCTTATGGTCAGCCAATGCGCTCTCCAGAAGGATATCCCTTTCCAAACTTCCCAATGAGAGCCTCAAGGTGATCGATACACTCTCATTGTCGCTGGGGTCTGCTCCTCCGAAAGGGGATGATTTCGTATTCCTCCCTACCCCTGTATCCTTGGAATCCATACTGATGGGGGTCGAGAAACTGCTCATCACACAGAAAGGGGGGTTCAATTTCCTGATCATCGATTCCCTCAGTATCATGTCAAAGAATTATACCACTGCCCGGATGAGCGAGTTCTTCCACTTTCTGCTGAACAGAATGCTGGAGGAGGAAATGTTGGTGATAATGTTCGATCAGGGAGTGGAAGAGGGATCCACGATATCAAAGGAAATATCCTCCTTCATCGATGAGACCGTCATTATAACCGAGGGGGGCGATAAGAAATGAAGCTAATGGTGGAGAACGAGACGTTGACCAACAGGATCATTTCCAGTATCGGGGATGGCAAGATCATACTCTTCAGGTACGGACCGGGAAGCGGCGGGGATCGACTGCTCAGGGAGCTCTTTTTAACCCTGCCGGAAGGGGTCCATTCAGTGATGATGTCCACCCATGAAACAGAAAGCGAGCTTCATGATATCTTTCGAAAGATGGAGCTGGAGCCCGATATCATATCCCTACTGCCTATGCTGGAGGATCGGACATCCAACATCAGGAAAAAGGATCAGTTCATAAGAGAAGGAATAATGGTAACGGACCTTCTGGAGATATCCTCCAATTCGGATGAGCCCGTAAAGAAAAAAGGAGCAGGGGAGGTTTTCCTCTCAGAGCTCAGCACCACCGCAACAAGGCAGGTACTCCCATTCTGGTTCGTCCTGGATTCCATCAATGACATTATTGGCATCTCCACCTTTGAGGATGTTTTGCACAGGTTAATGATACTCAAGTCCGCGATACGGGAAAAGGGAGGTAATGCCCTCATAGCGGCTCCCATTGATTCGGACCTTCTATGTGACCATGAGACCACCTTCTTCGACGGTGTGATAGAGACCACGGCTGAAAAGAAGGGGGAGGCATGGAGCAGGAAATTGACCATAATGAACGTAAAGGGAAAGGGTTCCCTTCCCCAGGAGTGGACCATCAATACGGTAAAGGAGGTCCCAACGGCCATTTCCGTGGATTGAGAAACGGTTTTTCTACACTCCTGATAAACATGACCTAAACCTTATATCCTTTGAGAACGGCTCTTTCTCCATGGATGTTCCAAGAGGATATGAGCACGTTCATTCTTCCATAGGGTTTCCCTATCAGGAAGCTCTTCTCGAAGACCAGAAATACCTAACATACGACCGGATGAAATGTCCTCGATGCGGAAGCACACAAAACACGGCATACCGTAGTTTATTGAGGCAAAGCTCGGATAGAGGGATCATCTCGGGGGACCTTGAGATGAAGAACCTGGTCATTAATAAGTGCTTGAACTGCGGTGCCGAATATCATATCGGTTTCGATCATAAGAGAGAGGCTTGACCTCTTATCCCCCCCTTAGTATAGGTCAGGTCTTCTCTCTTTCAGAACCGGTATGCTCTTTCGGAACTTGATCAGCTCTTTAGGGTCAAGCGTAGCCCTTGCATACCCACCTCCATCCTGAACATTTCCGAGTATGTTCCCGAAAGGGGATATGAGGCGGGAATGACCACCCATCCTGTGGTCTCCGTGGTCACCGTAGGAACCCGAGGCAACAACATAACATTGGTTCTCTATCGCCCTGGCCATAAGAAGGGCATCCCACTGGAAGGTTCTGAACCGGGGCCACTGCCCCATATAGACCAGGATGTGGGAGCCTTCCAGGACCAGACGGCGGGAGAGTTCCGGAAAGCGAAGCTCGTAACAGATCAAAGGTGCGATCCTTGCACCATGGATATCGAAATGGACCAGATGGTCTCCCTTATCAAAGAACAAGTGCTCATCGGCCCTGAAGAAAAGATGTGTCTTGTCGAATGAGGTCACCTCCTTACCATCGGTGCCAAGAACAAAACAACGGTTGTAATAGGACCCGCTCTCTTTCACTACCTGGGTGAACATGAGATGCGAGCCGAGGTCCTCCGCAATATCAGACAGACATCCAAGGACCTCTCCGGACCTCTTTGAGAGTTCGGGAAGCCTATCGTAGGGAAAACCTGTGGTGAAGACCTCGGGAAGTACGAAAAGGTCCACCGGACCTTCTTTGGTCGATGACCGGACCAGCTCCTCCGCCCTTGAAAGATTGGAATCCACATCCCCCAGGGCAAGGACCGGTTGAATGGTGCAGACTTCCAACGGTCTGGTCCAACCTATCCCTTCGATGTCTGGCTCCTTCATGGGGGGCTCACCTCAGAGTATCTCCCTCAGTTCGGCAGTGATCTTCGGCTTGTTCAGGAAACCTACCTTTGTCTTTTTCAGTTGGCCACCCTTGTAAAAGGCCAGGGTTGGAATGGACCTTATTCCCATGGACATTGCGGTCTTCGTGTTCTTGGTCACATCTATCTTTCCGAAGGCGGCCTTCCCCTTCATCTCCAGGGCGACCTGTTCCAGGATCGGGGCGATCATCTTGCAAGGGGCACATGAAGGGCCCCAGAAGTCCACCACTGCCACGTTGTATTCGTTTATGAACTTGCCCAGGGTGTCATCCGTCAATTCTACTGGTCTATCCGGCCATTCCATCTTATCACCTAACTGATAATGACCTTATGAGCGGAGTGTATTTATTGTTTGTTTTTACAGGGTTCGTCGATGTGTGGTAAATGGACAGGGTTTTAAACGAGATGGATATTCAGATATGATAAGATGTTCCCGAAATGGTCAAAGGAAATTTGTATCGAATGCGTTGCATGTGTGGGGAGCTGTCCGGTGGGAGCCCTAAGATACACCACAAACCGCCGGATACTCGTCGACCCGGACACCTGCACCGGCTGCGGCAGGTGCGCTCTTCTGTGCCCGGTTGGGGCACTGGACATGAAGGAGGCGGAAAGATGACACCGGAGGACCAAAGGATCGACGTGGACTGTTTGGTTGTGGGTGGAGGGCCGGTCGGTTCGGTCACCGCCAGTGAGGTGGCGAAGGGTGGGTGGAATGTCCTGATGATCGAAAAGCGGGCCGAGATAGGAGTCCCAGTGAGATGTGGTGAAGGCATTTCCAAGGAGCTCCTGGCCCTGGTGGACCTATCAGGGAAAGAAAGGTTCATAGATGCCCGGATGGATGGAGCGAAGATACATTCTCCCTCGGGACATACCGTTGTGCTCGGACCCGAGATAGCCGGACCCGAGGTCGGATACGTGATAAGAAGGGAATATTTCGACCAGGAACTGGCGGAGCGGGTGGTCCGATCCGGTGGAGAGGTATGGGTCCGGGCCGAGGCACTCTCACTGGAAAGGACGGACGACGGTTTCATGGTGGAGGTCCGGCACATCAACGAGATGATAATGGTACATGCAAAGGTACTGGTCGCTGCAGACGGGTTCGAATCGAAGGTGGCCTCATGGGCTGGCATCAACACAGGACTGGACCCCGGGGACATTGACACCTGCCTCCAATATGAGATGGTTGGGATAGATACGGACGAGAGGTACACGGAATTCTTCCTCGGGAAGGATATTGCACCCGGAGGATATGTCTGGTGCTTCCCAAAGGAAAAGGGTACGGCAAATGTAGGCATAGGTATCAATGGTTCCTTGATCGACGCACCTTCGGCGCCAAAGAGGTATCTGGATGATTTCATCAAAAGCCGTAGCAGGTTCTCAAAGGGAAGTATCACCGAGATAAACGGAGGAGGGGTATCGGTCTCTCTTCCCCTGGAGGAGTGTGTGGCAGACCATCTCATCGTCGTCGGTGACGCTGCCAGGATGATCGATCCCCTCACAGGTGGGGGCATATACAACGGCTGCTACGCAGGGATACAAGCGGGAAGGACCATCCGCGAGGCACTTGAGGCGGGGGATACGTCGAAGAAGGCCCTTGAGCCTTATGAGAAAAGGTGGAGGGACAGACTGGAGACGGAGATGGCAAGGAACTATCTCGCCAAGGAGAAGATGCTCGAGGTCCCGGACGATGTCATTGACAAGGTGGTCCTCGCGGTATCCGAATTCGATCTCAAGGAGATAACCACCGAAGAGCTCCTGAAGGCCGTCGCTTCGAAATATCCGAAGGTCATGGAGGCTCTTGACGACCTCATCTGAACAATTAAATATCCTATCGTGGATTATCGGTCCGGTGCTGATATGGCAACTTACGCAAAGATAGATACCAATATGGGAACGATAATAGCAAGGTTGGAGACCGAAAAGGCCCCGATAACCACACAAAACTTCATAAAGTTGGCCAATTCCGGTTTCTACAACGGTCTCATATGGCACAGGGTAATACCCGATTTCATGATCCAGGGTGGCTGTCCCCAGGGAACCGGAACAGGCGGACCAGGCTACAATATCAAGGATGAGTTCCATCCTGAACTATCCCATACCAAAGGCGCATTGTCCATGGCGAACGCAGGACCGAACACAGGCGGTTCACAATTCTTCATCGTCACCAAGAACGGCGGAACCCCATGGCTGGACAACCATCATTCGGTTTTCGGTTACGTGGTGGAAGGCCAGGACGTGGCGGACAAGATATCCATGGTGAACAAGGGTGCAAATGATAGGCCGCAGAACCCCGTAACCATGAAGATCTCCATATTCGAGAAGTGATCCCGGGCTCTGCTTCATGAGGGTCTTACTTTTCTTTTGCTTCGGATGAAGGCAGTCCTTCCTGAGGAGGTGTGCTCTGTTGTTGAGGAAGCGGCAGACCTTCCGCTGGAGCTTGTTCACCGGTTGGCTGGGCCTTGCTACCATACATCTGCTCGGCGGTCACCTGATCCTGCGCACCGAAGACCATCTGATCCACTGACTGCTCAGATCGTACAGGAGGAGGGGTCTGCTCCTCGTCCTTCTTTCCCTTTGATACAAAGAACAGCATAAGGACCACCGCAACCGCTATCAGGACCAAAAACACGACAACTATCAATATGATCCAGACCAGGGACGAACCTCCGTTCTGCTCGCCATCATCCGAGACCACCACATCGCTGACCTCGGGCATCCTTGAGCCTATACCTGCGGAATCCCATGAGGTAACGATCTTGTAATTTCCCTGGCTCTGTTCGATCTGTGTTCTGACCTCCGCTGTGGCGTATATCTCGAAGTCCGGCCTCACCCCGATCCGATCGAGATCGGCGATGGTCAGGGTTATCTCCACGCCGTCCCCGGTATCAAGCTTCCTGATCGAAGGTGTCCTATCCTCAACGGGATAGTAATTCACCGATATCTGCCTCAGGTCGAACTCCATCCTGTTGTATCTGTAATCGCTGGTAGGTACCGGGAAATCGTAAGAGGCTATGCTGTCGGCCGCAGGGGATATCCGGTTCTCCTCGAAATCGGGTTTGAGGAAATATATGTTGAGGGTGGGTTCCTGCTCCTTCTCGCTGGTTAAGATGAACTCCAGCTTCTCGGAGAACATCACCTTTATCTTGTAAATATTCTTGCTGTCACCCCTTCCTGCGGTTATTGAGCTGATATCGATCGAATCGGGACCGCCAAATCTCATCTCATCGCCTTCCTGGCTCCTGACGAAGACAAGTTGGTCCGAAACGTTGTCCGTATAACTGCGCTCGATGTCCTTGTCCTTGAAGATCTCACCCAGGATCCTTGTCTTTTCCACCTCGATCGTTCTTAGGACCTCATCGAAGTACTCACCGTCCGAAACGTTCAATTTGATGTTGTAAATGCCCTCTTCCTCGATGACTGCTTCGAACTTGGCCTCTTCCCCGAAGAGCTCCCCGTTCCTGAACCACTTGTAGGTGAGGTTCTGTCCATGGATGACATCCGGGTCGGACGACCTTCTTGCATCGAAGGTTATCGGCCATGTGGTATTGTAGATGAAGGTCTCGGTGGGTGCGTCCATGACAGCTCTTGGCGGATCGTTCACGTTGACGATGTGAAGCGTGAAGTTGGAATACACGTGATGGTCAGTGGTGGGGTAGTCAGGATACGGACCGAAATCCTTTGCGTATCTGTCGTCCACCCATGCCGCCACGGGATATTCACCGACCATGCTGTTGTCGGTCATGAACTCCAGTATGCCATCTTCTTTATCGAAGTCATACTCCTCCTGGAACTCCAGCTGGACTCCGGTCATCTCGTTTATGATCCCGCTGATATTGGTTCCAAAGACCAGTCTTTGCTCCGTTTCCGGATCGGCATCCGAAGCCGAGAACTCGATATGGACAAGTTCTCCCTCATCGAAATAGTGATCCTCATCGTTCTTAAAGACCGGGGTATCGTTCACGGGCATTACGTAGACCCATAATGTATGCTCGTAATAGAGACCTCCCTGGTCCGTGCATCTCAGGTCGAACTGTCCCCATGTCCTGTTGTTGCCTCCGTTCTGTCTCTTACCGGACCTCAGATATGGGCTCGACCAGTCGGGATCCGGCGTGAATGTGATATTGCTTCCGTCCTCTTCGATCTCAACCTGGATGTTCTGCGCCGCGGATCCGTTGGATAAAACGGAGTATGTCAGGGTATCGAAGGGGTCATTCGGGTCCCCCATCATCATGTTGGGAGGATCGTGGTCGTTGTTTACCCCCCAGTGGCTTTCATCCTCCTGGATTATTACGGAATAGAAATCTCCTCCTTCGGGGAGGAGTTTTGGTCTATCGTTGACGTTGAGGATAGTTATCCATATCTCGGATTCGCTCTGTCCGCTCTCGTTGTAGGCTTCTATCCTTATCTTGAAATACTCTTCCCCGTGGATGATGGAATTGAAGTTCTCCTCCTCGCATACTATCGAGGCTCTTCCGAAGATATCACTCTGGGGGTATGTATCGATTTCCAGGGAGATCGGCGTGGTCTCTCTGGAATAACCACTCGGGTATCTGATCACAAATGCGGTATCCAGCCACTCCCAGTTCGGATCGTAGAAGACATCTGTCTCGCCCTTATTCGTTAAATTCAGTATGTTCTCCCTGGTCTCGAAGTTCTCCTTGAACGTGAACCTCAGTCCTTCATCATCCACTGCCGACCTGTTCACTATGGGCCCCTCCGACCTCGTTGTTTCCGCATTGATATTGTTATACGACAGGTTCGAGCCTCCAAGGAAGAGAAGACCCGAGGTGATCAGAACGAACACTACGAACATCTTAACAGCCCTGGACCAGAATGTATTGGGATCGGTTGACATAGTCCCACCTCCATCACAGAAAGATATCTGGATATGAACTACCTAATGGCCGAAGCATTATAAATATTTTGAAAGAGGTGATCACAGTATCCAAACGGTTGTAACAGGTGAAAAAAGCATCCTTTTTATAAAGGGAAAGACATATACACCTGTTCCACGCTATATTATGAATAACACAGGAGGTGAACGGTTGGATAATAAGGAAGAAGAGCGGTCAATTTCCATGAAGGTGAAAAAGAGCGCCATATCATCCGTTGGATCAGGTGTAGCAAGGATGCATTCATCCCATCTGGATGTCTTTGATGAAGAGAAAGAACATGAGATGATAAGCATTTCCAGCGCCGAGAGATCCATCGTTGCCAAATTGGTCTCGGACCGATTGGCCCCCAGGGATGTGATCATACTGAGAGAGGGCGATATGGACGAACTGAAGATCGAGGAAGGGGATGAGGTGACCATTGAACCCTACCAGAAGATGACCGACGAGATCAAGGGAAAATGGAACAAGTTCGTCTCCCGTTTCAAGAAAGAAGAAGAGGAAGACTAAAGGAGGATATGAATATGAGTATAGGACAAAGGATACAGGCAGTCTCTGTCACACATCCATTCTCCATAAACAAGAAGATCGACCAGTACTTGAGCGAGAGCCTACCGGACCTCATGGACGAGTACAAGGTAGCGGACAAGAACGATCTGGTCGATCTGGAGAAGGATTTTGTTGATCATGAGCAAAGGATGGACGCCCTGGAGAAATGGAAAAAGGGCTTTGACGAAGAAATGAAACACAGCCGTTCCAGAATGGACAGGCTGAAATTGAAATACGGAGTGAAGTGAGGTGATGTGACATGGCATGGGATTGGAACACATTCTGGTTTGTGCTGATCATCGGACTCCTGGTAATATTACTCGCCCTCACAATAATCTGGTTCATCAACCTCTCCAGGAAGAAGCGGAAGGGGCCTTCACATGTTGAGCTCTACTTCAGCGAGAACTTCAGGAAGATCATGGATGAATGGGATTTCTCCACCAGGGACCAGGTGAAGGACTTCAAGAGTGATATGAAAGGAAGGCTTAAAAAGGTAGGCGGCGACATCGATCTACTCGAATCCAAAAAGGGTAAACTGGACAGGAGGATGTCATCCCTTGACAAGAAAATGCAGAAGCTGGAGGGACTCTGAGCGAGGTGATGAAATATGGTTGAAGAGATCATTGAGGAAGAAGAGCAGCGGGGAGGTTTCATGACCTGGCTGAGAGGAGTATTCGGAAAGAAAGATGACATGGCAGAAGAAGAACAAGAGGCCCCCCAGTACAAGAGAAAACTCCTGGATGGGAGGATAGAGAAATACCTTGACCGGAACATGGACTCCTACATACAGGAATACGGAATAGTTACGGGTCTTGACCTGGAATCCTACGAAAACAGGTACAACGATCTGACAGGTAGGGTTTCCAGTATGAAGGAGTACATGGCAGATGCCGATTCAAAGCTCTCTGCCATGGAGACCGAGATGATAGAGGTCCAAAAGGCCTCAAGGAAAAAATGAGGTGTTTGAAGATGCTGGCAAAGATCATAGAAGAATACAAGGTCGTTAATTCCGTAGGGAACAGCGTCGGCAAGATAAAGGACATCTACATCGATCTTGATACCTGGTTGATAAACTCCTTCGAGATATCCCCGGGTACATTGAAGAAGAACATCCTACTTGACACCGAGGATATCGTCAAGTTCGACGAGACCGACAAGATCGTGATAGTCAAGGACGAGTTCGAGGGGAAGGAAGTACCCGAGAACCCGACCAGGACGAGCTATCCCTTCGAAGAGTTGAAAAAACATAATGTGGTGGACAGCGAGGGCGAGAAGATCGGAAAGATCTACAACCTCGAGATCCCCTTCGAGAAGTTGAAGACCTTCAAGGTCTGGAAGGTCCTGATAAAGACCGGTTTCAAGGACAGGAGGCTCCGTATCAATACATCTGAGATCGCGGAGGTCATGGACGATATCAACCTGGCAAAGACCAAGAAGGAATATGTCGGAGAAGAGGAGTGATCGAGTAACGCTCCTCTCATTTCTTTTTTTATCTCTTATTGCTCAAAGGCAAAGAAAAAGATATAACGGACCTACCTAATGCCCGTTAGGTATGAACAGGTGATATTGATGCCAACCACGGAGAAAATGATCACACAGGTTTTGGAGCTCAGAGAGAAGGGACTCAGCAGGGGAGATATTGCCAAGGAGCTCCATCTTTCCGAGGAGACCGTAGGATGGCTGTTATCCAGAGGTAAGGACTCCGAAAAACCACCTGCGGACACCTACATAGGTTGGAGGTCCGTTGGGGTATATTCCCAGAGGCTCACTCATATGGCCAGGATATTCTCCGATATTATCCTGGAGGAATGCATCAAAGGTGAGATGGAAGTGGACGCGGTGATGGGGGTCGCAATAAACGGCATACCAATAGCCACGACCATAGCCAACGAGATGGACCTCGAACTGATCCTCTTCAGACCCCCACGGGACGAGGACAAGGGAGACACACTGGGTTCGATCCTTTCCAATTTCGCGGGCGTCAGGGACAAGAGGGTCGTGATAGTGGACGATGTACTCTCCTCGGGGGAGACCATGAAGAACGCCATCGAATTCCTCAAGGCCAATCAGGGAATTCCGGCACTGTCTGTGGCCATAGTCAACAAGCAGCAGTTCAACGACATTGACGGAGTACCCGTCAGGGCCCTTATCAGGACCCACGTAGTGTGATATCCGGTGATGGACATGCATTGGGCGGATGTCATCGCCTCGAAGCTTGCCGAGGCCGGAAACGTTCACAGGATAGCTACAGGTATTACCCCGTCAGGTCATATCCACGTAGGGAACATGAGGGAGATCCTTACAGGAGACCTCATATACAGGGCCGCAAAGGACAGGAACCTGGATGCATCCCTCTACTACATGGCAGACGATTTCGATCCGTTGAGGAAGGTCTACCCTTTCCTTCCGGAAAGTTACTCCGACCATGTCGGAAAACCGCTCTCGGAGATCCCTTCACCCGAAGATGACGGAAGGACATATGCGGAATATTTCCTGGAACCTTTCCTGGGTTCTGTTGAGGAGCTCGGGATAACACCTATTGTCCTTCCTTCTTCTATCTCATACAAGGAAGGAAAGTACGCAAAAGCCATTTCAATACTGCTAGATGAGAGGAGCAGGGTGAAGGAGGTACTGCAGAGGGTTTCGGGACGTGAACTTCCCGAGGACTGGCTTCCTTACAATGCAAAATGCAGTGCGTGCGGAAGGATCGACTCCTCCAGAGCACTGTCATGGGAGCCCCCGTATGTGCATTATGAATGCAGCTGCGGACATGCGGGCAGAGCTGATACGAGAACCGATGACGGAAAGCTCCCCTGGCGCCTTGACTGGCCCGCCAGATGGTTCTGGTTGGGAGTCACCTGCGAGCCCTTCGGCAAGGACCATGCGGCTTCGGGCGGCTCTTACGATACTTCCTCGGAGATAATAAGGAACATAATGGGAAAAGAGGCCCCGGTTCCGCTTGTCTACGAATGGATACAGCTCAAAGGGAAAGGGGCGATGTCATCCTCCACCGGTGTTGTGGTGACAGGCGTCGACATGCTCAATATGACACCACCTGAGGTCCTGAGGTTTCTGATCGCCAGGTATCAACCCAACAGGCACATCGATATGGACCCGGGACTCGGCATACTGAACCTGGTTGACGAGTTCGACAGGTACGAGGAGAACTACTACAAGAGCGACGAAGAGGAAGAGGATGATAGAAAAAGGACCTATGAGCTCTCCATGGTAAAGGAAGATGTCGACAGGGAGCACATGAAGAGGATCATAAATATCCCCTACAGGCACCTTGTCACGTTGACCCAGCTCTCCCCTGACATGGATGGCCTACTCGAGAAGATAAAAAGGGCCGAGAACATAGAGGACATGGACGAGGCTTCCATGGAAAGATTGGTTCAGAGAAAGGCGTGTGTGGATTACTGGCTCGAGAACTTTGCCCCGGAGATGGTGAAGTTCAAGCTCTTCGAGCTGCCTCCCAAGGAAGAGGTGAAGCAGCTGACCGATGAGATGGTCAGCGCCCTGGAGGCCATGGGAGAGGATTTCCGGAATGTTAAATGGGATGCGGAATCCATCCATAATGCCATCTACGAGGGGTCCCGATCCAGGGGACTCTCGCCGAAGACGACCTTCAAGGCATTTTACAGGATACTTCTTGGCAAGACCAGGGGCCCCCGATTGGGATTTTTCCTTTCTTCCATGGACAGAAAAGAGGTTCTGAAAAAGATCGATACCGCTCTCGAGGACGGCGTCTGAATACAAGTTCTTGAGAAAGGATTATCAATGATGTCAATATACGAAATCAAGCAACACACAGCCCCGTAGTGTAGTGGTCCAACATTCCGGCCTTTGGAGCCGGAGACGGCAGTTCGAATCCGCCCGGGGCTACTCATTATTTTGTAATTATATTGTAGCCCCGGGATTTAATTACTAAACAATTATTCGGATTCGATTCCGCAAAATCAAAGATTTTGCTAACCTTCAGCAAATGACTTCGTCATTTACTCAAGGACTGCGCCGAATCACCAGATCATTGATTTATAAGCATATCCGGCGGAAGTTGAGCCCTATGTTTTATCAGCAAAGGTATCAAGTTCCATCATATATCCCCCTGCCTGCGTATCGACGAATAGAAATAGCAACACCACATTTTCCGAACAAGGTCAAGAGGTGAGCTAGATGACGAGATACAAGGTGGCAGAGCTCCCCGGAGACGGGGTAGGTACCGAAGTGATGGAAGCGGCGAAGATGATCCTCGACGAGGTCGGCTTCAAGGCCGATTACGTAAAAGGGGACATCGGATGGGAGTTCTGGAAGAGAGAGGGGAACGCGCTCCCCGAGCGCACCGTGGAACTCGTCAGAAACACGGACTGCACGCTGTTCGGGGCCATCACCTCGAAACCGAAGGACGAGGCGGCAAAGGAGCTGGACCCGTCACTCGAGGGCAAGGGATACGTCTACTTCTCACCCATAGTCGCAATGAGACAGCTCTTCCAGCTCCACACGAACATGCGCCCCTGCAAAGCCTTCAAGGGGAACCCGCTGAACATCAAAGAAGGGGTCGATATAGTCGTGTTCAGGGAAAACACCGAAGGTCTCTACTCCGGTATCGAATGGTGGCCGGTGCCCGAAGAGGTAAAGGAGGTGTTCCTGAAGCACCACAAGAAATGGGAAAAGTTCCACCATCTTCCGGAGCAGGACGTGGCGGTGACCCTCAGGGTCATCTCCCGGGAGGGAGCAAGAAGGATACTGAACTCCGCCTTCGAGCATGCCAAAAAGCATGGAAGGAAAAGGCTCACCCTTGCGGAGAAACCAAACGTGCTGAGGGAGACCTCGGGACTCATGACCGAGGTGGCAAGGAAGATGGCGGAGAACTACCCAATGGTCAACATGGACGAGGCGAACATTGATGCCATGGCCATGTGGATGGTGAAGAACCCCGAGGACTACGAGATACTGGTCGCATCAAACCTCTTCGGGGACGTCCTTTCGGACCTCGGTGCCCAGCTCGTCGGGGGACTCGGTTTCGCGTCCGCGGCCAATATCGGGGACGATCACGCCGTCTTCGAACCAACACATGGTTCGGCTCCCAAATACGCCGGAAAGGGGATCGTAAACCCCATAGCCACAATAATCGCCTCCAAGCTGATGCTTGACCACCTAGGCGAGGGCGAGATGGCAGACAGGGTAATGAATGCAGTGGCTAGTGTTATAGAGAAAGGTGAGGTCAGGACCAGGGACATGGGCGGGAGCTCCAGCACCACTGGAATGGCCAAGGCCGTCTGTTCCGAGCTCTGATCAGCATGGAGGAACCTCAGCGTATAAAGGATGAGCTGAGGAGGACCTACGATGAGATAGCCCCTTACTTCTCGGAAAAGAGAAAGGGATTGTGGCCCCCCATGGAGCAGTTCATCGACGAGGTATCGCCGTGTACCATCGGGGACCTCGGCTGCGGTACCGGAAGGGCTCTGATCCATGCAGCTTCGAAGGGGTGCTTCGCCGTGGGGGTCGACGTTTCATCCGGGCAGCTGGAAATTGCGCGGAAGAACATCAGGGAAAAGGGCCTGGAGAATGATGTCAGATTGGTCTCATCGGACCTTGAACATCTTGAACTTGAGGACAGGAGCCTTGACCATACCATGATGATAGCCTCCCTTCACCACCTCCCCACCAGGGAAATGAGGATCAAGGGCCTCGAAGAGGCCTACAGGTGCACCAGAAGAACGGGCCGAATACTGATATCGGTCTGGTCCTGGGACCAGAAAAGGTTCAGGGAATTCCACCTCTCCAGGGTAAGGAAGGAGAGACCATTGGGGGAGCTCGACGGCCCTCTTTCCGGTGATATAATAGTGCCCTGGAAGGAGGGGGTAAAGCGAAAACGTTTCTATCATCTGTACGGTCCAGGGGAGCTCCGGTCAGAGATCGAAGAGAGCGAATGGACGCTCCAAAGGAGCTATTTCGACGGGAGGAACCACTGGTCGGAATGTATCAAGGCTCCTTGACCTCTTCCTCCCAGGTCTCCTCATCTTTCCTGAGCGCTACCTTCCTTCTCCTGTCCATCAGGATGAAGCCAACTACACCAAGGACCACCAATATACAAAGAACAATGATCACTATCAGCACCGGGTCCAGGCCTTCTCCTTGCTCCGTAGCAACGTCATCATCGTCATTAACCGCAGCCTCTTCCACGGTGAAGCTCTTTTCATCCGTGGTGAGCTCCTCTCCACCGATGGATACGTAGAAACTGTAACTGTGCTCGCCGGCCTCCAGGTCCACGCTTCTCGTGTAGTTCATACCGGTCCGAATGTCACCGATATCGCTGAACATGGAATACTCTTCACCATCCATTACCAGTTTCACATCGTAGGGGGTCTCACCGTGACCGTATATCACCGATATGAAGAAACGGACCGGACTGTCCTCCATTGGCTCCTTATCCCTGATCCCGAAGTCCAATACGGCTGGATCAAAGACATCAGGGCCCTGAAGCTCACCGTTGGTGGGATACCTCAAAAGTAGATCTTCCAGCTCCGCTTCGAAATGGTACATGTGCTCTCCTTCGTCCAAGGAGACGGAGACCGTATAGCGCATTCCCTCTGCGGGCCTCTCATCATCCGAATACATCCGGAAGAATTCATCTTCATCCACCACCAGATATACTCCCTCGGGTTCCCTGCCCCGGACATCGGTCCAGGTTATTCCAAGTTCGAACAGGGTCTCGGTCCCACCCTCATCAAGGTCCAGATAAGGGGAGCCCAGTGTCGGTTCCTCGGTGGAGGTGACGGTGGGACCGGGGAGCTCCCCCATGCTGGGATATCTCAGATGTGCCGTCTCGAAATGGAATTCGTGCTCCCCGACGGGAAGGTTGCCGGACCACTGGAATTCAGCACCGACAGATATTGAACCGGAGACCATCGTCATCCTGTGCGGTGAGCCATCTATTACAACGCTCACCATTCCGGGGTCATCTCCCTCGACATCCTCTATCATAACAGAGAATGTGAACAGGGTATCGAGCTCCCCTTCCTCGGGGGACACGGTACCCTGGGTGATCAGGGTCGGATCGTCCACCGGTTCCACAACGACCCTGACCGGTGCTTTCACTGCGGGATTGTACGGGTCCTTTGCCGTGAGGTTGAACCGATATCTTCCGAAAGCGTTCTCAGGAGGGGTTATACTGACCGATGTGCCGACGATCTCTACCTCCAGGTCACCCAGGTCAACGGCATCATAGGTGAGTGGGTCCCCCTCGGGATCGGTGAAGACATCCTCGAGGTCTATGGAGCTGTCCGTGGAATCCTCCTCCATCACAACCTCATCGACGGTTTCCACCATGGGAGGGTTGTTACCGCTGGTGGAGGTAAGTTCCCATTCCTTTGTAAGCACCATCTCGCCCTGGTAACTGGCCCACTCCTTGTACTTGGTCCACCAGCCCAGGTCGGCGGAGTACCAGTAACTTGCGTTCCTGTTCAGGTTCAGATCACCGTCATATTCCCATTCCTTTACCAGATGGCAATCGTAGGTACCGGCAGCGACCTCGATACTCTGCTCATCGGGACATGCCCATGTATGGCTCCTGGTCCCGATGTCGGACCCACCGGAGAACTCTTCACCATCCATATACAGGGACCATGACAGGGTGCTTTCGACCTGCTCGCTCCAGGTACTGCCGGATCCAAGGGGGAAATCGAGCCATCGATAATAAGGAAGATCATATCGTAGCTCGGACACATTGGTGGAAGATACATCAAGCTCCTGAATGTACATGTCGATCTCCTTCCACATGTACATCAGGGACATGTCAGATTGCCTGTAGTATCCTTTCCATTGACCGCTTTCCGTTCCCGAACCCTCCGATGTGGAGAACGTACCCGAAATGACCCCCTGCAGGATGAAGATATCCTCTTCATTGAATGTCCCGTAACTGACAGTGGCCGTCCGGGTACCCTCACGATGGAGGTTGCCATCCGGACCGTTCTCCACATATGACCACTCCAGATATGTACTGTCAAGTATGGTCGGTCCCGGGATCTGCTCTCCGCCCACCGTCAAATGAAGCCCCGACATCAAAAGAGCCAAGCAGAAGCCAAGGACCAACCTGCTTTTGCCCATCATACCACCAAATGAATCTGGTATATTATAATAGATACGGAGCTATCTTGAAAATTTAGAGAACAGGACCATCGATGGTTTTATACGGGACCGGGAATTATGAACACGTATGGTCAGTATAGGTTTCGTTGTAAATCCGATAGCAGGCATGGGGGGCAGGGTTGGCCTCAAAGGCACCGACGGTGTGGTCGATGAAGCAAGAAAAAAAGGTGCCGAACAGATCGCACCTTCTCGTTCAAGACAGGCATTGGACCGACTCCATGAAGCATATGCAAGGCACCGGCTCAAGGAGGAATTGCACTGGATCACGGCCTCCGGCACCATGGGTGAAGACGAGCTCCTGTCATACGAGGAACCGAAATGGAAGATAGAGGTGATCCATTCTCCGGGGGAGAACACCGGGGCGGAGGATACCAGGGAGTTCGTCAGAAAGGCATTGGAAATGGATGTTGACCTTATAGTGTTCTGCGGGGGAGACGGGACCGCAAGGGATGTTTATTCACAGGCGGGAAAGCACCCGATCTTCGGAATACCATCCGGTGTCAAGATGCATTCCGGTGTGTTCGCGGTGGACCCGACACTGGCAGGCGAGCTGCTCGAGTTCTATATAAGAGGAGAGATGACCACAGGGGAAGGGGAGATAATGGACCTCGATGAGGAGAAGTACAGGGAAGGTGACTGGAACCTCAAGCTGTTCGGCATAGCGACCACCCTGTATGAACCGAACTTCGTGCAAACGGGAAAGTTCATGGTGGCCGAACAGGATGTCGCCACCATCACATCGGAAATTGCGGAGGATATCCAGGAGAGGATGGAAGAGGATCCCGACAAGATATTCATCCTTGGCCCTGGGGGGACAATGGCCGCCATAGGAGAGCATATAGGCATCGACAAGACGCACCTGGGTGTGGACATCGTCAGGAATGGGGAACTCATCGCAAAGGACTGCAACGAGAACAGCATACTAAGCATACTGAATAATAACAAAGATACAGATGCCGAGATCGTGGTCTCTCCAATCGGAGGACAGGGTTTCTTCCTGGGAAGGGGGAACCTGCAGATCAGCCCCGAGGTGGTCCGTATTGTGGGCCCCGAGAACATACAGGTGGTCTCGGTCCCTCAGAAAATGGAAGGTACCAAGGTCCTACGGGTGGATACAGGCGACCATGAGCTTGACGAGACCTTCAGGGAGTTCGGGAGTATCAAGGTACTGACCGGTTACAGGACC
>JAWOCK010000033.1:0-19355 GCA_046483845.1 Thermoplasmatota archaeon | reverse complement strand
TGGTTCTGGTTTGTTTACAGTTTTGTGCCTGTATGAAATCCGATAAGGGTTTGGTCATATGTTCACCCCTCATGTATATGATATCTAGATATATATAGGTAGGGTAGGAAACGAAAGCGGACATGCCATTATCATATAGGAACTTAATGTATCCAGACATCCGGGGTGAACAAGCCCCAATGGTCCCACAGAGGACATATATTCAATACCGACCAGTAGATTTGGAAGCTTCTGGTATTTGCGAGGAAGCTTTTGGACAATGGGATGGACGAGGAGACCTTCCTCACCATAAAGGGAGATAGAAAAGAAAGGGAGCTATTTTTCTTTCGTTCCACCTGAAGGTCTTATGTACTCGCTTCCAACGTCGCTGTATCCCTGCTCCGTACGGGGCGCCGGAAGGGCCTTGACCTGCAACTTCTTTTCCGGTGAGGGAATCTCTTCTTCTTCTACCTTGGTCTCTTCCTCCCTCTTGGACCTGAGATAGAGCATGATTCCCACTGCGGCCCCTATTAGGATGATAGGCACCGAGGCGGCGGCGATGATGATGGCCCCCGGTCCTTCTTCTTCTTCCGAGACCTCTGCATCGGTCTTTCCCACCTCGAATTCCACTGTCTTCAAAACAGAATTACCCGCCTGGTCTTGACACTTGATACTTATCATATGTGCTCCCGGCTTCAGCGGACCGGTGGAATAGGAATTGTCCGATGCTGAAGGGACCCATGGGCCCCCGTCAACGGAGACCAGTGTGGTGTCCCTTTCCACACCTGATACGCTGTCCGACACCGACCAGGTTATCCGGGCGCTCCCGTCCTCTCCGATGATGATATCCTCGTCCACCATGATGATAGGTGCGTCGGGGTCGCAGACAACCGTCCACTCCCTCTCCGTTTTCCTCTCTGCAAGGTCCACCACCGAAAGGTGCAGGACGTGTTCACCGGGTTCGAGCTCTATTTCGATGCTCCCCTGCCGGTCAAGCTCCCTCTTTGAACCATCGACGCTCAAGACCACCTCCGAGATCCCGCTACTGTCGGCTACCTCCCATACAAAAGGTATCTGCGAGGTGTTGTACATCTCCTTCACCTCCGGTTCGGTGACGAAGTAAGGCTCCTCCAGGTCTAGCATGAAGCTCACGGTGGTCTCTCCCTTGTTCCCGCAGATGTCCTCTGCCGTGACCGAGATCGTGTGCACACCATCGTCATGGAAATATTTGTCCACCGATCCTTTCGGGTCAATATATTCGGTTCTGGAGCCGTCAACCACCATTGAGGTGGTTGTTATCCCGCTTTCATCGTCCGCCGACCAGGAGATCGCTACAAGGCTCTTGACCAGTACGGTATCATGGAGGGGGCGTTCTATCACCACATCCGGGTGGTCGGTGTCCACGTATATGCGGTGTTCATCGGTCATTTTGTTTCCGGCCCGGTCAACGGCCTCCAGGACATAGGTGTGCCAGCCATCGGCGAGGTCGCTTTCGATGTTCCCCCTCGGGTCCATAGGCCCGAGGTCTTCTTCATCCAGCGAGAGCGAGCACTGCACCTCCTCGTCGGCGTCCAGTATGTTCCACTCCAGTGGATATGAGCTCTGGTTGATATAGGGGTGCCCTTCCGTTTCCTTGAAAAGGACCTTTGGAGATTTCCTGTCCAGTACCACAGTGACGGTCCTCTCCAGCCTGTTTTCGTCATCAAGGGTCAATCTTATGAGGATATCGAAGCTTTTGTCCATTGTATCCTCCGAATCCCCTCCGAGCCTGACCGGATGCACACCTCCTTGAAGCTCCTCGAGGACACCATCCTTTCCTACCCTTATCTGGGACCTGCTCAAGGAGAGATTGCCGGTGTACTCCCAGTTTACTTCCAGGTCCCTGGAATTCGTGTGGGTCCCGTTAACCGGCGAGATTATAACGAGCTCCGGGGGCTTGCCAACGTGGAAGCGTATGGTCTCTTTATCCACGTTGCCTGCGGGGTCCGTTGCGATGATGTCTGCCCTATGGCTTCCATCCTCCAGGAAAACGTCCAGGCCGGATGTACCCTCCACTGTCTCCCAATCTCCGCCGTCGATACTCAATTCCACGGAGAGGGGCCCATTTGCGTCGGTGACGTTCCAGGAGACCCGGGCAAGCCTGTTGGATATAGTTACCCCGTCGAGCGGCCCCGTGAAGCGAGCGTCGGGACGGATGGTGTCGCATATGATCTCCCTGGTCCAGGTCCTTCTCACGTCGACCCCGTCATCTATGGCGAGCTCTATCAGGTTGGGACCTTCCCTGAGTTCGATCTCACAGCTCCTTGATTCCTTGTCCAATGCAGCGGGCTCCCCGTTCACCTCTATCTGCTGGTGCAGGTCGACCAGGGAGTTGTCCACCTCCCAATCGAGCTCATGAACCTGCTCATTGGTGTAATCACCGGTGAAGGGGTCCTCCACCGTAAGTATCCCGGAGGGAGAGAGGACCTCGATGGGAGCCGAAAGTGAGCTCCCAACACCGCTGGTGTCCACGGCCGAGATCGTGACTATATGGTTTCCGTTCTCCATACTCAATGAAGCGCGGTCCCTGCCCGTTATGTTCATCATCTCAGTTCCGTCAAGGCTCAGGTTGGACCTTGCCACGTCGGATAGGTTGTCATCTATTTCGAACTCCATGAACAGGTAATTGGACCTGGATACTGCCGGGATCGGGTCCTTGAGATCTATTACCGGTCCTTCCAGATCGAACTTCCTGTTGGTGACCGGATATTCGTCGGAGTATCCGCCATCGAATTCCTTGGGCTCATCGACGATCCCGTCCATGTCCAGGTCGAAAGATGTGTGGTCGGACCAGTAATTCCCCACACCGTTCTTGGAGAGGACATTGTGCTGGCCTTCGGGATCGTAGGGATTCATGTAGACCTCCTCCCCGTCGGGTCCGATATTTTCGAATATGTTCCTGTGTATGACATTATGGGTGCCGTGCCTCAACAGTATGGCATTGTTGGTTATATTGCCGAAGTAGTTGTCGGAAATGTCCCAGTGATCCATGGAGAACTCATTGGAATGCATTCCCCACGCCTGTATTCCCCTGGAGCAGTTCCGGAACACGTTGTTCTCTATCCTGCCGTACTCATCACCCACCGGGTTGGCCGAGCTTATCGTTATACCGAAACCACCCTGGAACAGATTGTGGTGGATGAGTGCGGGATATTCCGTATCGAGGGTCAGCTGGCGAACGTATCCCGAGAAGGAATTGTTGTGTATCCCAATTCCGCCTTCCGAGATGGTCATCTTGAGGCTGGAGTGCTTGAATTCATTGTGGGCTACCTCGCAGTCCTCGTCCCATCCGGAGGATATAACCGGGATCCTGCTTAACGAACAGTTCTCTATACTCCTTATAACCGAACTCCGGTCCGCGTATAAGCTGCTGCCGTAGGTGGCACTTGAATTGAAGCGGCTATCCTCGATGTATATCTCCGACGTGGAACTCAGATAGCAAATCTGTTTCCTCTCATCTATACCATCGACGTCGGCCCCTTCGATAACTACAGTTGTGCATTCTTCGCTTTTCAGGAAGGAGTTCCTCTCGAAGCTGCTGCAGTCCACGATCCGGATGGAGCTGACGTTGTAGAGGGTGATAGCCGTGTCCTGCGAAGCCGAGAAAGAGATGTTGCTCAGCACCAGGTATGAACTGATGTTCCTAAGAACGAGATCATGGGAGCCCATTTCGACGTCCTCTATCAGGTAAGGATCGTTCTCCGTTCCGTTACCCGTGCATACCAGATCGCTGTTCATCAATTCCTGCTCTCCATCGATGATCTCATCCTCCAGGGAAGTTGATGCTTTTACCACGGTCCCGTCAGGTGGATATATCAATGTTCCCCAAATTGCAAGGACCAAAAATATTGCGATGGACCTTCTTGATATATTCAATTTCATTTTGATCACATATTTAAAGGCCATTTTTTCACTATATATTAAGAACTGTTCAGATTCGAATCGACATCTGCACATGTGCATGTGGAAATACAGCACAACATCATGAAAGTAAAGAGGCAAAAAGCAGAGCCATGAGCCGAGGCACCCTAAAAAGACAAATATATATAGTTACCAGGAGGATTTGGAATTGGATCTAAAGGGAGGTAAAGATATGGAACGGAGGTTAATGGTGTGGATCGCAGTATTTCCATTGTTTATGACGGGTTCCTTCGCCTTGATGATATCCATCGATAACACTATGGTGGAGGAGGCCGACGGACTTTTGATCACGGGTCCGGTGACATGGAACACTGACAGGACCTTCAACGAGGATGTGACGATAAGTTCAGGCGGAAGCCTTACGATAGCACCCGGTGTGGAGGTCAAAATGGGAGGGGACAACAGGATATTGGTCAACGACGGTTCTCTCATCATCCGCGGGAACAAGAACAACAAGGTCTATCTCACAATGACATCGGGCGGCCCTCGATGGGGAGGTATTCAGGCCGATGAAGATTCCAACATCGTCATCTACAATGCCGAGATAAAATTTGCTGCAATCGGAATGGATATCAAGGGGACCGGCCATTCGGCCACCTTGAATTCCCTGTCCGTGAACGACACAAGGTTCCTCTACTGCGCGACCGCCGTAATACTGGACGCTGATGGGCAGACAGGCCCCTTCAAGTGCACCTTCAGGGGCAATCGGATAGAAGGTGGTGATGAAGGTATCAGGATCATCAACGGATATTCCGATGTTGCAATAGAGAACAATGAAATAAGTTATTGTAACGAACTGGGTATCTTCTTCAGCGCAAGTCATAACCTGAGACTGCTGAACAACACCATCACCGTGGCAGATTACGGGATCCAGTTCGGAATGATGTCCTCGGGCAGGACCCTGATAGAGAACAATACGATCTGGAAGACCAAGATAGGCCTCTTTGGAGCCTTCATATCCGAGAGTCCGGCCCTCATCAGGAACAACTCCCTCTTCTGCACTGAAAAGGGGATTTACATGGGTCTGATGAACGGGGTGCTCATCGAGAACAACACGGTGACCGTTCTTGGGGACCGCGCCTACTACCCCATTGAGGTCTCCAGCGGAGATCCCCCCACGGTGATCAAGGACAACATACTTTCCGCATGTTACAGGACAATGCTGATAAACGGGACCGCTGAGAACCATACCATTTACAACAACCTGCTGGTGAACCTCACCGATCAGAGGTACCTGGACAATGACGGCGACGGGTTCTGCGACGCGGACCCGATGGTGCCCGGTACAGCAGGCGCCATTGCCAGAAACTGCAGGACCTCCGTACATCACATGGGGGCTCCGGCGCCTTCGACAACCTACGTAAATCCGGCCCAGGCAGCCGAGTTCGCACCAAGTGGTTCCAAGCTCAAGATGATCACCAACCCTGCAGGCTTCGGACCGAAAGGGATGGAGAAGAGGTACATCTACCACACCGAGATGCCCGTTATAACCCGGCCCATGCATCTCATAGGTGAGGAAGGGGGCAAGCTCTTCTTCAATCCGGGCCCTTGCATGGACAGTCCCAGGATAGAGAACACGCACCATGCCGGGATCCACAACGTGACCGTTGATGACGGGATCTATACGGTGTGGGTGAAAAACTCCCACAACATCTCCTTCGACAACATCAGGACATGGGCCTATGAAGACCCGAACTTCAACGGATTTGACATAGACGATTCAAATGATGTTACAATAGAGGACTGTGAGTTCTCCCAATGCTGGAACTACTGCATCAACGTGAGCGGCTCCAGGAGGGTGACCATTTCGGATATCATATCCAGCTGGGCCCACGACCTTATAGTCTATATTCAGGGTTCAGAGGATGTTCTGATAGACAATGTGACCAGCTGGTTCACCCACGGGAACAGTATAGTGGCAAGAAGGTCCGAGTTCCATCTGAACGGGTCCCGGCTCGGGGCCCCGGAGACCGTTGTGGATATGATCGACTGCCCGGGAAGTTCCCTCACAAACTCCCAGATACGTACCGGGGGGAGCAGCAGGGTAGGGATCAAAATGGTGGATTCTCCCGGAACACACCTTTACGATCTTAGGATTAATTCCATAAATATCACGGTGGACCACACTCAGATACTTATGGAAGGGGACTGCCGGCGCACGGTCATCGATGAATGCATCATCTACGGGAATTCCATTGGTGCGGAGGATGAGGTCCTGATCAAGGTCAGGGGAAACTTCACCGGAAGCAGGATCACCGATACCGTTCTCTGGCATTCGACAACTGCTCTGGACATAAGGGACCTGACCTTGTCGGAGAGATACACGGATATCCATGTTTCCGGCTGCAATATCGGGAACTTCTACCGGGCCTCCTCTTTCAGGTTCCAGGGTCAGGTGTCTTTGGACGGTTGCCGTGTTCAAGAGGGAGAGTACGGCCTGTTCTCCAACGGTGCGGACCTGAACGTCAACGGGACCGATATCCTTGATGTCCGAAACTACGGCGTCCACTGTGACAACCACGGGGGACTCTCATCGGACCTTAGGTTGTCAAACACCACCATCAACAATGTTTCATATGGAATACGCGACTATGCGGCGGATGGAACGGACAGCTTCACCGTCCTTTACAATGTCACCGTCTGGGACACCGAATATTCCCTTACATCCTACAAGAACACGGTGAAGGTGACGGATTCCGATCTCTCCGCCGAGAATGCGTGCATGTATCTCTTGGACACCGACGGTTCCGGGATTGAGCACACGGTCTTCCACGGGGATGTCCCGATCTCTTTGGACAGGCTCCCGTCGACAACGAGGAACACGGTCATACTCGACAACTGCACCGGGAACTACGAGGGCTCCGAGGTTCTTAGCAGCTCATGCAGGGCAGTATGGACATGGCCCCTGGACGTTCATGTGACCGACGAGGTCGGGGCCCCGCAGCCTTCGAACCTGACCATAGAATCCATGGAGTTCGGGGAGGTCTTCGACGGTGCCATCGACGGCGACCACAGGATAAGCCTGATAGGCTACTTCATGGAGAGTAGCGGAGGAAGTGATGTCAGCGATTACACGGTAAACGTCAGTGAGGGGGGCACCACATTTGAAGATGAGGTTGAGATGCTCAGCTGGCAGGAGCTCTTCTTCATGATAAATCATGCCCCGCAGCTCACCGCTTTGGCACCGGAGAGCATTAGCTTTGACGAGGACGAAAGCTGGAACGGTGACATCTCGGGATGGTTCACCGACAGGGACGCCCTCTCCATCACCGTGGAAAGCAAATCCCCCACCCAGCTTCATGTGGTCCTAGATGAAGACGTTCTATCCGTGGCCGCCGATGAAGATTGGAACGGTGAAGGCCAATTACAGCTACTGGCCGTGGATACCTACGATGCGGAAGTACACCATACACTGGACGTGCAGGTGCTCCCCGTGAACGATCCGCCCTACCTAACTGATGGGCTTCCCGAACTCAACACCAGCGAGGATACACCGGTGTGGATGAACCTGTCCGGGTACGGTGCGGATATAGATTCTGCAGACCTGACATGGACCAACCTCACCGCGGAAAACTGCACCATTTCCTGGGACATGATGAACATGACCGTGACACCTGCGGCTGACTGGTACGGTTCCATGAACATCACGCTGAAGCTCTCCGATGGAGAAGAATGGGTCCTGGCCAACCTCACCCTGAACGTGGCTCCCGTGAACGATCCGCCGGTATGGACGGGGGACCCGGTGGTGGAGATAACGGTCCAGGCCGGTGAAACGTACCGTTATACCGCGTCCGACAAGGTGGAGGATGTGGACAATGAATGGACGGACATGACAGCCTCCTTCGATCCCGACAATGCTTCACTGGACGAAAACGACATCGTTCTCCTCTATCCCGCCGAAACGGAGAACATGACCGAGACCATCACGGTCACCATCTCCGACGGAGAGGCTTCTACAAGCTTCCAGCTGCTGGTTACGGTGATAGAGAGGGAGCCGGAGGATGAATGGGAGATCATCGATGCGGATGTGGTCGTGGATGAGGGAAGCGGGAACTGGTCGGTGGAGGTGGAAGGTTCCGAGGGACAGGACATCTACATAGTGATAGAGGGACCCGAAGGAACGAGGTCCTACAAGCTCGAGGAGACCGAACCGGGCCATTACGAAGTGGAGATCCCCGGTGACGAGTTCGAGGAAGGGGAGACCTACCAGTATCACTTCAGCGACACCGAGGGAAGGGAGGACATGACCGGTGGAGCCTTCACCGGGTCGATGGACCAGCCATTTATAGGGGACGACGATGATGATGGTTCGGCCGATGATGACGGAGAAGATGACGAGGGTATACCCACATGGTTCATACTCCTCGGTATCATCCTGGTCCTTCTGGTGGTAGTGATAGGCTATATCATGATGTCCAAAAGAGGACCTGCCGACTACTACGAAGAGGAAATGGAAGAGGACGAGTTCGAGGAGTGATGGTCGGGTCCCCGGCGACAATCATCCCGGAAAACGGGCCTCCCTATGAAGACCTCTATCCTCAAAAGATCACGGTTTATCCGAAATACTGATAGGTATCCGGTTGGACCCCATCTGCGGGTTCACGGTCCCGCTCCCCTGGATGCAAGGCACATCTTCTCATATAGATCGCGGAATATGTTGTCGGGATCTGTCCTCTTCTTTATCTCCATGTAATTATCGCGGTTCCAGATGGACCAGAACTCTGCTTCGGTGAAGTAGTTGTGGGATATCAGCGTCTTTATACCACCTATCTTCATCAGCTCCTCTTCCATCAGCCTGTAGTAGTTCTTTCCGTCATCCTTGTTCTTCATGCCGTATATGGCAAGGTCGAGGATGAGCTCGTCCTGGTTTTTGTCCATGTGGTATTCCTCTGCGAGCCATTCGTAGTTCCTGACCCTCTTGTACGGCACGCACCAGAGCGGGAAATGGCCTATCTCGTCCACGTACCATCCGAGGAACTCCTCCAGCTTTGAAAAGGGTATGAAGAGGTCTATGGTGATGGGTATCATGCTGGATGGTATCACGGAATGCAGCTTATCGGCCATCTTCAGTATTTCATTTGAGGTTAACCATTTCCCGAGCAGCATCCTCACCGGAAAGGGCTGGACGTTGGTCACCCCGTTGTTGTACCTGAAGAAATAATTGGGGGTCTCGAGGTAGTCCTCGTCCTTTTTCCTCGAGTTCTGGTAGAAGACCTCGAGCCATTCGTAATCATGGGTGTAGGGGGCATCGTCGACGAAATCTGCTGCGTTTATAACAAATTCGTCGGGGGAATGTATGAACCCGTCCATGAAGTCCACATCACGTTCATTGTAGTGCTTCCATATGCCTTCTTTGAAATCATCCACATCGTTGAACCGCTGGAACCTCACATTGACGTAGGGTTTTGAGGGAATGAGCTTGAACTTCAGAAGCGAGAGGATCCCAAGTGTACCAAAGGTACCGTGCATCATCTGGAAAAGAAGCGTGTCCGGTGTGCAGTGCAGCACCTCGCCCTTTGCCGTTATCACCTCGAACTCCAGGCATGTATCGTGGAAACCCCCGTGCTTGAAGGACATGGACTCGATGGAGCATCCTGCCACAGCACCTCCGATGGTAATGGTCTTGAGTTCCGGAACGATGATTGGGACCAGTCCATGCTCCATGGTGGCATCCACAAGGTCCTCAAAGGTGACCCCGGGCTCCGCGGTGCAGGTCCTGTTCACAGGGTCTATCTCCAGAATCTCGTTGAGGCCGCTTATGTCTATCTTCTCGTCGTAATATCTCAGGTCGTTGGGTTTGGGAACCTGGTGGGATACCGCCTTCTTCTTCAGGGATACCGGCTTTTTGCTCTTCCTGTTCTTCAGCTCCCTGGCTATCCTCTGTACCTTCTTTTCATGGGATGGACTGGTTGTATTCCTCTGGAACAGCATGTTTTACCTTCTCTTTTCTCTTATGGTATTAGACCCGGACAAAGCTTAAAGTTTTTGGAGGTTTCGGATGTTGTATTCGAACTGCCCCGGATCTTTACCGGGTCTGCGGAGCATGGCAGCGATCGATATGACCAGCAGTAATACCAGTAGGACCATTATTATGATGGAAAGTGTCATGTCCGAACTGCCATTTGATCCCAGTTCATATTTCCGGTAAGATTTTTCATCCTTCTCCGGTCAATCGCCTCTTACTTCGAACACCAAAATAGGGATCATCAGCATTATACCTAGGGTCAGTGGAATAACGAGTCTTTTCATATCAATATCCCCGGTGAGCCTAACCCCATATTCTCTATATATGTGTGTTGACACGAACATCCAATTAATTGCCGGGATAAAAGGAAAATATAACTTCAAGATGGAGATATGGTCAAGAGGTCGATGCCTGAAGCAACGGTTTAGTTCAAAGTTCAGGTGGAGAGTTGATACGAGTAAAGGGTAACCTGAATGTTTAATGTAGCATTCTTTCCCGGGATTACACTATCAAGGCCCTCTCTCCGGGAATCCCGGGAATCCAGTTATTATTATATATCTATAACCGAATCCCGGGATTGATGAAGATACATCTTCCCAACAGTGCCTTCTTAGGGAACATAGACCCTTTTCTGAGGTCCTTCGATGATTCGGACCCTTCATCCCTGGAACTTTCAGCGAATAAGAACTGGATATCGATACATCCAGTGGTCCTTTCAATGATAGCATCCCTTGCAAAAGAGATAGGTACCGAAAACATAAGACCCATGAGTTTCGAGGCCAGGTCCATGCATTATCTGCAGAGGATGGGGATGTTCGAAATTCTGGGATTTCCAAAGAGAATCGATATCCAGGAACACGATCCTTCAGGAAGATTCATTCCCTTAACAAACATAAGGACCACCGACGAGCTCTCCAATTTCATTAAGGATATGGTTCCACTGCTCCATTTGGACCCCAGACATGCAAGACCGATCAAGTTCATCATAAGTGAACTTGTAAGGAACGTATTGGAGCACTCTGGATCGGATGATGGAGGTTTTGTTTGTGCACAGTATTACAAAAAAAGCAATATTATCAGGATAGGGATCGCGGATAGAGGTGTCGGGATAAAAGATACCATTTGTAGGTCATATCTGGTGAAGGATGATCTTGAGGCGATAAAACTCGCACTTTCACCGGGAATTACCGGAACAACCAGAAGGGAAGGCGGGACTGAGATCAATGCCGGTGCAGGGCTATTCTTTATAAAATCCATAGCAACTGTAAACAGGGATTTCCTGATGATATACAGCGGAAATGCAATGTACAAGTTGTTGAAGGCATCGAGGGGTCGAAAGAGAATTAAGATAAATGAGGACCCCGATAAGGACAGGCACTCTTCAGGATCAGATTATCCCTACTGGAAAGGGACGGTAGTGGGGATAGATATCAATTTGGACCAGACCAGTGAATTCACAGATGTCCTGGACCTGGTTAGGATAACATTTGTCAGGGCAATAAAGGAAAGAAAAAAGAAACGCTACAGGAGGCCCAGGTTCATATGAAGGAGATAAAGATGGAACCCCTAGTGGGGTCCTTTGCAGAGAACAAGGACAAGGCAAGGGAGATCAGACTTGAGCATATTATCCCGGAAATACTGGGAGGTAACCAGATAATACTCGATTTCGAGGGAGTGGATTCGGCCACCCAGTCCTTTATACATGCATTGATCAGCGATCCCATAAGGAACTACGGCAGTGGTGTTCTGGAGAGAATCCTATTCAGGAACTGCTCGGACGAGGTCAGGAAGGTGGTCGAGATGGTGGTGGAATATATGCAGGAGAGCTATTGAACGTTCATTAGCATTGATCTCTTCCTGTCCAGGATAGGGACCAGGATGTTGCTCCATGGAGTATGAAAAAGAGATACCCGAACTCTTAGGCATAGGTATCTCCAGGCTGCAAGACAAAACCTGGAGAACCGGTATTGTTCAAAAGAATAAGATCCTATTGAAGATGATGTGGGACTATTTGTCCAACAGGGCAGGTAAGGAACATACCCTGTGTCATGACATGTGGGGTGACCATGTTGAAAACAAGTAATATAAATGGCTAAGAACAATGTTTATTGCATTGAGGAGGGAAAATGATGGATGGAGACCACGGGGCGCTTCTCGTTCTGGTAGTTCTTTTCTCGGTATCGCTCATGCCCTTAACATCCGGGTCTGCAGGCGCCGGGCTGGAGATGGACCAGTGTGAAAACGTTCCTTTGAATACTGAAGAAGCAAGGGAGGTCGGTCGGGAGATGATACGGCCGTCCAGGGACCCAACCGTATTGGGGCTTGATGCTGTGGGCACCAACAGCCGGATGACCCTGCCAAGGAGCACATCGGTTCCTGCTAACGCATCCCCGGGGATCGCCCCTTCGGACACAAGGGCCTCCGACGAGGAGAAGGAGCAGCACAGCGGAGATTTTCCCAATGGTTCCACGCTCACCTCTGCTGTTGAGACCATCCAGGGGGAGCTCTCCTATGATCCGTCGGGGACCAGCGACATAAGGGATTGGTACAAGTTCAGCGTCAATGACCTTCTTGAGACAGCCAACTCCCCCGATGGACTGAGGAACGTCACCATCTCAATACTTGATGTCACGGACGGCGGGGGAACCTACAGCGGTCTCTACGAGTTCTCGGTGGATGAAAGCGGAAACCTGCAGGAGGATTATGCTGATATGATCTACATCTCCACCGTCTACACGGACCCGTACGGAGGTATCATAGATTCAGGGGGCTTCGAGACGTCCTTCGATGATCAGGACGACACCGACGGTTGGATACACGACGGGGACCATCCGGAGTACCCGAACAACTGGACCTTCGATCTGGTCTGCGGTAGGAACTCCATGGGAGAGGAGGATACCAACGGATGGGAGGACGGGCTCACGGAAGTTGCCTGGTACTATGTGGGTATCTCCTTCAACTTCTACTCAGCGGAAGGGGCGCCGGAGAGAGAAGCCTACACGATCAATTACTCATTGGAGATCGACACCACCGACAGGGTGGACACGGACCAGGGCTCCAATACATTGGAGACCGCATTGGCGCACCTGCCTGCGGAAGGAAAATGGATCCATTCGGCATACCAGCCCATGGACTGGTACAAGCTTCAGGGATCCGACCCACAAAAGCTCTGGAACATATCGGTGGGGATAAACAGAACGGGCGGACAGGCCTACTATAACAACGAAACCGGAATGAGATGGGACAACTGGCTTCATGTCTTTTTCGTATGGAGGGATCCCGGAAAGGATGAGGAATGGAACACCGAAGACGACATATGGAGGTATTTTCACCATATATTGAGCTATTTCATTTCCGGTGGAGCATTCGTATCCGACCAGACCCTTGGATATCAATATCCCTCCACCGTTCTGAACGCGGAGCACAGGGAGGCCTACGTCGGTCTGATAGCCGAACCGGCCACCTATCTGGTTGAGGAAGGCCAGGTGACAGAGATATTCCATCCGTTTAGGACATGCTGGTCGGAGTATACAGTGGACCTCAATGTGAAAGAAGAGTCCCCCAACACCGCCCCGGAGCTCTCCGGTATAGAGGTTCGCTCCGACTGGCCAGAGGAGCAGGCAGGCGGACACTTCGGCTCCATCTTCACATTCAATGTGACCTATACCGACGAGGACGGGCACCCACCTGGCCTGCTGGAGATGGTCATCGACCCCGATACCATGGAGCAGATAACGGTGGACATGCTACAATATGAGGCAGACCCCGATGATAAGGACTACACGGACGGCAAGGATTACACCATGACCATCCGGGGTGAGGATATAGGAGAATACCACGATCCCCATGTGTTGATGTTCACCGCCTCGGACCGGATCCCCGTATGGTCCGTAATGACCAGAGGATGGACCGGTCCGATATACGTGAACGATACGCTCAGAGTATGGGATGACGAGCCCATATCGCTGAACCCACAATACGAAGGACTTCCCACGGTCAGGGAGGATACGACATACCGGATGGGGTCGAACGAGCTCAGGGACATCTTCATCGACCCCGAGAACAATATCGGGTCCTTCAGGGTCTGGGACGGCAACGAATGGAGCGGTGACCTCTTCACCGAGCTTCTGCATGTCAATATCAGCAGGGACGAGTTCGGATGGTTCGCAGCCATAACTCCCGAGCCGAACATGAACGGTGAGGAGACAGTGAGGATCCGGGCCGAGGACGAGCATTCCACGGCGGTTTACCAGGGGACCATTGTGGTGACTCCTGTCAACGATCCTCCGATCATAACATCGGTCAGGATCGGATCCAAGGAATATGCTGTGGAGAAGAGAACCCCTTCCAGCTACATACTTGACCTTGCGGGATCCAGGGTCAGGGCAAAGGAGGACCAGGTCACCGAGATGTACATCCTTGCCGAGGACCAGGACCTCCCCGAGGAGAATGTACCGCTGAAGTACTACTACATGGAAACGGGTTCCGATGCCTGGGACGGCGTTGTTGAGATCGACGAGGACACCGGCAAGGTGACGCTGATCCCGACCAATGATGACGTGAAGAACGGAAGGGAAGATCTCCTGTTCGAGGTCCACGACGACGATGACTCCAATGTACAGGAACTGCTGGTCTCCATCAGCCTCGAGAACACCCCCGACGATCCCACCCTGGAGAGGGCGGCCCCCATAAAAAGGGAATGGTACCAAGGAGAGACCGTGGAGATACTGTTGAAGGGCAGGGACCCCGACCCCGAAGACGAGCTGGTCTTCGATGTAAGCATCTTCCGTGAGCTGATTGAAGGGGTGCCTCCACTTGCGGATCAGCTCCCCTACGCCGAGCTGGTGGAAGGTACAAACTGGGGTTTCGACGAGGATACAGGCCGCTTCTGGTGGGATATCTCCGATCACAGGATATGGCAGGTGGGAGATTACGAGATATTGAACGACTTGGAGGTGGTCATTGTCTTCAGCGTCACCGACCTCACGGACAGAACGGTCTATGAAGAGATCGCACTGATCCTGAACGGAGATGGCCCTCCTGAGGTGGAGGTGGAGTTCCATTATTCCAAGTACGACGATCATGCCTTCACCCCCGAGGTCGAGGGACTGAGGGTCCACTTCTGGGCCGTGGTTCTTCTCAATCCGGAGGATATCCCGGTTACGGTGAAATGGGATCTGGGTGATGGCAGTGTCGAGGAGGGGGTCGATATAAACCACACCTTCGAGACCTACGGAGCAAAGAGCGTGAAATACTGGTACGAGACCCCCTTCGAGACCTCTCAGGAACAGACGTTCACCTTCGAACTGTTGGAAATACCGGAGGAGGAGGGTGACGACGATGACGACGAAACGGGCTCGTACGCGGGGCTCATCATTGCTGTTATCGTCTCTTTGGTGATCATCATACTTATAGTGGCAGTCCTGCTGATGATGATGAGAAGAAAGGATGCCTCCACCCCTGAACCACAGGGTCCGGGTGAGCACTTCTCCCCTGGTGCAGCTCCCGAGCGTGCAAAACCCGCCATTTCCCGATGTCCGAACTGCGGTGCTGTGGTGAAGGAAGGATGGTACCTATGTCCTGAATGCAGGGAGACGATCCAATGAGCTCTTATCACATGGTTCCCGAGAGACCACAGTAAGGACAGGTTATCTGGTGTGAGTTCTGTGGTATCTCAATATGGCCTCCGCAGTTGGGACATTCCACGGTCATAGTCCCGGAGGGAGCGGCCTGCTGGTGCTGGGCCACCTGCTCGTGAGCGGGATAACCGGCCACCGCTGCTTGTACCACCTGATTTGAATCGCTGATCTCCTTGTAGAGCTTCCTTGTCCTGACGAAATCAATTGTGAGAAGTAATACCGCGATGAGCAGAAGTCCGTCGGTCGCAATCACCATGATGAACTTCTCCACCAGGAGCAGGGCCATTATCGGAATGATCAGAAGAGAGATGTACATGATGACAATCAGAACGGGTATTGTACCGGAGAATAGATTGGAACCGGCCTCTCCTTTTCTTACCTTATCCCTTGAGGGAATGAGGAAAAGGGTGACGAAGAACACTGCGAAGACAAGCAGGTTCAGGATCTGTGAGATGATCCAGTATGCGTCCCATTCAGCCATTGCTTACAAGAAAAGATGAACATATATATCAATTACGAAGGATGCGTCCAAAATGCCTCATTATCCCGGGATCCTTGTACGTGACCAAGCTTGATGGATGCTCCGCTGGTTCCAATTGACCCCTTTTCCGGGTTCTGGCTTCCGATCAACCCGATATCTTCACTCCTCGACATAGGAGACAAGTCCCTCTACGTTCACCAGGACCGCCCCCTCGAAGCATTGGATGTAAACATAATACTCACCATCGATGGTGAGGTCCTCTTCATCGAAACCCCATCTGACCGATCCCTGTCCGGTCACTTCAAGGGTCTCATTGGCCATTACATTCTCGTAAGGGTCGAACAGAACAACCTCCACCTCGCTGGCCTTCATCTCCTGGAAGTAATAACCTGAAACGGTCACGGTCAGGTTCATGACCTTTGCGCCTTCCTCCACGGTCCAGTTCACCTCGGTGGAGTTGGGGACCACACCCACCTCGGGGACCAGTGCCTGACCGATCAGGATCTGGCTTCCCGTGCTTATCGGGTTGTCCTGGGGAACCACAGTGATGGTCACATTGTCCGAATCCGATGCTCCCGCCTCGTCATATACCGTAAGTACCACGTTGTATTCGCCTCGATCATTGTACTGATATGATTTCTCGGTCCCGTTCTGGCTGGTCACGATCTCGGAGCCGTCCCCGAAATCCCATTCGAAGAGGAATATGCCGTTGTTGCTCAATGTACCGTTGTAGTCCTTGTCGAAGGAGCTGTTCCCATCGAATATTACGGTTTCCCCTTCCCTTATGAAGGTTCTGTCCACCTCCAATATGGCCACGGGGGGCTCGTTCGAATCCTCCACTGTGTTGTTGGTGTTGCCTCCTCCGTCCCGGTCCTTCATCAGGGAATCAACCAGGTCGGAACCAAAGGTGACCCATCCCACTATAAGGAGCAGGCCTACTGCTGCAACGACCCCGATTATGGTAAATGTCTTCTTCTTCGCCATCTTCTTTGCCCCCGGTCTGGTTAGGTCCTGTCTCCTTGGGATAATAATCCCATGCAGTTCTTTAAACTTTTGGCATATCAGTGAAAGGACTACTGGGACTTTGCCTTTTCCTTCTGCCTTTCCTCTTTTTGTATCTTTCTCTGGAGTATCCTGTCCAGAATAAGCTTCATGTAAACCGCATCATGCTCCAGAAGAGGTGACTCCGATATTATCCTGAAGTTCATTTCAGGATTTGCCAGCATCATCTCTGCCATGGGATCGAACCTGAGGTCCCCCTTCTTGATGGGGGTTCCCATGATCTTGTCACCGTCGGCATGCTCCACTCCGGAAAAGTGTATGTAGAAGTCGGTGGACCCAGTTGTTTCTTTGACCCTGTCGAAAAGCTGCTGGAAATCTTCCTTGTCCCTTAGTGTGCCCCCTCCCCTGGCATGCAGGTTGGGTATGTTGAGCAGGGGGATCGTGTTCTTCACCCTCTTGTTAATGGCAAGGATCTCGTCCAGCGACCCGAAGACCTTCTGCCTTCCCGAGGTCTCCACGGCCAGTTTGATGTCCAGTTTCATCTTCTTGTACTTGTCCCTGAGCCATCTGACCTTCTTCACCGCTATCTCAAGTGCCTCATCATATCCGTAGCCGTGGTACATTCCAACATGTATGGCCACGATGTCCGCTCCGAGTTCCCTGGCCACCTCTCCGCTCCACAGCACATTGTCCAGGGACCTCCGGACGTAGTTCTCATCGCCCAGCAGGTCCATGTAGTAGGGTGCATGGACCGACAGCTTAACATCCAGTTCCTCACCCAGTTCCTTGATGAGGTCAAGTTCTTCCGGTATATCCCTGAGTGGTCTGAGAAGCTGGACCTCCATTGCATCCAGCTGAAGCGCATGTATGTCCTCGATGCCGTCCTTTAGGGTCCTACCCTTGCATGAAAGCGGTATTCCGGCTGGACCGAACCTTATGGTCATTACTCTATCACTCCTTTTTTTAATTCGGCTTCATTGGTCGCCAAGAACCCTTGATATATCGTGTTCGAAATGCTACCCTTTATTTTTGCAACTCGCCATATTTATAGTTATTGCATTTTCCACGGTTTTCAGGTTTTTTAGCATTGTTTTCACGGTTCATAGTGTGATCTTCTTCTTATTGAGGAGCATGTCGACGGCCTTGTCCGCCGCATCATTTAGCTTCTCCTCATCCTCAAGCTCTTCGCTGACCCTTTTGTTCTGGTCCTTGATGATCTCCCTTGCTTCCCTTCTTGCTTTGTCCCTCTCCTTTCTCAACCCGATGACCTTCTCCCTCAGTTCCATGGCCTTTTGATGATAGGAATCGGCCTGCTCTCTCTTCTTCAAACTCTCCTCGTGCCTCTTGTCGCCTTCTTTTCGAAGGTGGTCCAGTGTGGGGGAGTACTCATCGAGCTTCTCGTGGATTTCCTTGATCTTTTCATGGAGTTCCTGCACTCTCTTGTGCTCCTCGTCGGCAAGCCGTCTGTACTCCTTTATCTCATCCTCCTTGGTCCTGGCCTCTATGACGAGGGCCTTGTGCTCTCCTTCCTTGGACCTGAGCTCTTCCAGCCTCTTTCTTTTCTCATCTATGGACTTGACGATCTCCCTCTCCTTTTCCAGAGGATGGGCCTTGGTCTGGTAGAGCTCTTCCAGTTTCCTCAATTCCATCTCCAGCGTGCTACTGTCCTCGAAAAGGTCCTGCCCCTCTCTATCTTTCTTCCTCTTGATCCCCAGGAGGTCTCTGACCTTTTGGTTGAAGGAATCCCTTCTGTTCTTTGCAGCCCTCATCTCCTCCAGGAACTGCTCCTTTTTGGCCCTTATATCCCGGAGCTGATCTATTATGTCCCTTCTCTTGGCATGCAGGTCGTCCCTCATCTCTCTGATGACCTTTGCCTCTTCGTTGAAATGGTCCCTTCTGTCGTAGAGGGCCTTCAGTCTTTTCTCAGAATCCTGCAGCTCCTTCAAAAGTTCCTTTGGTATCTCATCGGGGGACATGGTATCATCAACCCGGGAGGAGGGGAATTTGGTAAATGTGAACTCCTATTAAAACCCTATCTGCCCCTGGTGCATGATATGGCGATCTTTCCGGCCACCGCACCGGCAACGAAACCGGCATCTATGTTCACAACCGCGATGGGAGAGCAGCTCTGGAGCATGGCGAACAGTGCGGTCTCCCCCTTTCCGTGTATGCCGTATCCCGTGGATACGGGAAGTCCGATGACCGGTGCCCTGATAAGTCCTGAGACAAGGGTGGGAAGCGCCCCTTCCCTCCCCGCCGCAACTATCACCACGTCCGCCCCCCACTCGGTCAGTTCCTTCAGAGGTCCCATCATTCGGTGGACACCGGC
>JAWOCK010000018.1:0-34138 GCA_046483845.1 Thermoplasmatota archaeon | reverse complement strand
ACGTCGAACTCGGTCACTTATTTCAATAATACTCCGTTCGAGGTAGATGCCTCGGGTTCTTATGATCAAAACGGAATAAAACTTTATAAGTTCAATTCTACCGATCCATCCCAGAACCTATGGAGCAATAGGTCTGTTTGGAACGTAACCTTCAGATCAACAGGGAATCACACGGTATGGGTCGAGGTGATGGACCCCTCAGGAAGGACCAATAGTTCATATCCTTTGAACATAACCATCATCGAAAGACCCACACAACCTAATGATGAAGTATACCCGGACCCACCCATACTTTTCGATCCTGATCCCTCACCTCCTGACCAATGGAACGATCTTGATGAGAAAATGGATATTTTCTGGAAGATTACATTGTTGGTGTTCCTCCTTCTGATCATCGTATTGTTCCTGATGTTCATTTTAAGGAACCGTAATATCAAGGAGGTTGAATGGGAAGATGAGAATGCTTGGATGGATGAGGACTGGTTGGATGTCGATCTTGATGAAGAACCTGATATCGAAGAAGATATGATATTTTTCGAATAAGATCACATGGTTGATTAAATATAGTAGCGTTTGGATTGCAATGCGATGAAAGGGTCTTGCATAATGATTGACAGCAAAAATGCAGAGAGGATCAGACAGATCCTTTTGGACCTTGGACACATGGACCATAGGTTCCAGATAATGAAAGAAGGAAGAAATGTCCTGATTCCAATAATAGAAGATAAGGACCTACCGATCGACCTTCTGGATGAGTTCGATTATCGTGTGGTTGAGGCAAATTTGATGCAAAGAAAAAAAAGACCCAGATCGTATAAAGATCTCATGAATGTGCCCCAGATAATCAAGGAGAGACTTCCAAGTTCCTTTGATATTTTGGGGGATGTAGCCGTCATTAAACTGGAGAAAGAACTATTGCCCCATTCATGGGAGGTCGGGAAGGCCCTACTGGATTTCAACAGAAATATCCGGTCGGCTGTGCTTGACAAAGGTGTAAAGGGAGACCTTCGGATAAGAGAATTGGAACTCCTTGCAGGCGATCCTGACCTCGAGACCGTCCACATAGAGAACAATCTTCGGTTCAAACTCGACCCATCCAAAGTATATTTTTCTCCGAGATTGGCTACTGAGAGGATGCGGATCGCAAAAATGACAGGTAAAGAAAAGGTACTGGACATGTTCGCAGGGGTGGGGCCGTTCTCACTTAACATAGCAAGACATGGTGAACCGGAAAAGGTGGTGGGGATCGATCTGAACCCCTTGTGCATAGAATATTTCAGGACCAACATCTCGTTGAACTCGGTTGAGGATAAAGTAGAGGCTCACCTGGGAGATGCTGCCGATATTTCCGGAATGTTCTCTCCTTATGACAGAATAATAATGAACCTTCCACATACCTCTATAGAGTATTTCGATAGAGTGCTAGACATGATTGAAGAAGGTATGGTCCATCTTTACAGTATCATCGATAACGATACTGTTCTAATGATAATTCATGATCTGATAGAACGGACGATCTCAAAGGGAAAGAAGATAAATATCAACGATACGAGGGTTGTCCACAATTATTCCCCCTCACAGTCCCTGATGGTCTTTGACATATACCTTAAATGAGTTATCATCTCGAACGCTGCCATATCTTGCCTCTTCCATATTCGATATATCTTATCCTATGATACGGTATCCTGGTGCCATCTGAAAGTTCAAAGAACGACCTACCAAGATGAACTATATCCGAGCCCGGAACAATGCCCATATCCGAACGGGGGCTTCTGCTCGTTATCGTGATCGATACATCGTCCAGTCCATGACCGGTCCATTTCAACTTCAGTAATAGGTCCCTCGGGAACCTCACGCTCATCTATAGGACCTTCTTTTTTGAGGACCCCTCTCCGGAGACTCCTCTTCACTTTCCTCTCCTTTGGGCTCCTCAAATTTACGGACCCTTTTTTTCACGGATGCATCGTCCAATCTTATAGGGCTCCAGAACCTCGCACCGCAGCTGTCACATCTTGTAGCATCCATTTCCACCGGTCTGCCGCAGCTTGGGCAAACAAATGGGTCCGGAAGGAGAATATCGCCGCAATGTGGACATTCCTTGTCCCGGGGATCCACCTCTTTTCCGCAGTTCGAACATTCAAAGACACCTGAGCTCATCCTTGACTCACAGTGCGGGCATACCTCGTCGTATGGATCTACATCCTCACCACATTCTGGACACACCACTCTTTTTTTGTACAACGCCTCTTCGATATCCTCGTCGAAAGGTATCATTTCCTGTCGACCGATTCCCGGCCTTTCTACCTCTAGAGCTTCTACTTCTCTTTTCCTTGCTATAAAATAGATGTAGTAGAAGGCAAAGAGTATACTCAATACGGCTATGGCAAGTATTGCGATAATCACTATGCTCAAGGTCTCCATGAGGTCACCAACCCATCCATGAGGGGGGAGAGAATTTATCTTATTTTAATTATTTTGCCCGATCCTGGTTTTTTCGAGGGTTTGAACCAAGCTCGGAGGCCTTTACACAATAACCACAATGTTTAATACCAGCATTACTTAATCCTATCTGGAGATACTGATGTCAAAAGATGGAGAGCGTTCATTTGCTTCTCTAACTTCCTACATTGGTAGGATAAACACCATAATATTCGAAAAGAACAAGAGGGTCACCTCCATTGCGGCTTTTATAATAGTCCCCATCCTTACGTTCGCAGTTTTCAGTTGGGAGTCCAACGACAAAGCCGATCTGATCCTTGGTTCCGATTCCATATACGAAATCATCAGTGGTGAGGGACAGGATGATTTCGATCCCTCCTTCCTTAAAGAGTATGACGATCAGGTGTCTGTCTCAAGTGCCGACGGTCATCTCAGTGAAGGCAGTAGCTTCGATCTCATTGTGGAGGCGTCCGATACCAGATTAATAAGGAAGATCGATGTGAGTCTGGATTGGACCGATGAGAAGAATCCGCCCGGGATACGTCTGAGGAACTATGAGAACCAACCTGACTCGTTCCGGATCACCATCTCCCATCCAGATGGGAACAGGACCGTAATAGGAGAGTCTGACTCAGGAGCATTATCAGGTTCTATAGAGTTCACGGACCAGGATATCGAAAGGTTATATGATATGGGTAACTTCACTGTTACGGTGACCCTGGTCCAAGCTGGAGATTGGGAGGCAAATTTTGGATTTGGGTTCTTGAGCATGGAAGATGATGGGAATGACTATTCAATTGAGATAAATGAGAACTTCCTTTCACCCAAAGAAATGGATGACTGATATATACGTTGGATAAGATTATTAAATACGTGTAACTTGACCTCATTAAGGGTCGTTATTCTTAGGTTGTAGCTTGGCTGGCCAATCTTGGCGGATCCTTTCACGATTCGCCTGGGGTCGAAACAGGTGTGTTTCACCCTTGTTCCCGTTGGCCTGCGCTCGCTACCATCTGATCAGTCGCAAAAACTCCTTCGCAGGGGTAGCTTAGCTCGGCCAACGGCGCCGGACTTAAGATCCGGTCCTTAGCGGTTCGAGGGTTCGAATCCCTCCCCCTGCACCATTCCCTATCATCCTTCACTGCAAAGCAGTGAATGGATGAATGGTTCGGATGGTTTCGAACCCGGTAGGTCTTGAGACTTCGTTTCATCTATTTTCACAGAGAAGTCTCAAGGTGAGCAAAACCTATGGTTTTGCGGAAGTTCGAATCCCTCCCCCTGCACTTTTCTCAATTTTTCATCAAGCTGTGCATTATTAAAAATTGAGAAAAGCCAGCTAAATCGCCAATTCATTACATTATCATCTGATTTAGCAAGGCCTGAGACCATACATTACCATTGTTTTACTGGGTCTCAGAATAGTACAGTTTTCTCAATTTTTCATCAAGCTGTGCATTATTAAAAATTGAGAAAAGCCAGCTAAATCGCCAATTCATTACATTATCATCTGATTTAGCAAGGCCTGAGACCATATCTGCCCGATGGTTCGATACCACCCCAGATATCCGATCCGTACAAAACAACCACCGATCTAACTATACTTGAACACCATTTCCCCTACATCAACATTGAGGTCCCTGGATACGATCCCACATTTTACTACCAATAGAAAGAAAATATCCTTCATCTCGCTGAGTGATTCATAATTCCCCTGTCCCTTTGAGAGGAATACAGATCCGGTTTCCCTCAACTCCTCTATATGTTCAGGTTTTATCCAACCTTTACCGGGGACCTCCATGATCCCCATTCTTTCTCCATCAACCAATCCTGCAAGTTCGACATCCTCTCTTGTAACATCATTGAGCAAGGGCGTCCTCTTCACAACGGCCTTTATCCTCAGGTCGGGGAACCGGTCTGTCAATTTCTTCATGAATAGATCGTCGAAGACCACCTCCCCCGAGTTATCAAGAAGGTAATAAAGCACTTTCGCGTTGGATAATTGATCAATGAAGATCTCCCAATCGTTCTTTGCGAAACCCTCTCTCCTTGCCTGGTCCAACACATCGTGCAGGTCCAACATGTTCTTTGCACCGTAATCAATTACATTCCCAGCAAGAGCAGCCAGGGCCGAGTCGAACAATGGGTCAACTGACCCCTTGATCTCCTTTTCTATTACTTCCAGGTCCTTCAATGCCTGTTCCGTGGATATGACCTTCAATCCATGGTAGGGATCATCAGATACACCAAGATCCACCATTCTCTGGTGGAGCTTATATGACAGATCAACCGGTGCAATATCGAAATTGACCTGCGATAGGAAAGAGAGCATCTCTTTCATGATATTCTCTCTATCCCCCTCATCAAGGTCAGAACCATCGATCTCCCTCATGATCTGTTTCACGAAACATGGAATACAATCGACCTTCATCAACATCTCTACACCCTATCCCCCCTGATAGTTAGAGATTATTAAAATATTCGGAAGAGGAGCCCAGCTTCTTCGCTTAACAAGATAAAAGATAAATAACATCCCGCTCTCATTTAGCTTATCTGCTTTGGAGGCTTACTCATGCGATCGATCAAGACCATTGGCATATACCTGTTGGTTTTTTTTTTCATATACATCGGACCCATGGCCGCGGGGGAAGAGCGGTCAGATAATCCAGTAGACAATGCTACATCCTGGATGGTTGAAAACACCAGAAAAAATGATGAAGTGATAGGGACAGGCTCAGTATTGCAACTCCATCCCGGTGAAAAGACCAACACATCTTTCTATTATCCTGTTCCAAAACAGGCCACGGTATTGGACGCGAACTTGACCATTTCAACCCACCCGTATGATGATGATGGAGCCAATAAGTATGCAAAAGATGCTTTTTTCAACGTGGCACATGGAACCAAAGAATACCTGCATGGAATGCCGGAAGAGGATTTCAATGGTTTCTGGGGTCTCCAGAACCAGACCCTGAACGGCAGGGGAGCCGAACCAAATATCGATCTCACACTCCAGAACCCTTACAATCTTCGGTTCTTAGTCCCAAAGAACGCTACCGTCACCTCTGCAACATTGAATGTTACAGGCCATCAGAGGGACGAGGAATGGAAACATTACCAATTCCTTGCGGGAACCAACCTCGGAGATACATTAGGCGAAAAGGTCAGGGACCTTGGCAACGGGTATGTCGCATTCTCGAACCCTACCTCGTCAAGTGAAACGGGAGAAGTATACATAATGATAGACGAAAGAACATACTATGGCCCATCCCGTGGTCTGAGCATACTCTCGAGATACGGGGATTCCATATCGACATCATTTCAGTTCGGCCGAGATTTATCGATAGGGGTAGGTTCTCCCAGATATGACAATTACAAAGGGGCAGTCTCCATTGTCGAGGTGTCATCACTAATGACAAGATCCTTAACCATCTACGGCAATTCATCTTCGGACAGGTTCGGTGCAGAGGTGGAGGCGTGCGACATGGATGGGGATGGTGATGCCGAGATAATAATAGGAGCACCCGGTTCCAATTCGGGTAGAGGAAGGGTGCTGATCTTCGATCAGGTGCTTAACTCCACATCTTCAGAGTATGAGCTTGAGTTCAGTATGGCTATCAATGGTTCCAATTCAATATCATCCTTCGGGGAGCATATCGCTGTTGGTGATATGAACAACGATGGGATCGATGACCTTGCCATCTCAAGCGATCAAGAGGTGAACATTTACCTAGGAGGTGTTTCGTTCGACATCGCTCCGGATGCGACGCTGGACCCTGTTGCTGATACGGGCATATCCGGTGTCAGTGCTCTGGAATTCATCGGCGACCAGCAAGGGTCAGGATACGACTCCCTGGCGGTAGGTTCCGCCAGTCCCACAGGGGGGGCGGTATCCATTTATTTTGGAGGATCGACCATCGACAGTTCTAGGGACATATCCATAAGCGCACCAACGGGCAAGGCTCTTTTTGGTTCGTCCATCGATGCAGGTTACGACATCGACGAAAATGGAAGACCCGAGATCGCAGTGGGGGCTCCGAATACGGGATCGGGATCGGGTTGGACGGGAATATATTCTCTATCGGCAGTATCCACTTTACTGGATTCCTTAAACTTCGGTGAATCCGGGGACCAATACGGCGCATCGGTTGCCTTCGGTCCGGATATGAGAGGCGATGGTTATGGAGATCTCATCTCGGGCTCTCCGGGATATCAGGGCAACGGTGTATACAGCAGGGTGATATTCAGTGAAAGATATCCACTTGAAGAGCTCCCGGTCAACACCCCAACGATCCGTGTAAAGGAGGTCGATGCCTGGACCTACGGAGAGGACCATCTTCCAGCCGGAACAACGGTCACAACAGATGATCTTTCAGGTAGGATCAACCAGGTAATAGAGGCCTCAGAGCCAAGATTGAGCACACCTTATGATTCGTATGTCTATTTGGATATACAACTGTACGTAGACTCACCTACCAATTTCGGATCATCCTCAATATTCGACCTTGACAGCTACTGGATAGAATATGAACTGGAGAAAGAACTGCCTCATCTGGAAGATATAATAAATGACTATGTCGAAAACCATGACCCGGATATGGATGGGAACGTCAGGGTACCCTTCATCTTCGGGGGAGACAGTCCGGGGGGTCTCGAGATAGTTAAATTAAATATCGATCTGGACCATGCTCCTGAAATAGTACAGCGTCCCGTGGACTTACATGTGGACGAAGGATCGAACAACTCTAGATTTCTGGACCTGAGGGACATCTTCGAGGACGATTTTGACCCCGATGAGCTGCTTATCTTTCACGCGGAAAAGGTCGGAGAGAACTCAACCTACTTCGATATCAATTTGACCGATGATGTCTACCTTGGAGTTGACCTGACAATTTCGAAAACCGCAAAGAACTGGTCCGGCATCATAGAGGTGTTTGTTTCCGCAACAGATTCGAACGGAGGCAGGACAACCCTCACCGATATTCGGATCATCGTGGACCCTGTGAACGATGCACCGGTTCTCAACAACGAACCTGATAGGACAGTGGTCCAAGATTCTCAATGGCGGTTCGTATCGGACTCGGAGGATGCAGAACGGGACAATATAAGTTATTCCATAATTATGGGTCCCGAGAACATGACGGTGGACCCCATAGGAACTGTAGTATGGACACCGAATGCATGGCAAATAGGAACAGTGGAGTGGTCCCTGGCCCTCTCTGATGGCATGGACCAGAACCTTTACAATTTCACCCTGGAGGTTATCAACATCAATGATGCACCGCTGTTTGCGGTGGACCCCCCTGAGGATATTGAGCTCCTGGTGGGTGAGACCTTCGAGTTCACGTTCACTGCCTATGACCTGGACCCCAACGATAGGATAATCTATTCCATTGTGGAGGGGGCCTCGAACGCAGTTATCAATTCTGAAGATGGGCATTTCACCTGGACACCCGCATCATATGAATCGGAGTCCAAGAATTTCATAATAAAGGTTGCTGACCTGGAGGGAGATGCAACAGAACTTGAGTTCTCCATTAACATCACATATCCGGATGGTCCGCCAGAGATCACATCCTACCCAGAAACCGATCTCAAAGAGCTCCATCAATGGACCTACGACCTGGAGGTAAGCGACCCGGATGAAGATCTCTATGTCATAGAGCTCTTTGATGCCCCATCGGGAATGGATTACGATGATATAACGGAGAATATAACCTGGACCCCCTCGATCGTGCAGATCGGGGATTTCAACGTTTCGATAAGAATAACCTCCACAAGGTTCGAGATCTTCCAGAACTTCACTCTTTCGGTGACCAGGTCTGAAAGGTCATGGAGCCTTGATATATCCGATGTTGAAGATGGACAGAAGGTAAAGGGAAAAAAGGCCAGAATAGGCGGAAATGTGAACGTGGATCCAGGCAGTGTGAAAAAGGTCTATGTGAAAGTAGGTGATCGTGATTGGAAGGAGGCGACCCTTAACAATGATGTCTGGTTCTATGAGATTGACACCACAAAGTTCAGCGATGGTATGGTCAACATAAGGGTCAAAGGATTTGATGGATACGAGAACTCCACCGAGAAAAGTATGGATATCATGATCGCAAATAATGAAGGAGTGGTCTCCATTTGGGTCTATATCCTTATCACCGTGGTGATCCTGCTGGTTCTTGGGGGCATCGCAATAGGAATATTTGTTACATACAGAAAAGTTGAAGAAAAGAAAAAAGAAGAGGAAAAAGAACAGAAGATCGAGGAGCTCAAGAGGTCCAGAGAGGAGATGGACGAATTCATTCAGACTGCAGGGACAATAAAGGATGATTCGGGGGAGTTCGATGAGGTCGATGAAGAAGAGATCGACCAGGAAAGGCTCGATAGGATCGATGATATCTTCTCACCAGCAGTTTCCCGGGACCAGACGGATATCAAGGCGGTATCGGATGACATCCCTGAGGATCCCTTGAAGAAGGCTGATGTCCAGGAATCTATACTAGATGAGGGTGCATCCCCATCATTCACGGAGAATGGAGGGGCGGATACAACTGCTCCCGAAGCCGGTTCAGACGGCCAGGATATATCCACAGAGAAGCAGAATGTCCAATAAGGGTATCAAAGTCACATAAAATGCCATTTGCCCTACATCCCCGGGATAAAGTATTTAATCGTAAAATAGGATGACCTTGTAAGGTCAAGGTAAATTCCATACATTTTGGAGGGAAAATCATGGGTTGGCTCAGAAGGAAGAAAGAAGCTGAAGAGGAAATTCCAGAAAATGAATTCTATGTTGGAAGATCTTACATAGATCTGGGTGTGCTGAAAGGAAGATCACCAGGATTATCAAAGGGTGAAGAAGGTGGACCGTCAGTCAAGTTCGCTGACATCGATGGCTACAGACAGATCCCCGAGCTCTCGAATTTTGTATATGAGGGCAATATCCTGGTTCTTGACTTCACCCCTATCGCCAACGATGACCTGGAGTTGAAAAGAACAATCACCGAGCTCAAGAGGGTAGTAGAGGACATCAGCGGGGATATCGCCGGCATCGCACAGAACATGCTGATAATTACACCCAAGGGCATAGGAATCGACAAGAAAAAGATGAAAAGGCTCGAGAAGAAGAGATTCTGAGAGACCGAGATGGCATGTAAATGGAGAAGACCATCGTTAGATGCCCTGCATGTATCCAGGGTGTCCTTGACATAGACCGGAAGGAGATCGAAATACCACACTTCGGAGAAGTGATGATATCCACACTTATGTGCGGATCCTGCGGATACAGGAGTTCGGATGTTATACCTTTGACAGCTAGAACTCCAAAGAAGTATAAGATCAAGGTGGACGGCCCCGATAAACTTTCTGCAAGGGTGGTCCGTTCCGGAACCTCCACTGTCATCATACCTGAACTCGGAGCAAGGATCGATCCCGGTTCATTCTCCGAAGGGTTCATCACCAATGTGGAGGGGGTCCTCGTCAGGTTCCGTGATATACTTGTCCAAATCAAAAAGGAACTCTCTCATGCCGAACAGGAAGAGGCCATCTCCGATAGGATCTCAAGTTTTCAGGATCTGCTGGATAGATTGGAAGGTATAATCAATGGAGGGAAATTCGATGAACCGATCACCCTGGTGATCGAGGACCCTCTGGGTAACAGCGTCATCGTATCAGACGAGGAGAATGTCGTTCTGGAAGAGCCACTTTCCGATGATGAGGTCCTTGAACTGATGAATAGTGACAAAGGGCCCCAAAATGAGTAGATTCCCCTACACTCCCTTTTTATCGGCTCCCCAGATGACCTTGTGGGTTTGTACCATCAATCTTATCCTGAGCAGGAGATGGTCTTTCGTTCCAAGCTCAGTGGTTCTTATAAGTTCCATCAGACCGTCTGCTATCTTATCTCCAAATTCATTGTTCACAGGGGAGATGATAAGATCACATTCGGGCTCATGTTGTTTCATGAAGGAGAAAGCATGGTGAAGGTCCTTCATGTCGTAAACAACGAACTTGAGCTGGTCCTCCGATGTGAGGTTCTCGAGGTTTCTAGGATCGAAACTTCCCCAATGCCCAGAGGACGGAAGCTTAACGTCAAGGGAGAAGGTCATCCTATCCGACATACCACGGTAGGAGGTTATACAGATAGAACCGTTCGTCTCAATATCCACATAATATCCCGCTTGGGTCAGGTTACTTATCAGATGTTTCACGTTCTCCTGCAGTAGTGGTTCTCCGCCGGTGATACATACTGCTTTCAGTCCAAAGGACATTATCCTACTCTCGATCTCGCTCAATTCCAGATCATATCCGGTACCGGGGTCCTTTGCGTACTCTGTATCACACCATGAACAATCCAGATTGCACCCGGCAAGTCTAACAAAGACCGTTGGAACACCTGTTCTTTTTCCCTCTCCCTGGAAGGATGCGAATATCTCCGAGATCCTTAATTTCATATATCATCCCTTCTGATACTCTATGGGGTCCTCTATCCCGGCCTCTCGGAAACCTTTCTTCCTGTACAGGCAGGAATCGCATCTACCGCAGGCCTTTTCACCACCTTCATAACATGACCATGTGAGACCGTGGTCGAGACCCAGTTCCTTTCCGATCCGGATGATCTGAGACTTTTTGAGATCTATGAGTGGCGCAATTATTTGAATGGGTCTCCCTTCTACACCTCTTTTCGTACCCAGCTCAGCCGTCCTTTCAAATGACCTTATGAACTCGGGTCTGCAGTCCGGATACCCGGAATAATCAACCGCGGTCGCTCCGATGAAGACCGCATCGGCATCAAGGGCTTCCGCCCATGAGAGAGCCATGGAGAGAAATACCAGATTCCTTGCAGGAACGTATGTTGTCGGAATATCCCCTTCATCTTTCATCGAACTATCCTTGGGGACGGGTTCACCATCTGTCAAAGAGCTGCCAGAGAGCATTCCTTCCGGAAGTTCTATGGTTCTGTGTTCAACAACACCAAAGGATCCAGCGACCTTCTCTGCAGAACGTATTTCTCTCTCATGCCTCTGTCCGTATGCTACTGTCAAAGCATGGACATCATATCCCCTATCCTCTGCAATTGCCAACGTGGTACTTGAGTCCAATCCCCCGGATAGGAGCACTACTGCTTTCACGGAGGATCACCTCACTATCTCCTGGGTAGACCATGCTCCCTGACCAGACCCTTCATCAACCCCTATGGATACCCTCTTCACACCTTTTGGTATATCTATCTCTTCCAGGAACCTCTTTAAAAAGTATTTTGACAATTCTTCAACCGTCGTGGTCGGAATCGGAAGCGTTACAACGTCGGACCTGGGAAAGGAATATACCTTTCCGTTCATATCTAACCTTATATTGTCTGGCCCGGACTCCTTCAGTAGAATATCCGGGTTCTCCGTGGGTACAAGGGCTTTATGATCCAGTTTTTCTATCAGGGTCCTGATCGTCCTTTTCAATTTCCCAAAATCAGCGAGCATATGGTTCTCATCAAGGGAACCTCGTATATCCATATGAACAGCATATGAATGTCCATGGATCCTTGAACATTTATCATGCCTCAACAGGACATGACATGCACTGAACCTCATGTTCGATTTCCATCCATCTATCAAGAGTCTACTTTCCATGACCTGTTATTGATGGGACACTTATAAATATTGACCCAACACCAAAGGCATCCAATAAAAAACGGAACCCGATCAAAAGCAACATGCTCCGAACCTTTTACCCCCCACCCCAGGTGGTTGAGCGTTGAATATCAAATAGGACCATTTAAAGAGTGGAACAACTGGAGTGAGAGTGCTTGAGACATATACGGACAACGATCATAACACCCGAGCAATATGGATCGCAGTTTTCATCAACGTATCAGAACGATCCAGATATGATATTGAGGTTCCTTAAGGATAAATGATATCTCACTCTCTTTTGGATAACAAAGGTCTGATGGGAATAGCTATTATGAGCAGTGAAACCGGTACCAGGACGAGCAGAGGTGAAAGCTCGGGAAGGTCTAACTGCTGCTGAGTTCCGGGAAGATTGCCGGGGTCCAATTCATTATCGTAATACCTTTTTATAGATCCGTGCTCCTCATAATTCACCGATCGTGTCTCTGGCTCTATCGTCACGGTCGTATCTCCTCTCCTGCTTACGCTGAAATAATTATAATAATAATCCAGGTTGAAGATCGGTTCCTCTTTATCTGGATCATTTATGAATGAGCCGTCGTCCACCCAATCAGTTATCCTGTAAGGGTCCCTAAAGAGGAACTCATGGTTGACAGGATCTATTGGAACAAAGGCCCGTCTTTCGTCCAGCTCGCCATTATCGGTATAGTAAGGTATCGCAACATTGAACCAGCCGTGGCCCCCCCAGGAGTCCCCAAGAGGATCATAAAGGTAACCTATCTCCAGCCATGCCGGGATCCCGATGGCCCTGCAGAGGGAAGCCATTAGAAGGGATTGATCATCACAGTCACCATAACCGTCGGCCAGACACCCTGTTGCCCATTTTGGATAATCCTTGTATTGTTCCCTATCGTCTTCCCTCTGGGCAGCTGTGGTGTATGTGAACTCTTCCTGCATGTAGTCGTAGATCGCTTCCACCTTTCCGAAAACCGTATCCTCGTCCTTTGTGATCTCCTCGGCTATGCTTATTATCTCAGGGTCCTCCGGATCGTACCTGTACAAGTCGTTACCTTCATTGTCTTTATCCGGCTCTCCGTCCTTGTTCAGATCTACCATCCAGTTCCTTCCATTATACCTGTCCTTGAGGTCCTGAGGTATATCGGAGATCTTCCCGGAGTCTTCTCGGTCCATCTCCCATTTATGGGTGTGTAGGGTCAGGTTGTAGGATACGGAGAATAAAAGGTCCGGACCGATCTCGTCCACCACCTTCCATCCTGTTATCCTGTTCACCTCGTTATTGAAATCCCCGTTGTAGCCTATATTGGAGCTCCCGTCGTTCTTGGTGTGATCGCTGAGGTCCAGGTTGTTTTCAGGAGTGAACTGTACATCGAGAACGTCCTGGATCACGTAGGATCCTCCTTGACTGTTCTCACTTTGGGGCATATCGAACGGAGAGGCGACATGTATCTCCATTTCACTTACGATCCCATCGGGCCCTCTTATGGATATATCCACCGGGTAATCTATCCTCATTGTAACGTTGACCCATTCGGGAAATGACATATACGGTCTCATAAGGTCCTTCAGGTTCTCTATGCCTGTCTCGTCCCTCAAGGTCTCAAAAGGTTGACCGGGAGCAAGTAACAGAATTAGGACAAGGACCACAACGATGCCCCTGAACATCCAAACAAAGGCCTTCTTTGTCCTTTCCCTCTTTTTTGAGGGTTTTCTTTTTGATGTTCTTTCTTCTGATCTGTTCTGTGGTTCTTCATCCTGTTCTTCCTCTTTAGCATCCGGTTCATCTTCGTCCTCATCATCGTCAATTATCTCATCCTCGACCTCATCGTCATCCCAAGCATCCCAATCATTCTCTTCCTCCACTTCATCGAACGTTCTTTCCCTGCTTTTCATCGTCATTCCACCCGGAGGACCTTGAATGATCCAGATCCGTTCTTATAAGCATCTCCAATAACTTTTCATTTACTATTAATAGATTGAGGTTTTCTTACCATGTGGAATAAATATGGTTCGTCGGCCATACATTCGAGCATGTAAGGAACGATAAGGTTCACCAAGGTACGATGTGTAAATGATCCATCTATTCTGGGGTGGATATTTTAATATCCCTGAGAGATCTGGACTCATTACCCCTGCTGTCCTTGGCCGTTATATCTATTCTCAGCTGAATTCCGTTGTGAAGGTCATATGTCTTGTTTTTTAGGTCCGTGAGAGTGAACTTGATGGCAAAGAGATTGCCTTCCCATACCTCAGCCTTTTCCTGTATCCATTCATTCTTTACCCTCTCGGATACATTTTTATCCGGCTCGAAGGAATCGTTCCATCCTATGAATATTGCGTTTTGTTCAAGGTCCTCTATCTCTTTCCATGAACCATCCTTCCTTTCCGATATACTCACATCAACTGTCTCCAGCTTCCAGTTGTCTGTTATAGGAAGATATATCTCGACGTTGGTCACCCCCGAGATATTGGATATGGATTGGTAGGTCTTTTCAACATCATCAACGAACATCACCGTATCCGATCCTGTTCCCACATAAGTGACCTGTTTACCGGAATCACTGTCCAATACTATGATCGGGTCCTCGATATGAGGGTTCGAAAAATCGCTGAAGGGTGGATTCATTGAGATCATCCATACCGCGAACCATGCGAGTAGGTACATGAATCCGTTCTCAAGGTATTTTTTCCATGAGAGTTCCTTTATATTTATATCGAACCTGGAGAACACATAGAGTACCAATGGGAGAAAAATGAACGGTGCGATAATAGGTACCGTCATGTAAGAAGAGAGATCCAACCAGTGTGCAGCCCGCATTATTACGAAGGAGCCTATACCTGCCAGGAAAGCCACTGATAATGAGATGTATATCATCTTTGCGGACTTGTTCTCGGTCTGTAGGAATTCGGTCTCATCGAATTCGGAAGGGGTAAAGGCAGGTTTTGTCTTTTTTTCCTCCTTTTCCTCCTCCTGATGTATGACCCTTCTCCTAGCCAATTCGAATCACCTTCCGATCGTTCTCGTGGAACGTCCAAGACCTTAATGGATATATTACTTTCTAGACCCTTTTCCCTGCTTATCCTTGAAATGGGCTTTAAGTATCATCTTGGCATTATCGGACAGAACCTCATCAACGTTACCAGACACCCCATCCAGGAATAGAAATCTGGTCCTCCCCTCCCCTTTTATGGATGCCACATAGACGGGATAGTATATCAGGTCATTATCCAGTATCGTTATGGCATCCCCGTATATGCGAAGAAGGGAGATGGCTTCTTTTGCACTGATAAGGGGTTCAAGCATTTCCTCCTTCAGCCCTTTGACCTCTTCCGGCCTGAACCCGGCATCCTTTGACCATGGTCTTCTGGTGATATCGAAGGAGGAACTCAAACCATATGCTGAGGCCCCTCCCTGATCCGAATATTTTTCGATCAATCCCTTTTTGGCCATGGATGCAAGTATCCTCTTGGTGGAGGAAACATCCCTGTCCATTTTCCTTGATATGGTTATCTCATCTTTTTTGGAACCTTGAAGTATCCTTATCACTCTCATCTCCAGAGAAGTGGCCTTTCTCATCTCGTGAATTCCTCTCGATCTCCTAAGCCCTCCCCTGCCCTGGGTGACCAACTCCCCGGTCAGGGCATCGATGTATATATCCGAATCCTTCGTATTCCTCCCCAATGCGGTCTTGAAGGAAACAAGTATTCGATGGAGCGGCATATAGAATGGGCGTATATCATCGACCGCTTCCCTGGGTCCCTTGAAGAGGGATCTCTTCAATCTTTTCTTCGCGTTGCCCATTACGACCTTTAATCCAACCTTGGGTGGGACCACTGGAAGTGGAGGTTTCTCTTTTACCACCCTCTTTTTCCTTTTGACACCGGTCTTTTCCTTTGTCTCAGGCCCCGGAGCCGCTATCTTCTTTTCAACATCTACCTCGACCCTCTCCTTTATGCTCCCGATCTCATCGTAAAATACCTCTTCGAGCTCTTTCAGCTTGTCAAGATTGTTCTTCCTCTCCACCTCGATCTTCTCTATTATCTTTTCCATTATATCCTGGGTCTGGCCTTCGGCCGCATCCAGGGACAGATCGTCCATCCGTTCCCTCAACGAAGTGATCTCATCAAGAAGCTCCTTGAATCTATCCTCTCCCTCAGATCCCTCCCATTCTATGACCAACCTCTTCTCTTTTTCTTTTTTACCTTTCTTTAGAAGGGAGGATAGTTCATCTATTCTTTTTCTCAGCTTCTCGTTCTCATCTCTTACTCCGGCGGATTCCCTGATCATTTCCTTTATGAAACCTGTATGGTTCGAACCCGAAAAGAACCTATCCGTATCGGGAGCCATCTCGAGTTCGTGTTGAACTATTCTATCCAGTAGTTCCGATTCTGTCCCCTGGGTGGATATCCCCATTATGTCACACATCCACTCCAGATCACCGTTGGAAAGTGAGCCATTTGGATCTGACACAACTTCCTTTGTCCCAATAACGTCATCATCCTTAGGGTGCTCTTCACCGATCACATGGTCCATTTCCATCGATAGTGTTTCGATGTACCTGTTCTCCATGGTGCTGTCGGCCCTGATGATCAGAATATGCTTGCCCAGGTATACCTTTTCATGGAGGATCTCCAGGAGACGTTGGACATTTTCAAGACCGTTGTTGTGGAAGAGATATTCGATCCCCTCTATCACAATGATCCAGTTTTCTTTTCCTGACACGGCTGCCTCTGTTTCCATGGATATATCCTGCAGGTTCTTTGGGGGGATCGTACCCTCGGACGGGGTGGATGAAAGCCAGAAGGTCTTTCGTTGATTGATGCCATCCGGCATACTACAATCGGAGGGGTGAGCTCTGGAGAACAGGAGTAATCCGGCAGGGTCCTTTACCTTCCCGACCAGTTTCTCGATGGATCTTCGATCTTCCCCCTTTACCAGCAACGTTGAACCCCAAGGTATGTTCTCTAAGGGAAATTCTCCGTGTACACTGCTTTTCTCCGGTTCTACTTCAATTTTTTCTTTTTTCTTTATGACCTCCTTTGATTTTACGGAAGGGGCGGAGAGCTGTTCATCAATAACCTTCTTTCCGCTGTCCTTCGAATAGGTGCCAGTGATCGGTAACTTTTTCTTCTTTCCCTTGTCCATAAATGCCTTTGGCATGGCGGAACTGCCTGCATGATGGGACAATCTCGGTCTGAACTTCAATACAAAGGATCTCTGTTGAGTCCTCTGATCTGCGATGATGCCCGTTCCCACAGGTATCCCCCTTATGAAATCCGAACTTGCATATTCCGGAGGTAGTTTTGCCGGTACCCTTCTCCGAAGAGCCTTCATGTCATCTTCAAGTGCAAGGTTGTGCCCTATCAATATATCCACCTGGGAAAGGATCTCATCACTTGTTGACGCGGGTCTCTGGGTAGCAAGCACCAGAGCACAACCGGGTCTCCTGCCTTGTTTCGCATACTCTATCAAGGCCTTTGTAGCAGCCGTCTGTTTTCCATGGGGCAGTATGATATGGGCCTCATCTATGAGAAGCCAGGTCAATGGTATGGTGTCATGGTCCGAATCATCCGTTTCACCGCTCTCCTCCACTCTTGCAGAATATATTCTTCCTTCCAGTATTTTCCGTGCTATGATCCCGGTCAGCAGGCTTCTCTTGGCATCACCTATGTTCGGATCGCTGATGTCCAGGACCGTCGCCCTATTGGGGGAGGTCATCTCCTTCAAAGGGGTCCCTTCAGCACTGAAAAGCCCCCAACTGGATGCTGCCTGGAACCTGGCTATTACCGACCTGCGGGTCTGGGAATTGAAACCCCCACCCTTGCTGGTCAGTACAATGGATGTTTCTATACACTGGATCAGATCGCCTATGGAATAATTATTCTCCTTCGGAGGTATATTGACCTCCACATCATCAACCAAAGCCTCATATCCTTTCAATACAAAATCAACGGCGGTTCCTATTAAAAGCCCCTGTGTCTTGAACCGGTCCATATCGAACAGCTGACACCAGTCCTCCGGGGTCATCTCGGAAACAGCTATTGAGAAATGGTCATCGCAGTTTGTGGGAAGGTCATCATCCTCCATTCCCGGAGCCAATACCCTGACCTCAGGAAAGGATGTGGGTGATAGTTCCCAATTCTTTAGTCTATCCCTCTCAAACTTGGATTGGTTCTCCATTTTGAGGGACCAGAATATACCTATGGGATCAACCAGTATCACTCCCACACCTATTGATGACCTGATCAATTCCTCTGCGAATATTCCCAAAGTGTACGATTTACCGCTTCCCCTCTTTCCACAAATAAAGAGGATATGAGGGAAGGCGGCATCGATGAAGACCTTTCTGCAGCAAAGGTCATCCCCCACTGATTGATGTTCCCCCACAGCTCCGACCTCCAGGAGACCTTTCTTGCTCCATTTCTTATGAGCTGAGCTGCTTCTGCCAAGTACGATATAGCCGTTCTTCTCGTCGATCAACGGCAGGATCCGAGAGTTCATCTCGAATAGGTCCGTATCCTCAAGATCGACATTGTAATATCCCTTCCCTACTTTTCCGTTCTGTTTCCGATGCTTTTTATCATTACCTTCGGTCCCATCCCTTTTCAAAGGTCCCCACGCTCCTTTTCCATACATGCACTTTTAACAGAAAACATTTTCTATGAAATTTTCCGCTATTCTTTCTTTTCGTGGATACGTCGCCCCTATCACGAAAATAATCACATGTAAATAAGAAAAGCAGATATATTTAATACCCATTGTATGAGCACTCTCTAAGTATATTATCCCAAGGGGTGAAAAAGATGCCAAAGAAGGCGAAGGTAGATTGGTCCGATGAGGAAGGCGATGACATGTCGACTGCAAAGAAGAAAAAGTCCAAAAGGCCAAAGGTTGAATTCTTGGATGAGGACGAACCCGATGAGAAAAAGGTAAAGAAAGGAGTCAAGAAAAAGGTAGAGGTCGAGATCGAGGAAGAACCAGAAGAGGAAATGGAAGAGGTCGAGACCCTGAAAGAAGAGACACCTGATTTCGACAGATACAGACTGGACGAGGAGATGAAAGCGGCTCTGAAGGATAAGGACCAGATCGAGAAGAAATACGATTCTATCCAAAAAAAGAGAAAGGATCTCATAGATGAGGAGGAGAACATCCTTGTTATGATGGAAAGATTCATCAAGGCCAATCTTATCTCCATGCAGGCGGACAAGGAGGATCTTGAAAATAGAGAATCCAGGTTGGAAAGAGAAAGGAAGGAATTGATGGACAAGAGGGAAGAACTCCTGGGCGAAATGAAATCTCTGGAGGAAGAAAGGGACGAATTCCTCAAGATGAAAAGAGAGATCGAGACGGAGAAAGAGTCCTTCGACGAGCAGAAAGCGGAGATCGACAGGGAGAAAAAGGTCATTGAAGATGACAGATCCCTTCTGGAGGACAGGGAGAACAAGCTCTTCGATGAAAAGAGCAAATTGCAGGAAGAGAAAGAGGAACTGGACAATCTCAGGGCAACCGTGAAGAAGGAAAGACAGATGCTGGACAAAGAAAATGCTGCCCTGGAAAGAAAGAGAGAAGCATTCCAGGAGGACCTTGAAGATTTCAACAGGACAAGGAAGGAACATGAGAAAGAATGGGATGACTTCCAGGAGCGCTATAACAAGTTCAGAATAGAGTTCAGGGAATACGAGCAAGGCAAGGAAAAGCTGGACAGCTGGGAAAGTGAACTGGAGAAAAAACACAAAGATGTAAAGAAAGAGGAAAAGGCACTGAAGGCTGAAAAGGAGAAGATCCTCAAGGAAAAGATGGACATAGACAAGAAGAGAGAGGAGCTACTTGCCGAGAAAAAGGACCTTGAGACCGAAAAGAAGCTCTTCGACAAAGATAAGAAAAAGATCATGGAAAAGGACGAAGAGCTCCGTAGCGAGCTAAAGGCCATCGAGAAGGAAAAATCTTCACTCAAAGATGAGTTTGCCGAACTGGAGGAAAGGAAAGGAGCCCTGATGTCCGTGGATGATCATAATGAGGAGGTCGCCGATCTCAAGGATAGGATAAAAGAACTGGAAAAGAAGCTCGAGAAGGCGTCCGAGAAAAAGGAAAAGAAACCAATAGAAGAAGAGGAAGAAGTGGAAATACCCGTCAAGAAAAAGAAAAAGGCAGTGATAATAGAAGAGGAGGAAGAAGGGGAAGAGGAGGAAGAAGAAGATTTCACTGTGAAGAAAAAGCAGAAAAAGAAATCAAAAAAGAAAAAGGATGAAGAGGACGAGGATTACAAACCAAAGATAGTGAAATGTTCGGGGTGTGGAAAAAAGATCCTCGTCAAATCCCCCAAGAGGCCCATCGTCATAACCTGCCCGGAATGCGGGAAGAAGGGGAAACTTTCTAAATAGTAAATTTCTTTATTTACGGAGATATTGGTCCGCCTTTTTGGGTGGACCTTTTTTTATTTTCATAAATGAATCTGAAATGGTCGGTGTGGAACAGGAACGTGTGCAGCGATGGGGAGCTTCTTTAGTAAATGGGTTGCTGTCGATCAACCTCTGATATCCTTCATGATATCATCCATTGCCATGGCGGCCTCGACGAAACCCGGGTTGTAGGCAAGGGCTTTTTCAAAAGCTTCCTTTGCCCTTATCAATCTACCCTTCTCGTATAATACAACACCTTTGTTATAGTGGAACTCGGGATTGGTTGGTTCCAATTCGATGGCCTTGTCGAAGCACTGGATGGCTTTCCTGAACTTCCCCAATGCGTCATAGGAATTTCCCAGGTTGAACCATGCCAGGGCGTTCTTTGGATTATGATCCAGAACCTTTTCGTATACACTTATAGCCTCCTCGATCCTTCCTAGGTTCTTGAGGGCGGCTCCCTTGTTGGCAAGCGCATCCCACTTGCCCGGGTTCAGGGCCAGGGACTTGTCAAAGCATTCGATAGCCTTGTGAAGTTTCTTAAGGTCCATGAATACATTTCCCATATTGTACCAGGTCTCGGACTTCTTTGGCCGGAGCTGAAGTGACCTCTTGTAACATTCAAGTGATTCTTCGAGCTTCCCTGTCTGATGCATCGCGTTCCCGTAGGCGAACCACGCATCAGGGTTCTCCGGGTTCAACTCCAGGGCTTTATTGAAACAGTATACGGCCCTGTCAATGTCATTATCCAGCTGGAACTTGGATCCCCTGTCCAACCATTCGATATCACTTATCAACTCCCCTTCTTCATCCCTGTCGTGCATCGAGAAGACGTCCACGGAGTACCTCTTGTAGGCGTTCTCGTCAACAGAGACCCTTTCCGAAAGTGCCTTCTCGAACCAGGCCTCTGATTCCTGTTTTTTACCTAATGCCTCGTATATCACACCTATGTTGTACATTGCTTCCGTATCCTTGGGATCGAGCTTTAGAACGGCATTAAAACAAACAAGGGAATCGTCTCCACGGCCGTACTTCGCAAGAAGTACACCCTTGTTGAACCAGGCCTCCAAGCATTTCTTGTCCAGATCTGTAGCCTTGTCCAGACATTTCATGGCATCCTTTGGCTCCTTTATCTCCGCCAGCAGGGCTCCGAGATTGGACCAGGCCTTTACGTACTTCTTGTCATTCTTAATAGCCTTTTTAAAAGCATCCACTGCTTCCTCATCCCTCATGAGATTGTGGAGGGTCATCGCCTTATTGTACCATGCCTCCGGGCTCCTGTCATCCTCCTTCAGGGATCTGTTGTATTCTTCCAATGCTTTATGGTAATCCTGGTTCTTGTAGGCCATCCCGCCCTTGGCCATATTTGCTTCGAATTGTGAGGTCGGCATATCGCTCCACCTTGAAGGGGGAAGAGAATAACCCATATTTAATCTTACTACGAATTTGTATAATAGAAGATGATTATCCGAACATCGCAAACAATAGAGCAACAGAAAGAACACATATGGGAGCCATAGGGATGATCATAAAGGAGTATGATTTCAAGGTCAAGACATATCACTGCGCCCCGCACGGCCGCCTCGGTCTGCATTCATTGATGCAGCAGATGCAAGAAGCCGCTTCATTGCATGCGGAGGAGCTGGGTGTTGGAGAGCAGTGGCTTATCGAAAATAACGATATGTGGGTACTTGTGGACCTGAAAGTGAAAATAGAATCCCTTCCTTCATGGAGGGAGGATGTTACCATATATACATGGCCCTCGGGATATAATGCGATAAAGGCTTACAGGGAGTTCCTTGCACAGGGGAGCAGTGGTGAGGAGTTGTTCAGGGCGAGCTCTTCATGGATGGTACTATCCAAGGAAAAAAAGATGCCGGCGATGATGAGGGATGTACTAAAGAATATGCCGAAGGGTTCCAGAAGGAACTTCCCCGAGATGAAAAGATTGAAAATACCGGAAAAGGTCTACTTCATAAAGGACCAGACGGTCCCGTACCATTCCATTGACTCCAATGGTCATGTCAACAATACCGAATATGTAAAGTGGTCGGTGGACGGAGCCCATAAAGCTGGTGTTCCGGTGGAAAGGATAAGGTCATTGCAGGCTTCCTTCCTGGCAGAGGTGTTCGAGGGGGACGAGCTGGAGGTCTTGAGAACGGATCCCAAGGAAAATAGAACGATGATAGCCATGATAAGGAAAAAGGATGGGAAGAATGTGTTCCTCATGGAGATCGGATGAAGGTCATCTACAGAATTGGCAATCAAATGACCCCCGATGATCTTCTTTGGACCTGCCGTATGAGCGGGCAGTTCGCATATGGAAAGGTTTATTATAATTCAAGATCAGATAAACAACGATCGAGGGTGGTCAAACACAGATGAACCCTATATCTGAAATAATCACAGGATGGACCGATGTGGTCGTAGCCTTCGGTGGCGCGGTATTCTTCATTATTATGATCCCGATACTGTTCTCGATCCTTTCCAGAATGAAAAGGATAGAGGAACAAATTTTTGTCAAGAACTTCCTCATACTTGTTAAATGGCCACTTGCGATCTTCGTCGCCTTCCTATTGGTCTACCTGTCTTCATTCGATAAGATGCTAGGAAACGAAGTGTTAACGAAAGATGTTATAGTTGTTCTGTTGATAATCTCATCTACCTGGTTCTTTCTCAGGCTGGTCAAGACCATAAAAATGGTCATTCACCAGAAGTTCCCTCTTGATAAGGCTGATAATCTCAATGAGAGAAAGATAAGGACACAATACCAGTACATCCACGCTCTTCTTTCGATCATCGTCGTCATCATAGGGATCTCAATGATCTTCTTCCAGTTCGAGAAACTTAGAGTAGTGGGTGCCGGTCTTCTTGCATCTGCGGGAATAGCAACACTGGTCCTTGCATTCACGGCTCAGCAGACACTGTCAAACCTTATAGCCGGGTTCCAGATAGCATTCACCCAGCCTTTCAGAATAGATGATGTGGTAATCGTCGAGGGTGAATGGGGAAAGATAGAGGAGATAACCCTGACCTATGTCGTCGTCAGGATATGGGACCAGAGAAGGCTGGTCATTCCCATCTCATACTTCATTACGACCCCTTTCCAGAACTGGACGCGTACCACAGCGGACATCTGGGGAACCGTGACCATTAATGTCGATTATATGGTCCCCGTGGACAGGGTCAGGGAAGAACTTGAAAGGATAGTAAAGCAAACCAAGGAATGGGATGGAAATGTAGTAGGACTTCAGGTCACGGATTCTTCGGAGAGGACCATGACCTTAAGAGCACTCGTCAGTGCAAAGGACGCATCCGACGCCTGGGACCTCAGATGCCATGTAAGGGAGAGATTGATCGGATACCTTCAGAAAGAGTATCCCGGTTCCCTGCCCAGGATAAGGATCGAGGATGTAATGCATGATGACACTGATGGATCATGATGATTCCTTGTACCTGACGATAACAACCTCTATGGTCCATTTTTCCCTTCTGTGGAACCAATAACGCCGTGGGAGCACCATCCCCGCTTTAAAGAGCACTTCCATATCGGCTCCCAGGGACCTGCAGAGTTTTCTCAAGAATTCCACCGAGTTGGCGTTGTGGATCGAATAAATGACATCAGCGGAGGCATAGGCCTTTTCGATGAAAGGCCTGTCAGCGTGCTTCTTCTGCGCCCCGAAAGGAGGGTTCATAAATATGGTGTAAACGGACGGAAGCACAGTATCATCATCAGATATGTCCGCTTCGATCAACTTAATATCATGGCTCATTTTCGATCTTCGCTCGGCGGTGATGATGTTCCTTTCCGCCAACTCAAGGGAGCTCGGATCGATATCTATGCCGTAGACCTTGGATGCTCCGAGTATCGAAGCACCAATCGCAAATGGAGCTCCGCCGCATCCCAGCTCCATCACGGTCCGCCCCTCCAGATCATCCCTTGCATATGCTTCGAAGAGCATATCGCAGACGATCTTCGAGGGTGTCCTGTACTGCTCGAGGTCCGCCCTTGCCTCCTCTATATCCTCCAGTGAGGAAAGCAGCATCTCCAGATGTCTCCTCTTCAATTGTGGACCCCCAGTTCATGAAGCAGTTCACAGGTTTTACATAAGGGGTCTCCATAAGGGTTCACGACGGGTTCTCCACATTTGCGACACGGGATCGTATTGACACCATTTTTCGGGATCAGGGGTGTCACCTGTTCCTGAAAACGCAGCAAGCTGTGCCTGGTTCCGGGTGTATTCTCCTCGGCTTTGAGCAATAGATCCCTGAATTCGCCTCTTTTTGCGGTTCTCGCATATGGACACTCCGGTTCATGTATAGGCAAGCCAAGCAGAAGAGAGGCAAGGTAGGTTTCGGTCTCCGGCGTGGTCCGCAGGGGCATGGACCTGGGGATGAACCCGGATATGGGATTGAAATGCGGCCCCAAACGAGCGAGCCTTTTGAGGTCTGCGGCCATAACGTTCATCAGAATTGTCTGGGACATGTCATCGAGATTGTGACCGGTGACCATGATATCTACTTCAGCTCTTTTTGCGGCAGTGTTCAATGCATGTCTCCGAAGGATCCCGCATATCGTACATGGTCCGATATTCGATCTTTTCACCATCTCATCAAGGTCCATTCCGAAAAGTTCTCTGAAAGAGGAAAGTTCCCATTGGACCCCGAGGTCTTCGGTGATATCTTTGCATATGTCTATCGAGGACCCCCTGTAACCTGCAATACCCTCGTCTATCGTTAATGCAACTATCTCCTTGTCCCTTGAATCGCCCACTATCTCGGAGATCGTTCGCAGTGCAAGGACCGAATCCTTTCCTCCCGATAGTGCAACGCCTATCCTGTCCCTCTTCCATATGGTGCCCTGGGACCTCATCTCCTTCTTTATCCTCCTTTTAAGTAGCTCAAGGAAATGGAGGCCACATAGATGCTGTCCGCTGTATCTTAAGAATATTACCGGGGCTTCCTTACATCTATCACAGCTGTTCACGGTCTGCAATCCGGGAAAAGATACTTATTCTTTCCTTACAAGGCGTAAACGAACAGAGCAAGTGCAGCGTATTTTTTATCCTGTCACCGCTGATATCAAGATATAAAACCACTACCCGCTTATCTACCCGGAGAACCTCGTCTACCGGATTCCTCGGTGATAAGGTGGTTGCACCAGGTACATCTATGGTTCCAAAGACCGTTGAATGAGTCGTCCCCGGGATCAAGGACCCTGTAAGGTGCTCCGCATCTGGGGCATTTACCGTGCCTCACCCTCCTGTAATCCAGTTTCACTTTTTCTCTTGGTTTGGGAGGTTCGACAGTAATCGGTCTTGGTCTGTGCTTGGGCTTTTCCGATTCGATCACCATGTCCTCTATCACCAATGTCCTTGACATGCTGTCGGTCAACTTTTGCCTGCTGTCAAGGGCTGAACCCTGACCTATGAAATAATCCAGGATAGGTAAAAACGGGATCATATTGGAGATATTCCTGGCAATGGAACCTCCGGCCGTAACAGGACCATATGCATCTATCACCTTCAATCCAAGGAACGTCTTTCCTATGGAGACACCCATCATACTCTCTTCTATGACCTTCAGCAGGAAGTTAAGAATGCCTGAGAACAGTATTATCCATATCCAGGTCATCCCTCCTGTGAGGTCACCATCTGTCAGAACGAATGCCACAATGAGAACAACGAAGAACGCCAATAACTGATCTATAAGGTATGCAATGCTCCTCTTGATCTCGTAGCTCCCTGTCTTGGGATACCTTTCAAACTCAAGAGCTGGTTCTTCCCCATATCCGTCCATTTACCCACCGCAAGGATATTAATACCCAATATATTTAACTTATTGGGTGGAAATTTCCATGACGGGTTGATAGAGGGATCCGTACTAAAGGTCATCGGAGCTCTTCTTGAGCTCCATTAAAAGATCCTTCTCGATCTGGTCCGTTTCTTCCTCTAGGTCTAACTCCGAATATGGGTCCGGTATCTCCACATCAAGTTCCTTTATCTCCCTGCTCTTATCCTCTGAAGTGGCATCGAAACGCCTGTTGATCTCATCCTTCCTGTTCATGAAACCAACCAGGACCTTCCTGACCAGGGATACGGTGATGGGCTCTTTCATCAAGGAAGCGTATGCTGTTATCCTGTTAAAACCACCTTCCAGTTCCCTCACACTTGAATCCAGATAGAATGCCAGATAATCCAAAACCTCCGTGGAAAGTGAAAAACCCTCTCTATTGGACAGGTTGACGAGTATCTGCCTCCTTCCCTCGAAGGTCGGTATCTTGATATCTATGATAAGACCGCCTTCGAACCTGGACCTTAACCTGTTTTCCAGCTCATTTATTTCCATCGGGGGCCTGTCTGAACTAAGAACTATTTGTTTTCCCGAATTATAGAGATGATTGAACATGTGGAAGAACTCCTGCTGCGTCGCTTCTCTTCCGGAGAGCATCTGGATGTCATCTACCAATAATACATCAAGCTCCCTGTACCTTGACCTGAAACCTTCCAGGTCGTCCTTCTCCAGAGCTTTGAGTAGTTCATCCGTAAACCTTTCCGTTGAGGAGTACATCAGCTTGGTATCCGGTCTATCCTCCAGTATCTTGTTCGCAATTGCATACATGAGGTGTGTTTTCCCCACACCAACCGGACCATAGACGAACAAGGGGTTATACTTTCTTCCCACACCAGTAGCGACCGCTTCGGATGCCAGATAGGGAAACCTGTTTGAATCGTCCACAACGAAATTGTTGAAGGATTTGTCCTCAAGTATCGGAGAGGAAAGATGATCCTGTGTATTCCCTTCGGATGTTCCGTGACCTTCAGTTCCATCCTCCGGCGGCATCTTTTTCATGGGGTCAGATCCAGAATTCCTGAAACCCTCTATTGCCGATTGCTGCTTTTCAAGGAGCGAGACCCAGTTATCCTGCATCTTCTGGAACCTCTCTTCCATCTCCTTTATCTTCCTTTCCTGCTCCTGGTTCCTGATCTTCTCCCGTTCCAATTCCAAAAGGACCGTTCTTTCATCCCTGGATCGGATCCCTTGTGGAACTTCATCGATATCACTGGAGCTCCGGTCTGAACGGTCCTTTTTCTTTTTGTCCGGACCTTTCCTCAACCAATCGAGAATTCCCACGGCCATCCCATTCCATTATCGAAATATCTGAAGTACCAGACTTACTATCCATGGTTCTTATTTAAATATATTACCCTAAAATTATGCGTTCGGGAGAAAAACCTACATTCTACCTATCTGAAGGTATATCTCCCTTGTCCTGCCAGTAAGGTAATACCTTGCGGAACCCGCATTATGTACAGAGTCCACACCTGAAAGGAAAAGTGCAGACCTCAGTTCCCTTTTCAAATTCTCAATTTCTCTTGAGAGTTCATCATATCCTTTTGAGGCGGGCAATAGAAGATGCCACGCCATACCGGAGGCACTTGCCCCCATGGCAAGTGCCCTCATTATATCCAGACCACTCCTTATTCCTCCTGATCCTATCAACGGTAACCCAACATTGGCGAAAAGGAGCGATATCGGTGACGGAATGCCCCAATTCCAGAAGGTCTTGCCCATCCTCGAGAATACTTCCTGTTCCCCAGATCGGTAGGATTCGACGGCGGCAAAGGATGTTCCGGAAGAACCGGCAATATCGATCGCTTTCACACCCGATTCCTTCAGCGACAAGGCTGCGGACCTGGATATCCCAGCTCCGGTCTCCTTTGCAACGATATCGAACTCACTTGATATCTCTTCAAGATTGTCCAGCAAACCTTTCACACGGGTCTCTCCCTCGGGCTGGATCACTTCCTGGAGGTAGTTCAGGTGGAGGTATAGAGCATCCGCTCCTATCATATCGATGGCCTGGGAGATCTTTTCCCGATCAATTGTGTCGGATCCCCCTGAAGAGAACTGTGGTGCACCAATATTCCCGATGACCAATGGAATGTCGTATTCTTTCATCAAAGAGTAAGAATCCAGATGCTCTCCATTTTCCAGAGCGGCCCTCTGGGACCCCACACCCATGGCGAGACCATATTCGGATGCTGCCTTTGCTAGGACCTCATTTATCTCCCTTGCCCTTCGCCCTCCTCCTGTCATAGGAGATATTACGATCGGGGCTTCCAATCGCTTCCCGAGCAGCTCGGCAGAGATATCGATATCCTCCATGTCCGTTGATGGAATGGCCTCGTGGACCAAACCCACCTCGTCCCAATGCACATGATCCACCTGAACATCCTTTTTCAGGCATATTTCGATGTGATCGTCCTTTCTTCTGGCAATATCCATGTTGACCGTCCACCTATTGTTCTTCTCCGGGAAAGATCGTTCCAACCTGCTCCCCGCTCAAGGCCTTACGTAGTGTGACACCTATATCGCCACCGATTATTTGAGATGTTACCCCATGTTCCGCTATCTTACGACAGGCCGATATCTTTCCTGTAATACCGCCGGTCTCGTCCCTGTTCTCACTAAACGGTCCGGCCGAACCTATATCGGTATTCCCCTTGAATGTTCCGATCAATCTCTGCTCATCCATACCGAATCTATGATAGACACCTTCTTCTTCCATGCACATAACCACCTTTTCGATATCCTTCTTCAACATCGAATGGCAGAGTTCTACGATGATATCATCGCCTGATATCACAGACCAGCTCCCATCGATATCTGAGGCAAGATCCCCGCGCAGGGTGGGAACACCACCTCTTTCCAGTATCCTTTGCATGGGTTGTACATCCATCCGATGGATGTCCGATCCGTCCATAACGATGATATCAGAGGGAGCCACTTCCACAGCAGGAATCCCGTATCTTCCCAGGACCCCTATGACCTTCTTGGTCAGGTCGAGCATTCGCCATTTTACCTCCCATGCCATCATACCGGTGGGGCCTTTGGAAATACCCTCTCTCCAACGTTTCACGGTCCGATGACCGTGTGTACCACCACCGTGAACGATGATGAGATCTGAACCGATATGCTCTCTAATAGCCATAGCGGCCTTTCTTATGTTGTCCTCCTTTACCCTGTAGCGAAGCTTGGTTTCGTTCCATCTGTAAGATGGATTTCCGATATCCTGCTTGTAAGTGATAAGCGAGCCACCAAGCTTCACGATGAACATAATAAATTCGCCAACATCCTTTGGACCTGATATAATTTTCGTCAGTTACATTTCACACTGAAAGTGGTCCCTTTGTATTTTTCAAAAATGGGAGAGGGAGCCATATTCACCCCAATTACCAGATGTCAGTCTTGTTCATATTCGGCTCAATTCTACAGCGGTGAACTTTTCTCCCTGAATATCCTTCTCGTCTATCTCCACAATTTCTAATGGAGCATTCCCGATGAGGTCATTGATATTCCAGCTTGCAGACAGCAGGAGCAGTAAAGAACCCCCTTTCTTTAGGAAGGACCTTGATCCGCTTAAGAACTTCTTCATGACCTCCCAACCTTCGGTCCCTCCGATTATCGCCAATCTCTCCCTGCCGCTCAATCCAACCCCAGCATCAGTTAGATATGGGGGATTGAAGGTTATAATATCGAAATGGTCTTGAAAACCTCTCGGTATCCCGCCGAAGAGATCCGATAAGATCAGGCGTGAACGAAGACCGTTCATACGAAGGTTCTCCCTAAGGTTCATCAGTGCCCTGGGCTCCCTGTCAACGGAAAGTACCTCCCAACCCCTTGAACCTGCCAATAAAGTTATCAGACCTGTCCCCGTTCCCATGTCGAGAACGTTCCCGGTGCGGTTCTCAAAATGTGGAGCCACCTTACTCAAGAAATACAACGTATCCTCTTCCACCGGATAGACAAGATCATATTCTCTGTAACTGATGCCATCTATCTCATGGATTATCTCCATAGCCCCCCGAGGACATAAGACCAGATAAAGTTGACCGTTGGAATTTCTATTCACTTTATTTCCGATAAGATTTAATCCGGGAACCTACTTGACAACCGTGAAGGTAGCTAAAGATGTGTGCGAAGCTTTTCATGAAGGACCCTTATCAAAAAGCGGAATACATACCGCGCAGACTGCGGGCCTTCCTTGATCTTGTCAGACCTTTCACCCTGCTTGCGCCCGCAATAGGCGGTATCTGCGGATCCTTACTCGCATTGATAGTATCGGACGCAATATCACTGCCGAGCACAATGAGCTCGTACCCTTTCTTCCAATGGCCTGGATTGCCGGTCTATTCAATGATATCCGGAATAACAGCCCTGATCTTCCTCAATGCGGCGTCCAATACCCTCAATCAGGTCTATGACAGGAAAATTGACAGAATAAATAAATCTTACCGCCCGATACCATCCGGTATCGTTTCGTCCAGGGAAGGGCTTTGGATCGCTGTCATGCTCTATGGTCTTACCTTATGGAGAGCGGCGATGGTCAATAGGTCCTTTCTCCTTGTAATTTCGATACTTATCCTTTTTACCATCTCTTATTCGGTCCCTCCCCTTAGGTTCAAGAAAAGATTGTGGATCTCCAATATCTCCGTCGCGATTCCCAGAGGAATGCTTGGTTTTGTGGCTGCTTGGACCATTGCGGGCGATATCTTGGACCCGATACCCTGGAGCATAGGATCAATAATGGCGATCTTCCTTATCGGATCTACCACCACCAAGGACATTACGGACATGAAAGGTGACAGGATGTTCGGTATAAGGACACTTCCGACCCATTACGGCAAAAAGAAGGCGATCATTCTCTCTTCGCCCTTCTTCCTTATACCTTTTCTTTTGATGATATTATACTGGCATTATGATTTTCTGCCTGGCCCTTCCATTGTCATGGCATTGGCCTTTAGCATGTGGTCCCTGATAGTGATATATCTGCTGGTCAAGGAAGGTGACAAGGAGGATGAGCATTTCGAGAACTCACCGGCCTGGAAGCAGATGTATCTCATGTTGATGGGTATGCAAATGGGATTCCTCATGATATTCATACTCTGATATCTGAGACTATGTTTGAAGGCTATTAAGACCGATGGATCCTTTCTCATGTACTATTACACATCCATATGAAATATTATATCACAGAAGATTATCCCCATCCAAGGTGTTTTCGCAATGGACCACTCCGAAAAGATAGTGAAAAGCGGCTCATCGATCCTACAGAAAGCCCTTATTGCACTTGAAAGGAACATCTGCGATCACTGCCTGGGCAGGCTTTTTGCACGATCCGGTTTCGGCCTCTCGAATGACGAGAGGGGAAAAGCCATAAGGATAATGTTAGCCCTTTCATCAGAGAACCTGGGAGAGAGCTCTCAGAAGTGTCATGAATCCTTCTTGGACAGACTACCGGTCCACCATACAATCAAATCTTCAGCAAGAGAAGATAAGAGGTCCAGATACACCGATGAGAACGGATGGGTTGTTGAACCCACCCCCTCTTTCATGGGCCATCTCGTGGAGGATAACGGGGATGATAAATGTTGGTTGTGTCATGACATATTCGAGGATACGGACGAGTTAGTCCGGCTTATATTGGATAAGGTGGACCTCCAGGAATTCAGAACCTTTCAGTTAGGTTCGAAGATGGACCCGTCCACACTCGAAAGGGAGCGTAGTCTATGGGAAAGGGTGGAACCCGATAATGCAGAACCACTGAAGGAGGAACTCAACAGGGAGGTCGGAAAGGCACTTGCTCCCAAGATACCCGAGAGGTCCTTCGAGAGGGACCATCCCGATGTCACCTTTATATTGGATCCCCTTTTCAAGACCGTTGATGTAAAGAAAAACCCGCTTTTCATCCATGGCAGATATGAAAAGATGGTCAGGGGCATACCTCAGACGAGATGGATATGCAAGAGTTGCAGGGGCAAGGGATGTTCCAGATGCAATGGTAAGGGAAGAATGTACGAGACATCTGTAGAGGAGGAGATAGGTGAGCCCCTCTGTGCATTCTTCAAGGGGTTGAATTACAAACTTCACGGCAAGGGTAGGGAGGATGTGGATGTTAGATGCATTGGAAGAGGAAGGCCCTTCATCATGGAGATATCGGAACCGGTCAAGAGGTTCAGGGACCTATACGAAGTGGAGAAAAAGATAAATGAGGAAGGTTCGGGAAAGGTCAAGGTGCATGATCTAAGATGGAGCTCCAGAAAAGATATACCCACCATAAAGCGCGGGGATACCTTGAAGAGATACTCTGCGGTCGTGAGCCTGCCTGAAGGTCTGGATGAAGAAAAGCTTAAATATAAAGCGTCATTACTTGGCCAACGCTCCATCAGTCAGCGTACTCCTAGAAGGGTTTCGCATCGAAGAGCCGACCTCGTTCGGGACCGGAAGGTCCACGAGATCTCGGTAGAGATCCTTGAACGGGAAAGGGCCAGGATCGACCTTTTGACCGAGGGTGGACTCTATATCAAAGAGCTGCTCCACGGGGATGAAGGCCGCACCGATCCTTCCCTGTCCTCGCTCATCGAAGGTGAAGTTATCGTAGAGACGCTTGATGTGATAGATGTCATGGACGAGGAAGATCGGATCGGGAAACAGGGGTGAAGGAAAATGGTCAGAAGATCGAAGGGAATAAGGGTCAATACCCGCAATATTCTAAGGAAGAGCCCTAGAAATAGGGGTTTACAGCCCGTTACGGCATATCTCAAAGAGTTCGAGATTGGTGAAAGAGCAAGCATAGTTATCGATCCATCCAGTCAGAAAGGTGTTCCGCATCATAGATACCAGGGAAAGGTCGGGACCATAATCGATAAGAAAGGAAGGTCCTATGTTCTGAGGATAAAACTCCCCAAGAGCAACAAGGACATCATAGTTCGCCCCGAACACATGAAGAAGGTACGGGAATAGTTGTCGACCTACCCTTTCGGGCGGTCTTCTTCAACAAGTTTTTAATAATGGTCCCAGGAATACCCAAGCTCCTGAGATGACCAGTTCGTTCATAGAATGAGGGATCGAAATGTCAGTTGAAGAAAAAAAAGAAGAGCTTCTCACCCATGACGAGGTGAGAAAGGTCTTGGAAGACTCCATGGACAAACCCAGTGTGATCTATACTGGACCGGAGGATGATGGCTTCAGATCAAATATTCCTGCTATAGAGGAGATCGAAGGTTCCGAAGAGGAGGCCGATCCCTTCAGCAGTCTGAGCTTCGAAAAAAGGTCCACATTGGAACATGTTACCGGGTTTCTGAGGATCAAGCAGCAGAATGCCAAGAAGATGATCAAGGAACTGGTCAAATTGGAAAGGATCTCTGATGGGCATGCTTTCAAGATCGCAGAGATAATGCCACGGGACGAACATGAACTGAGACCCATCTTTGCAAAGGACCGGTTCACTCTAAGCCCGGAAGAATTAAAACAGATATTGGACATTATCAATAAACACAGGGATTGATAGGTCCAAACCAACGGAGGGACGATCTTGGAAGACTTTGCATACATACTGGACTATCTGCCACAGGGTCATCCAGATCGCAAGAGCTTTAAAAGAGAGCCTATTGCCTACGGTCTGGGAGAGGTGGAGTTCAAGCTTTTGGAACTCTCTCCGAAGCCCGGCGTGATCATGAACGTGGGGGAAAAGGTGTATATCGGAAAGGATCTGGATCACAGGGATAAGATCCAGCATGTAAAGAGGAGGGTGAATTATTCCGATCTTACTTCGGCAGCACAATCTGAGCTACCTTTTATCCTTGAAGATATCATTAAGAGTA
>JAWOCK010000006.1:0-102844 GCA_046483845.1 Thermoplasmatota archaeon | reverse complement strand
CCATGTTTGAGTAATGTGTTACTGGAATATATAAATGTCTAAGAATTAAATTGCCATGACACTAGATCGGGGCCCTTCAAATATCTGGCAACTATTTTAACGGTAGGAACAGGTTCGACAGCGGGTATCATCAGCCCCTCCTCGCTGATCGGTTACTCCATAGGAAGCTCCTTTGCTTACAGGCTCGGCCTGAAAAGCGAGAGCATGCGTACCATATCACTCTGCGGAATGGCGGCTGCCATATCCGCCCTTCTGGAAACACCCCTTGGGGCTGCGGTGTTCGCGGTAGAGATCGCATACCGAAAAAAGCATTCCTACGGAATGCTCGAGCCTAACGGCTCTTAAATCAATAAATCACAAGCACACACCTACCATGCCTCACTATCTCTATCATCATCAACTCCATTGATATGCCACAATAATTGCACATCACATTACGAGCATCTCTCTTCTCAAAATCCATCAACATTGATTGAACCTGAATTATCCCTACAAACACACGTTTCGATTCACCATAACAAAGATTCGAATACATTCCATATTGACGAACTACCTGAAAACGCTTGGGAGGAATATTTACAAGAATCGAACCTATGAAATCTGATAACGACACATCACTGGTATGTAACTCATTATCCCATTCATACTTGATCCTCACCACATTACCATCAAATCCCAACAAACGGGACTCTCCAATCGGAGGATGACGTACATACCTCGCAAGATAACTGCCTACATTCTTTACATCCAATACATCACGGAAATTCTTCACCACATAACCATTCGTTCCATTCTTAAAACGTTGCTTACGCTGACCATCAAGAAGAGACTTATCAGACAAACTCAAACCTCTATGACTGGAGAATAACTTCAACACCTCATACTTCCAGTACTCGCTCATCTTCTTGTAGGGCCAGAAAGGATGATCCTTCCATTCTCCACTATTATTCAAACCTCCCTCAGTCACAAGCATGTGAATATGAGGATTGAACTTCATGTCCCTGCCTGTAAAATGTACTATGCAGATCATTCCAGGCTTCACGGACATATGCTTGAACTTCCGCTCAAATAACCTGCGTATGACCAATACCGCTGCTTCAAACATATCCTTGACATACAAACCCATATTCGAAAGAACAAACTCCCACAAAGGACCAGGAAGAGTGAAAATAACATGACGATGAGAAACTGGAAAAAACCTCTCCATCAAGTTCCTTCCCCAGGACTCTGCATATCTCTTACCACAAACAGAACAACATCTACTGTGACAACGGAAAGGAATGAACTTTGATCGACCACAACAGGGACACTCATAATGCATACCACCATTCTCATTACCAACACATCGGATCATGGAAAGAACGGATTCCAATTGAAAATCGGTTATCTCATCAGGATTGGCTATAACATATCTCTCTAAAGCATGATCGTGAGATAGTATCGTATCTATTCTCAAAGGTTTCTCTTCCGGAAATGGGTCTGCATCTTTCCAAAGAGGAGAATCCAAACTTGAGATCTGAGTATCGATAAATTCTTTTACTTGCACCTGTTCCATGATAATGCACATCTTTTTGGTTATTGGTTGGTTTCAATTACCACAAATGATGTGCACTTATTTGTTTGTTATCTGGCCTATATGATCCTATTTAATGCTTACCCCGTTAACCCTTTCGATCTTCCTAGAGGGGTACGAAATAAGATACTCTACAAGAGGTTCTTCTACTGCCTTGCATCCGCGCTCACGGCATCGATACTCTCCCACGCGATCAAACCCATGAAACCTTTCCTGGACATATCCAATCAGGTCCCGAGTATAACCGTCGTGGACCTGCTCACCCTTTTTCTGATATCAATCACAGTGACGGTGGTATGCATCCTCTACATATGGCTCTATCAGGGTTTCCACGACCGCTTCGTCAGGTCCTATTGGAAAGGACATGGTTGGCTCAAACCCGCATTCGGGCTTGTCCTGGCCGGTGTAATAATGATACCGATATACGGGACCTTGATGAACATGGGCTATGTCGGAGGTTACTCCGGAAAGCTGATGCCTTTCGATGACCTTGATATATCCAGGATGGTGTTGGTGGGGATCGTACTTTTCCTGACTTCGGCCCTGATAGCGGCATCGGGTAACAGCGGAGGTCTGGTGATGCCGATAATGACCTTCGGTGCCATCTTCGGTGTCTGCATCGCCTCTTTCTTCTCCAATACCGATCCTTTGATCTTCGCCGCTGCAGGTCTGACGGCAGCCGTTGCCACAGCTCTCAACGTACCGGTGGCAGCGGCAGTCATCTGCATGGAGCTTTTCGGACTGCCTGCTTTCCTGCCCGCGATGTTCGGCGCACTCTCCGGTTATTTCATCGGGAAAAGATACGTCATATACCACGAGATACAGTGGAAGAAGATAATATAATGAAGGAGCGGACGACACACCGGGAGGAGGATGTTGGATCCATCCTAGAGGGTGTGGGGATAGGGGGGAAGAGATATGTCGAAAATATCTTTCCCGGTGTGCGTCCTTTGGTCCAAAGGTCTTTTTTTCCTATGGGGTCCAAGCTTTGTTCGAGTATTACAAGGAGTTGTCCTCGAATACTCGCTCGCTTAGATCACGAATACAGATCCCATCTCAGAGTATTTAAAGAGAACATTCACATGTGAATATAGAAATAATGCTTAATAATACAGTTAATAATGCCAATAATACATATAGAAAAGACTAAGAGAAGGGATGATGTTGACACTTACCATCCCTCATTGTCCATAGATTCTTCGAGATCATTATTAAACATTTTCGGCGGATATGTCGCATCAAGGGTCATGATACAACCGAATATGTCATGGAGCACGCACATGTGCATCCGAAGAGGGTGGTCTCCCAAGGACCCCGTCGGTTTATATGAAGCATATCGGGACCCTGCGACAGGATCCCGGTTCACATTCTATCTACTGGTTCCTGTCCTGGAAGTCCTTGAGGAACTCGGCCAGTGTTTTTATGCCTTCCATGGTCATTGCATTGTAGATGGACGCTCTCATACCGCCCACGGACCTGTGACCCTTGAGCCCGATAAGGCTTTTTTCAGTACCTTCTTTCACACATTCTGCCTCTAGCTCAGGTGTGGGAAGATTGAAGGTCACGTTCATGAGAGATCTGGAATCCTTCCTTGCATGTCCCTTGTAGAAACCGTCGGATCCGTCTATCACATCGTAGAGGACCTTTGCCTTTTCCCTGTTCTTCTTCTCAATGGCCGGGACCCCGCCTATCTCCTTCATGTAGTTGAGCGAGAGGCCGCACATGTAGATGGGAAATACCGGTCCGGTGTTGAAGAGTGATTCCTTTTCCACATGGGTGATCCACTTCTGCATGGTTGGCGTGTTCGCTGGGACCCTGTCCAGTAAGCCCTCCCTGACGATCACCAGTGTCACACCTGCGGGGCCGAGGTTCTTTTGTGCGCCGGCATATATGACATCATACCTGTTGAAATCCTCCGTCTTGTCCATGAGGTTGGAGGAAAGATCCGCTACTAAGGGGACACCTTCGGGAACCTTGGGCATGTAGTGCCATTCGGTCCCGTAGATGGTGTTGTTGCCGGTGATATGGGCAAATGCGGCGTCCTCGCTGAACTCCACGTTCTGGGGGATATAGGAGAAGTTCTCGTCCTCCGAGGATGCGATAACATCCACATCGCCGAAGAACTTCGCCTCCTTAATGGCCTTGGCGGACCATCTTCCGGTGTTCACGTACTGGAACTTCTTGCCAGGGACCTGGAGGTTCAACGGGGCCATGTAGAACTGGCTCGATGCTCCTCCCTGAAGCCACAGTACTTTCCTATCGTCATCCAGTCCCATCAGCTCCTTCACCAGGTCCATTGCCTTATGGTGGACCTTGTCGTACTCCTTGGACCTGTGGGATATCTCCATTACCGACATACCGGTCCCCTGGAAATCAAGGAGCTCATCCCTCGCCCTTTCAAGGACCGGAAGCGGAAGGGTCGCGGGGCCGGCGTAGAAATTGTGTACTCTCTTTGTCATTTTCCTCAACTCTCCTATTTTAGTTTGTTCATCGTGAAACCTGTCCACACCTTGGGGTGGAAGAAGGTCGACTTCTGGGGCATGCACTCGAAGTTCTTCGAAACCGCCTCCACCTCCTCGCTCCTTGTGGGGTTCATGAAGAAAACCGCCTGCGCACCCTCGTCGACCGCAGCTATGGACTCGTCCACCGCGTCCCCAATTCCCTTGATGTAGACAACGTAACCTCCACCGGTCATTGTGCCGTGGAGCAGTTTCTCCTTGTCAATACCCAGTATGTCATCTAGGACCATGGAATGCAGTATGGCAACGTCCAGGCTCCTCAGCTCCTCGGAGGCTTCCGGTCTCAGTTCCTTCATCGGGGAAGCATCGATAAGCTCCATTGAATAGAACCTGCCATTGTTCATGTAGAGGCCAAAGGCGTGTTTCTTCTCCTTGAACGATCTGTCCATCTCGGCGAACATCTCCTCTTTGTTGTTGAGTTCCTTTACAGTGAAATTGTCGCGCATACCCTTGATGAGCTTCTGTCCGTTGAAATCCTCGATATTCTGGACCAGTCTGTGTGTCGGGAGGATGACCAGTCCCGGATTGGACATGTTCACGAAGGTGAGCATCCTGTACCTCACCGCGTCAAGCTGTGGGTTCTCCTTCTTCAATGCAAGGGCCGTCTTGTACCTGTGATGGCCGTCGGCTATGATGCAGAACCTATCGTCCATGGCACTGGAAATGGAATCTATGCTCTCATCATCATCAATGGTCCAGAGCCTATGCCTGACATCCCCTCCCTCGGAAACATCCATTAGAGGTTCTTTCTGCATGGCCTTCTGAAGTATGGAATCCACGGTCCCCTCGTGGTCGGGATAGATCACGAATATCTGACCGAACTGGGTCATGGTCTCCCGGGAGAGGTTCAGCCTGTCCTCTATATCCTTTGGAAGTGTCTCTTCGTGCTGCAGGACACCTGTGAACGGTCCCTGTTCGGGAGACTCCTTGGCGAACTGCTGCAGTTCCATCAGACCTATGAAACCGAATCTGAAAAGTTCCTGGCCGTCAACCTTGAAGTCCTGCCCGTAGACGTAGAAGCTTTCCTTTTCATCCTGTTGGAGAACCCCTTCATCGATGAACCTGTTGAGCAGATCCCTCGCCCTTGTATACTGGTTGTTATCAGGGGCATCACCTTGCTGGGGTTTGTTCTTTGTTATCCAGGCGATGTTGTATGGGGAAAGTGACTGGACCGCATCCAGCTTTTCCCCCTTCATCACATCGTAGGGAGGTGCTACCACCTTGCCGAGGTCCCCCACCTTGCTCTCGTTATACCTGTATGCTTTGAAAGGAATGACTCGTACCATGGGGCCGCAATGTACATGCCGACCTTAAATCTTTCCAATAACATGCCTCTTCATCGGACCCTCTTTAGAAGGACGGCAGCATGGTCCTTCTGGAACGGACCGAGATCGATAACGTTCAGAACCTCAAGGCCGTTTTCCTCTAACCCCTTTCTGAAGACATCGTAGATCTTCTCGGGTCTCGCGGTGACATCAATGGACCTGGCCTTGACCATTATGATGCCGTGCCCTCCGTTTTCGAGGAACATATCGGCGTTCTTCATGAAAAGGCCTAACTGGTCCTTCTGCGAAACGTCTTGGTAAAGTATATCCACGGAGGGTGCCTGTGCCCGGTATCTCTCCGGGTGAAAAGCATCTGCCAATATTGGCACCACGTTCTTCCTGCTTCCTGCCAGCCTCATCAATTTTGAGAACGGAACCCTGGAGAACTCAACTGCATATATCGTTCCATCTTCAAGAACATCGGAGATATGGGATACGGTGGTCCCCTGTGCCGCACCGAGATAGAGGATGTTGCCGTGAAGAGCGAAGGGGAGCTCGGTCCTCTTCAACAGGGCTCCCAGTTTAGACCTCCATGGAACCCACTCGCGGAAAGTAATACCTTCGATATCTATCAGTTTCTCTCCGTAAACCGCCCCGTTCCCGTATCTGTCAGGAGTGTATATCCTCCCCCGGACCTTCATCATCTTCATATTATAACGATCCCAGGAAATGGAAACATCAGTACTTTTCGATGGTGGATCTATCCGTGTCCGGTTCAATCCTCTTCCAGGACGACACCGAGAACGAAATAGATCAAGATACCAAAGAGCACCCCTGAGAAGAGGGATCCCAAGACCCAGATCAACCTGATCAGATTTGGATCAATATCGAGGTTCTTCCCCAGTCCACCGCATACTCCCATGATCATCTTGTCCTCGCTGCTCCTCTTAAGCTTGTCTGCCATGTTGGGATGATTAGTGAGATGGTAGATATATCTAACGATACCTGCTCCGCTCACATTTGGCAACCTCTCGAATAAGATTAAATATGGAACATCAAAGATAAGAGGCGGAGAGACCCGATGAAGAAGAAAAGGACCGAGGTCACTGACGACGATCTGTACCTAAGGGAGGACGGACCTGCAGGAATAGTTTTTGGGAATGTAGGCTCTACCGGTTTCAAGTGCGTACTCCTTGACAGTGATCTGAGGGAGCTCGATCACGTGGAGGTCCACCATCCGAACCATGGTTGGGTCCTTGGGGTGATAGACAAGGTGGAGCTCAGGTCGGACCTTGACCATGAAGGAGCGTTGATGAAGTACCTGGGCAGGGACCTAAAGGTATCGTACGAGAGGGTCGGGACCGTGTCCCTTTTGGGTTACCGCAACGAGAGAGGGGTTCTCTGCAGACCGCTGACACCCATCCTTCCCTCGGCAAGGGTCTACAAGCCTTCCAGCGAAAACCTCTCCAGGGTGCTTGGACTCCATGTTGGGGCGGATAACGGGATCTATCTCGGCAAGATACCAAACTCCGATGCCCGGGTAATGATCTCCGCAACCGAGTTGGTACAGAAGCATTTTTCGATCATAGCAAAGAGCGGTTCGGGCAAATCCTACGCGTGCGGGGTGGTGGCGGAGGAGCTCAATAAGCTGGACATACCGGTGGTCATCCTGGACCTCCATGGTGAATACAGATCAATGATATCCCCCAACATAGATGACGACGATTACAGGCGGATGGAGAGGTTCGGGATATCGCCCAAAGGCCTGGGGGAGCGGATGGTAGAATTCTCCTTCAGGGGTGACGACAATGAAGCACCGGGACTGGGCATCGACCTCAGGGGATTCAGGGCAGAGGACCTGCTCGAGCTCATGGGGATAAAGAACCTTGGCTCGGGAACCTCGGTGCTGTATAACGCCCTGGGCAAGGTAAGAGAGATACTTGGCGACGACTGGGAGATTTACGATCTGTCCGCATCCGTCCAGGTCGAGAACCACCCGGCCAAATGGAACATATTATCGGGACTCGAGCACCTCTCCAGGATGAGCATGTTCAAGAATCCTCCAACACCCCTTGTGGATATCGTCGTACCTGGCAAGGTATGCGTGATCGATCTGAAGGATGTTCCCCTGGACCAGCAGCAAGCAGGTACTGCAGCCCTATTGAAGAGATTGTTCAGTGCAAGGAAAGAGGGGACCATCCCTCCATTCATGCTGATGATAGAGGAGGCCCATAATTTCTGTCCCCAATCGGGTCCTGCGATAACATCCCCCGTCCTGAGAACCATCGCTTCGGAGGGGAGGAAGTTCGGACTGGGGCTGACCATAGTCACCCAGAGACCGGCCAAGGTGGACAAGAACGTCCTATCGCAATGCGGGACCCAGATGATACTCAAGGTCACGAACCCAAACGATCTTAAGGCGGTGATGGCCTCCTTTGAAGGTCTGAACTCCAGGATGGCGGATGAGATACAGAACCTCCCCGTAGCCGTGGCCTTGATCGTAGGAGGCAGCCTATCGGTTCCCGTGATGGTGGAGGTCAGAACCAGAGCGACGAGACACGGTGGTGTCTCCGTGGACATACTAACGGACATAAAGAGGAGAAGAAATTGATGCATCCTGCATAAGTATATTATGTCTAAAAAGGTATTTCCAAGGTGGTTGGAACATGGATGTTGTGAGGAAAATAACCGACGAGAGGATGCAGAAATACCTTGAAACGACCAACAGGGCATTGAAAAAGATAAAGATCGCAACGCCTCCCAAGAGTCATATGAACAAGGTCGCCCACGACTTCCTGGCAATGGCCATGTCCTATTACGAGGATGCCAAGGCATTTTCCACCGACGGAAACCTGGTCCTGGCATATGGTGCCGTGAACTACGCTCACGGCTGGTTGGATGCGGGAGCAAGGCTGGGTCTCTTCGATGTGGAAGAGGACGACGAACTGTTCACACTGGCAGAATGAACTGCCCGATATGTCATTTTCCTTCCGGATAGAAAGAAGACCCAAATAACATATGGGTATGATCGTGAGGTCGTATCACTCCTCTCCCCACTCCAATGTCTTCTCCTCCTTGGTCCTTCTGGTAATGGCGTACACAACTATAGCGATGATCACCAACAACACTATGATCACCAGCAATATGATTATGACAAGGTCCAAACCTTCCTTTTCAACGGCGACGGCATCATCATCCTCCGAGGTGTCGTCGTCATCGGTGGAGTCATCATCATCTGGCCCCACATCATCATCGTCGTCACTGATGTTCTCGAATGTGTGGCTCATCTCTGCTTCCTTGTAGGCAATGTCATAGTTGCCCATGGGATCCCATCCGACGGCCCCCAGACCGAACTGGATCGAACTCAGGTCCCCCTCCGAATGGTTGCTCCCGGGAAGCTGTATGGTGTAGGTCCTTCCGTACTCCCAGAGGCCGTCGACGACCTCTGCTTCTGCATGTCCCTCCTGGACGGGATCGAAGGGGATGTATTCCCCGTCCGTGGGCACCCGGATGTATAGCATCACGACCTGCATGTCGGGGTCCCCGGACCCATTTATGAGAAGGTCGTATGTTGCCAAGGTCGTACCGTTGATCATTTTGAAGTAGGCATCCACCCTGCAGACGTCGATCTCCAGGGAGAGGTCCGCAGTGGGCTCCAATCCTGTCAGGTTCTCGAAACGGACGAAAGGGAGCACCTCGATATCGATGCTCGCGGTGACGGAGAACCCGTCGGTATCGGTGACGTTCAACGTTATCACGTGGTCTCCCGGGGACAGACCGTCCACCTGAAGTTCCTCACCCAACCCCAGGTAACCGTCCCTGTCCGAGGTCCAGTTGAAGGTCAGAAGGTCCCCCCAGGGAATGTCCACATCATCAGCGGTGGCCGTGAAGGTCCATCCTCCGTAGGATGATGTGCCGTTTTCGGGCGACGTTATGTTCACATCGAAGGGCGGGTGGGCCTTCCTCCGGTTTACAGTGACCAGTTGGAAGTTCAGAAACTCAGTTCCGTCGGAGACGTTTACCGAAAAGAGCGTTTCCGGTCCGTCCTCCGGCAGAGGCATGTACTCTATCAGTCCTGTTGAATTGTATATATAGGCCCTTTCATTATGCCCTTCGGAAAAGGAATATTCAAGAGCATCCCCGTCAACATCCAGGACATTTACCTGGAGCAGGTTCTCCTCCTCCTGCTCCACCGGCACGGTGACCGTCCCGTTCACGGGTTCGTAACCTGAAACGTTGACCAGGACCGGCGGGTCGTTCACCGGGGTTATGTTCACATGGAACCGGTAGGTAATGTCCCAGAAAGCATCCATTACGTGAAGTATCAAGGGGTGCCTGCCGAACACGTCCGGTGCCGGGGTGAGCTCCAGCTCGTTGCTGGTATCATCGATATTCCATAATACGGCCGAATCGGGGTCCTCCAATGTGAAGGTGAGCGGGCCCTCCTCATCTGAGAAGTGGTCGTCCAGGTCCAGGACCACGGATGGACCGTCCTCCACCATCTGCACCTCATCTATGGGAGCAATGAGATCCGGCGGAAGGTCGGTGCTGACGTTGTACACTGTCAATCCGAACCTGTAAGGCTCCGACCAGAACCTCTCCTTGAAGAAGAGCATCTCCATCCTGCGGTCCCCCTCCACATCCATCAACTCGATGGAAATGTCGTAATCCAGCCCGATCTGCTGCCATTCGATCAGGCCGGTCTCCATGTCGAAGAAGGTGATGTTCACATATCCAGTGGACCCGTGGTCCGTTATCTGTATCCAGACATCCTCCTTTACCTTGTCCTGGTCAGGGTCTATGGTGGTATGTCCGTAACTGTCGAACCGGAGCATGTTGATCACGGTGAAATCGGAGGGGTCAATGTAGTATACCCTGCTCGGGTTGGAACCGGTCCTGTATATAAGTATGGTATCGCCGTCCTTGGCCGCATCCACCGCCTTTCCGTTAGCGTAGTTTCCTTCCAGCTGGAAGAATGATACCTGGGAAGGCATTATCCCCACCCCCACCTCGTAATAGGTAATGTTCAGTATACCTCCCTCGGAGGTGATGTCCTCCAGAAGGAACTCCCCGTTCTGGTCCGGATCTATCTCGGAGAGGTCGTGTTCTACGTTGTCCTCCACCTCGTATACAACCCGGGGAGCATCGCCGTTGATATCGAAGAGATAATGGTGCCACAGGTCCTGGACCCCGTCCGAGAACCTGACGTATACCTCCCTCAATCCTCTCCAGTACTGGAAGGAGCCATTGCTGGTCTGCCAGTAATAAGGGTCAAGGAAAGGCCCGGCCTCCCATCGGACCTCGAAGGTTTCGAGGTCAACTATGGACAGGTTGAGCCGGGAATAGGAATCCCCGGTGTCCCTCCACTCCGCTCCGATTAGCATGTCCTCTATCGTGTCGCCGTTGAAGAAATAGGACTGGAACCGGATATCGGTGTCGAGCTCCCCGAATATCTTGTCGGAGCTGTACTCCAGGGTTCCTGTTGTTGCATTCACTATGTGGAGCTGGGAGTAATTACCCCCTGAGCTGTTGCGGTAGTCGATATCTATCACGTTCAGTGACCTGTAACGGCCCATATATACCCTCGACCAGGCGTAATCCCCTTCGGGTCCCGTGGAGAAGTCCCCCACCGAGAACTCCATTGTCATGTCGGCCGGGTCGTATCTTCTAAGGTCCACCATGCCCTCTTGAGAGGTGGACCCGCTCCCCAGTATCACGATGTCCACTATGTCATCGTTGTCCATGTCCTCCACCTGGAAACCCCTCATGTCCGGGATGGTGACATCATAAGAGAGAGCCCATCCGTTGGAGGGTTCGGAGAGCTTGATACGGAAGACTCCGTCCCTGTAGCTGGTGTAGTTGAAGAAGAGCAGGTCCAGGTTCCCATCGCCGTTCACATCGTTGACCTTGACGTTGCCCGGATGGAAGCGGTCGTTCATCTGCTCTTCCAGAAGAACGTCACCGGTGAGCGGGTCCAGGACCACCAGTTTCGAGGTCAGGTCGTCCAGAGGATCGGAGAGGATCATTATCATCTCATCCACCCCGTCTCCCGTGATATCCACCCAATCAATTTCCTCCCGGAGGGAATAATCACCGAGGGACCTCGTCACCCAAACGGTATCGTTGGTGGAGGCGGAATAGAGAAAGGCCTTGCAGGTGCTGTTGTCGGTCCAGCGGGCCACGGCCACCATCTCCGTGTAGCCGTCACCGTCGATATCGTGGTAGTCCATCGCCGAGCGCCCTCCACCCCAATAGTTAAGATGCTCCATGTCTGTGGAGTTGAGGGTCACCTGATGTGCGTCCAGGTCTATGAAATAGATATGGGCTTTGTTGGGGGCCGTGTCCACCCAGGTGGCCGTGTAGATGTACTCTTCTATCCCGTCGTTGTCCAGGTCCACGATCCTGCCGGAGGCCCTGGGAAACCTCATGGTCCTCCACACCATGGTCCAGTTGGACAATGAATAGGCGGAGAACCATACATCCCTGGATGGAGTGTACGAGTATGGGTCGTTGCAGGTGGTGAGGAAGAACTCGTCGCCGATGACCTTCCCCTGGAAGTAACCGTCAATATACCCGGTGTCGAACAATATCTGGTAGGTGGGCGGGTCCAGTATGAACAGCCTGCCCCTGTTATGTCTCTGTCTCCTCTCCTGGACCATGAGCTCCGGTGTCGGGTCCCCGTCCACCTCGATGAGGTCCACGTAGGCCCCGTCCTCCAGGAGGAATGTTTGGTTGAAGAGGAGCTCTCCGTCATCAAGGGAGAAGATGAACATGTAGTACGTTACATCCGAGCCGTTCATCTCCCTGCTGATAATTATTACATCCAGTATGCCGTCCCCGTTGATGTCAGCGTATTTTTCCGTGCGGGGCTCGCCGGGGTAGAACGATGTGTCGAACCTAACAGTGTAATCATCATCCCCATCGGCCCTGGTAAGAGAATGCTCCGAACTGCCAACGGCATGCAGGGTCGGGGCAGCCATGGAAATTACTATCAACGCGGTCAGATAGAATGAAATTCTCAATTCATATCCCTCCTTTATCCAATCTCATTATGGAGGTATGTACTAAAAAAACATTTTCTGAGTTCAAGGTTCCATGTGGCGGCGGAACCAGGGCGAGCCAGATGTTGGTGTATTTCTTCTCCTTGTCCCTGTCCACCCTCTGGAGTGAATAGGCGACCTTTGATCCGTCGGGTGATATCTGACACCCGTTCACGATATCGATCTTGTAAAGATCCTCAGCATCTATGGTGGTCTTCTTCTTTCTTGCCATCGTGCTCCTCTCAATATAGAAAGGATTTTCTCATATTCAACAATGGCGCCCGGCTACGGGTTCGTCAGGTTTGTCCGCTCACCAATAAAAGGGTTTATAGACCCCATTACATTCCGTCTACAAACCATTGGGCCCATAGGGTAGCCTGGATATCCTGCTGGCCTCCGGAGCCGGCGACTGGGGTTCGAATCCCCGTGGGTCCGCTATTTTATAATTATTCATTGTACCCGCGGCCCCACTCCGATGAAAAATGCTCATTATACAATTATCACCGTTTTTCATCTCAGGTTTCACAAAACATCCTGTTTTGTTCAACCTCCCCGTGGGTCCGCCATCCTATTATTCATCGGTTCAAATATGAAAAACAAAATAAGGGTTCAACCTGGAAGATATTCCCCTACCATTGAAAATGCTTCAGAGACCAAGAAATCAGAGAAACTGTGAGAAGACGATCAGATGTATCATTTCTTGTCGTCCTTGAACTCGGTATAACCACAGTTACCACAGGAGAACCTGTCTTTGTGCTCGGCGAGGAAAGACCCCTCGCATTTCGGACAGAATTTCCTCTTGCGCTTTATCTTGTCCCCTTCTATCTCGTAAAGTTTGTGAGCTTTCATGATCATCGCTCCTTCTTCTTCGGCTCCTGCCACAGACCGTTCCTCTTCAGAACGTGTTTTGCCTCCACTTTCCTTGCGGTCTCGGCCTTCTTGTAGACCTTGGCAAAGAGCATGGATTCATTCTTGCCGAAGCTTGAACCAACATTATCCACGACAAGAACCTCCTTCTTGAGACCCAGTGCTTCTTTCAGCGCATCGGAGAGTGCCTTCCTCGCGGGAGTGGACTCCTTCGGGTGCTTTACCTTTGCTTTGATCTCTGTCCGTTCAAGGAGAACATTGTCGGATTTCTCCAATATCTCTATCTCCATACGCATCAAACCTCCATTTCCCGGAGCATTTTATTTACCTTTTCCTTGATCTTGTCATCTACTCTGACGACAACAAGACCCGCATCCGGCTGTCCGTAGACCACGGTGCCCCCTTTGGGCAGCATCTGTATCGCGGCAAGGGTGGAAAGGTCCTCTTCACCATCCACCTCAATGAGGATCGGTCCCTTCATATCGTCACCTTCCGTGACGATCATCCTTATCGCATCCTCCATGGCCTCGAAGAGCTCCGGTCCGAGCATCCCTGCAGGATTCTTTACCTTTACCCTCTTCGAGGGCTCGACCATTAAAGTGGGTATCTTCTTGCCCCTTTTTGTGTGGTTATCCACCAGTATCAGTTTTGGAACATAGGACATCCTGGTCATCACCGAGGCGGTCACATCACCAACAAGGACCAGGGGATCGCTGACCAGAGAATCCATCATGGACCTTGTCCTTTCCTCATTGGGGACAAGGTGACCCAGTGGGTCCTTGAGGACCATTCTCAGATTATCGGTCAGCATGTAGAGCATTCATCTCACCTTACCTTGAGGGCAAACTTACCGTTGGCCCTGATACCCATGTGTTGGGCAACCTCGGAACTTTCCCAATCGAGGATGACGATCATACCCTGCCATTCCTTGGAGAGTTCGCCGTCGCAGAGAGGACATTTGTCCTGGTCGGTGAGAAACATGCATTTCTTGCAAGCGAGCATTTGGATCACTTCTTTTTCTTCTTCGTAGAGGCTTTTTCACCTTCGGGGTGGGTTCTCTCCTCGTATTCTTCATCGAGCCACTCGATCTTACCCAGGCCGGGCTGCCTCATGGTAAGCCCGATCCTGCTTTCCCTTGGGGACCTCTCGTTCATCGACATCGATACCACACGTGCCCTGACCTTATCGCCCACCTTCAGGTCCCTCTTGGTCTCCTTTCCAACAAGCCTCATATTGCCAAGGTCAACATCTATATGATCGTCCATTACCTGACTTATATGGACCAGGCCGTCCAGCGGACCGAACCTCACGAAGGCTCCGAACTTGAGGATCTCAACCACATTTCCTTCAACGATCTCATGGAGCGTAGGCTGGAATACCATGGCCTTGAAATTGACCCTCTGAAAGATGGCTCCGTCACCGTGGACAATTCTGCCCTCACCGAGCCGGTTCACGTCGGTGGCATCGATGACGAGCCTGTTGAGGCTGTCCATCCTGCCTTCAAAGTTCCTCCTGGTGAGGTAATCCGCCACCAGATCGAGGTCCTGTCCCAGAAAATGGGGGGGTATGCGGATGACATCCTCGCGCTGAATCATCTTGTACATCTGTTATCACCGTGGACGTTGAAGATCCATCCTACCTACATAATGCTCGGGTACACTTATATAGGTACGGGCTGGGAGGGGGGTTAAACTACTTCTCCTTTATAATGGTTGCTCCAACCCAGTGTCGGTCAGAGTGAGACCAGACGATCGCCTTCCCATTCCATGGACACTCCTTCACGCTTCTGCCAGTCCCTTCCTTCAAGGACCGCACCCATTATCAGAGGGAGTGCTACCGACAGTTCCACATGGACCGTGGAATGGGTGGCCTTGGCATCGATCTTTCCCCAGGACTGGGCCTCACCGAGGGTGGACCCGGATAGACCGCCCCACTCCGCGCGGTCCATGGTTATCTGGAATGCATATTCATGACCATCCTGGCCCCCATAGAGCATATCCGCCATCACTATTGAGTCATTTATGTAGTTCTTGGGTACGCCTCCACCCAGGTAGACTGCTCCTGTCGCAGGTGACATGTGAACTATCTGGGCGATCTCGAAGTTGTCCCTAATGGTATCAAGATGGAACATTTCTGACATGGACCTTCCGCTTTCCCTCTGCCTCCTGTATGCAGTAGATAGTCCTATACCTATGGATGAATCGGCAACTGCGGGACAGTATATCGGCACTTCCTCCTCATATGCGGCCCCGAGTATGGAATCATCATCCCTGGTACATCTCTCCCCAAGAACGTTCATGAACTCCCTGGTCGAATGTTTCCGGGGTTCCATTGCATCCATTATCTTACCTATCATGACATCGCATTCTCTGAACCTGTCCTCGTCCACATAGGTATCATAGATCCTGTCTATCATGTACGAATGCAGGAGGACATCGTCGGAGTTCACGTCTCCCCGATAATGGTGATACCCAAGAGCCTGGTAGAGGTCCTGATATACCACCGCCCCGGTCGTTGCTATGACATCGACCAGGCCCATCCTGATCATGTCAGTTATTATTTTCCTGCATCCTGCCGCAACAAGCGCTCCGGACAGTCCCAGCATTACGGTATGGGATCGGGGGCGTTCCGTCATTTTCCTGAATATATCAGTACAATGGGCGAGCTTCCTGGCCTGAAAGGACATGCCGGAAAAAGCCTCGACGAGCTCTCCTATGGACATCCTCCGGGAAATGTCCGCCATCTCGATGGGTTTACTGAGAAGTTCTTCTCTGGAAGGCCTGTCCATTCTGCACCACCTCAATCTACGAAGACCGCTGCAGATAGCACGGTGGTCCATCTCCCCTCGTCATCCACCTCGGCATATGATGTGATGTTTCGGGTATGGATTATCCTTCCATCTATCCTGAATATCTCCCTCTTCTCATCATAATTTGAATCCACATCGAACTGTATGCCAAGCGTGGAGGCCAGCATTTCCGCGGCAAGGTCCTCTGCATAATCGCCGGAGGTCTTGGAAAGCTGCCCGTAGGAATGATGTTCTGAAAGATAGCCGTATTGGGTCCTGTCCTGGGGAATGGCAAGACCTACCGAAGAGGAGAGCCTTCTTCCGGGTTCGTTGGATTCTGCCTTGCTCATGACGCAGAACACTATCTGTCCCGGATCCAATTTTCCCAGACCGTCCCCCCTTTCCATGATCTCACATCCGGGAGGGAAGATCGAGGATACATGTACCAGGTTGAACTTCTGTATCCCAGCATCCCTGAGTGCAAGTTCAAAGCTGGCGAGTTTCTCCCTGTGCCTGCCCACGCCGGTCGTAAGGAACATTCTACTTGGTGTGAAACCTCCTGAGCGGCCCATGGAACATGGAAACGACGCCTCATATTTAATAGATACAGATATGTGTTCCCGAAATCATGCCCTTACGATTATTAAAGGACCCTACGCAACCCGTAGAGTGTTGACAATTGGAGTATGCTTATATATGACCTCTTTATTTAGAGGGCGCACGCGAGGCAGAATGTCCGCTGGACCAGACAGGTGAAGAAGATGAGCAGAAAACCCAACAGGATGTATCGCCAGATAAGGGGACAGGCATTCACCAGGAAGGAGTATACCGGCGGTATACCACTTCCAAGGATCCAGCAATATGTGATGGGGAACAAGACCACAGAATTCCCACTTCGATACAATCTCGTTATCAAGGAGGGTTGCCAGATAAGGCATACCGCCCTGGAGGCAGCACGTATAGCCGCCAACAGATACATCCAGAAGAGGGCAGGGACAATGAACTACAGATTGGTCGTCAGGGTGTATCCACATCACATTCTCAGGGAGAACAAACAGGCAACAGGTGCAGGGGCTGACAGGGTATCCCAAGGAATGAGATCGTCCTTCGGCAAGAACGTAGGGACCGCCGCCAGGGTCAAGGCCGGACAGGAAGTGATGACCATAAATGTGCCAAAGAACCTGGAGAACCCTGCAAAAATGGCCTTGAAGAAGGCCTCCCAGAAGCTACCATCCCCGGTCTACATAAAGAAAGTGAACTAAGGAAAGGATTTTTATCGGCAAACTCCACTCTCATCTCCATGGCCCAGAAGAAGAAAGGGGACCTCGGTGATCTTGACATCCAAGGATTCAAGGACGACCATCTATCCCTTCATGTAAGGGAGAAGAACGGGAAGAGCAGAGGGGAGACGATTTCTTTCGACGGCAACAGCATCATAATCAAGGATGGAGATGATTTTCTCAAGGTGCCATTTTCCAAGTTGGAGAAGAAAGATGAACATATAGAGGTTACCAAGAAGGTGAACTGGAAGAAGGCAAAAAAAGAAGGGGAAAGATGGAGAAAGGATGAACTGGATCCGTTGTAGGGAGCTGAATGATATGGCAAAGGAAGTGTTCAAGAACAAGCTGGTTATCGCGATCAGGACCGACATAAAGCTCTCACGAGGTAAACTCGCTGTCCAGGCCTCCCATGCATCCGTGAACTGTGCCCTGCAGGCCAAGAGCAAGAAGCCCGGATGGTTCAAGAAATGGTATGACGAAGGGCAGAAGAAGGTGGTGGTAAAGGGGGGGTCGCTGAGGGACCTCTACGAGCTGAGGTCAACAGCAGAATCACTGTCTCTTACCACTTCATTGGTCCAGGATTCCGGAATGACCGAGGTCGAACCGGGGACGGTCACATGTCTCGGCATAGGTCCCGGCCCCAATCCGGAAGTGGACAAGGTTACCGGATCACTGTCACTGCTGTGAGGTATAGCATGCCGACATGGCCTTTGAAGGACCAGGCCCGTGTAATGGGGGTGGACGACGGGAAGTACATAAGAGGGTCCAGATGGACGCCTGTAGTGATGACAATAATGAGATTGAATGGAAGGATCGAGGGCTTTCTTAAAGGTTCGATAACTACCGATGGGGTTGATTCCTCTCTACGGATAGCAAATATACTCGAGAAGAGCCGGTTCAGGCAGCAGGTCAGATGTATAATCTCTGATGGCGCCTGTCTGGGTGGTTTCAATGTACTTGACATGGACGACTTGTACAATAGGACAGGCATACCCGTATTAACAGCATCGGATGAGAGACCTGATCCTCCATCAATGAAAGCAACCCTCCGGAGGATCTTCAAGGATGCTGATGAGAGGTACAGGTTGGTATCCGCCCACAGAGCACATCGGGTAGAGCTTCCCGACGGAATATGTTATGTAAGGGAAAAAGGCATCAGCAGAGAGCGATCGTCCCAGATCATAAAAAGAGCGACATTCCAGGGCAGAACACCCGAACCGATACGAATCTCCCATATGGTCGCCTCCCTTGAAAATTTGGATCGTGATATCAATGGATGATAGATTGTTACTTCTCGAGCTGTCACAGCTTGGGGCCCTGGAGCATTTCGTGGACATTACCACAGAGAAGCTTGGCGACCTGTTGGGAACGAGCCAGCAATCGGCTTCCATCTACCTGAACAGACTGTCATCCAGAAGGCTTATCGAAAGGATCAGGAAGAAGAACGGTTCTGCCGTAAGGATCACTGAAAAAGGAATGGATTCCCTGCTGGGTCTCTACGGAAGATTGCGGTCCGTCTTCGAGACCTCCAGGACGATTGAGGTGACCGGTTCCATCTCCAGAGGCCTGGGTGAAGGCGCTTACTATCTCTCTCAGACACCCTACCAGGAGCAGTTGAAGGAAAAGCTACACATGAAACCTTACAAGGGGACATTGAACGTGGAGCTTTCCAAGAGGGACTTACCGGTTCTCGACCTGTTGAGAAAAGGAGGTGGAGTGAAGATAGAAGGGTTCCAATCTCAGGGTCGATCCTTCGGAAGCTGCTTGTGCTATCCATGTACCATTAACGGGGTCCGGGCAGTAATAATGATACCGAACAGGACACTCCACTTGGGAATTATCGAAGTGGTATCGGATGTCAAACTACGGGATGAGCTGGAACTGAGAGATGGAGATCGGGTGGAACTCTCAATAACCTTTCCGGCAGTGGAGCACAATGAAATGGAAACTCAGAATGTATAAGTTCAACGTCTGCGGCCTCTTCCCCTGCTCTTCCTATGGTCCATCTTCTGCCATTTTATATCCATCCTATCTGCCAACTGCAGGCACATCCTTTCCATACATAACTGAAGGACCTCCCCTGCATTGCCGTGCCCGTTCAGGCCAGCGGCACCGTCATGCCCGCCCCCCTCGTTACCGGTCTGCTCGCCGATCCCTTCCATGAACTTGCCAAGATGCACTCCCATGGCAAGAATGTGCGGTTTCGCCCTGGTGGATACCCTGAGCTCTTTCTTCTTATCGGAACCAACGAAGACCACATCCGCGCCTGCCACCAGCATCGCCCTCGCAGCAGATGCCTCGAAGGAAGAGACCATGGAGGTCGCAACGACCTGATCGCCCACTTTCCCGTACCTGACCCTGCGCATGGCCTTGAGCATTGCTATCTTCTTGGAGATATCGAAATATTCCTCCCCCTCGATGATGCCCATCACCGTTTCCATCTTGATGCCAGAACCCTCCAGCAGCATACCACATATGGACAGGTCCATTTCCGATGCGAACCTGAACTTCCCCGTATCTGCTATGATGCCGGCAATGCCGGAAACGGACATATCCCCATCCAGGGGAGCACCCGTCAGGAACGCTATTTGAAGTGCTATCTCTACACATGCTCCTTTTTCACTGTCAAGATAGACAGGGGCATCCCAGTGCTCGTTGTCGCTGTGATGATCGATAATGTGGTATTCCGGCCAACCGGACAGGTCTCCATCGGATACCTGAAGAGGAGAGGATGCATCGACCACCACGACCAGAGAATACTTGGACATATCCGGGTCTATTTCCATGAAGAGGCCTGCATCCTTAAGGAGCGATCTGCCTGCATAGGATATGGACTTGTAGGCACCGAGTTCCACCCATGGGAACGCCCTTTTAAGGATCACCGCCGTGCCTACGGCATCGATATCTGCATTATGATGAGCCAGGACAAGAACACCATCATCCCTCTTGTCTATCATGCGGTTAACTATGGACCAGATACCCGATTCCGAAACGGGAGGTGGCAGGTGGTTCCTGCCAAAGGTCCATCCATCCTTGTCCAGGTACGGTCTTTTCTTGAGGATATTGTTCATTGATATCCCTTGAGAGATTCATTGATCTCAGACCCCAATTCCTCGTACATCTCCTTCATGTTGTCTTCCTGTTTTTTCAGGGAACTCAGTCTCACAGAAAGCGTCTCCTTCTCTTCGACCATCTCCTTTTCAAGGGAACCTTTGTCCTCTACCTTGAACATGAGATCTCCAACCTTCCTGTAGATCTCTCCATTTCCTTTTTCTGACAGGGCAGATACGGCATCATCAAGCTCTTTGACCCTGGCCTCCATCTCGCTGCGCTGTCCCATGACAACCTGGAGCTGTGCCTTCAACTGTTCGAAACGTCCCAGCTTCTCCTGTATCTCCTTGGGGATCTGAAATGACATAACGGAACCATCCTTCTGCGGCCCTATACGATGCCCTTGTATATATCTTTTCATAATTATACAGAAGTGGTGACTCCCGAACATACTTGAGGAAGGTCCCGGAGAAGAAACCACAACAAGTTCCATGAGATGGGTCAATGATGGATAAAAAAGCTGTTTAGATCCGAAGAGCCTTCTCCGCAGCCGATAGGAGCCCCATGTATGAGTTCAGCATGGCACGGCATGTGGAGAGATCGGAGCTTTTCATCTCGATAAAGAGCATTTCATCCTCCTCATCCACGGTAAGCTCCCCTCCGGGAGGGGAGGACACGGATTCAAGTCTGAGGGATCGAATGAACGAACTGGACTTACCGGGCTCCATCTCGTAGAGAACCCTGATATCGGTCTTTACCAAGGCCACACCTCAGTGGGCCTTGAGGACCTTCTTCCTGTTGGGTCTCTCCTTGTAGAATATCTTGTATCCGCACTTACTGCACTGGATACCAATGGGGCTGAACTCTGTTACGAGCTTCTCTCCGCATCTTCCGCATCTATACATCTCAAATCCTTCCAAAACGGCCTTCCAGTGTCTTGAACTTCCCCGTGGTCGGCGAATACGCACCGCCTGTAAACTTGTGGGAGCATGATCTGCATTCCCATATGCCCGAGGAAACCCTTTTCACGTTCTTCTTGTAGCATTTTGGGCAGGTATATCTGGAAGTTCTGCGCTGGTCGATGGATCGGATTCTCTTCTTGACACTGATACCATATCTCGGACCGAACCTGCCCGAACTTCCGACCTTTTTCGTTCTCCTGCTCATTCTGTTCCCTCCATGACTGGAATTAATGCCGGGAGGCTTCTACATAAGGATTCATTATTTATAAGTTGCGTATAGCAGGATCTGTGGGTGTTATCACAGGAGATGTGATCATTCGATGAGCTTGGTCTCCACTTCCCCATGTGTCCTGGAATTGACCATGTCGAAGAACTCTATTTGGAGACCTGCAGGTATCTCCACAAGACATATCCATTCGCCACCCTTGCTCCATTCCTCCTTAAGAACCCTCCCATAGGACCTGACCTCTCCCACAAGCTTCCCATAATGGCTGGCACTTGCCTTCACCGCTATCTGTGCCATCTCCATCCTGATGGGCAGGATCGGCCTCAGCTCCTTCAGAACATCGTTGATCTGACCTTCCGCAGGTTTGAATGGGTCCACGTTGACCTTTGCTTCTTCCATGGCCAACTCGATCCTCTGTGGAGGATGGGGTGTCTTGTTGACCGGGTTTATGCAGTTCCTTGAAAGCAGTGCCACTATCTGCTTTCTCTTCTCCTCCTGCATCTTCTTTCGCTGCTCGGTGGTAAGCTGTATCTCGCCCTTCTTTATGATGGTCTCTATGACCTCCAGGGTGTTGGTTGTGCCAAATACCTTCTGCAGGAGATCATCAGGTGCCCTATCGCCCTTGTGGGAGTCCAGAAATACCTCTTCCACGGCAACTATCTCCGATATCTCAGGACCGCTGTCTCCGCTCTTATGATCGTGGGCCATCTCCGGATCGACAAGTACCTCGAACCTCTCTCCGCCACGATCGAGCCTTGCGATCACCGCTTCATCAAGAGATACCATTGGGTCCACCTCATCATTTCATGTCGTCAACGAACTTGGATACCTTATTTGGATCGAGCTTCTCGAACGGTTCCTTCACCTTGACCACTCCTACCTCCACGGCAAGCGTGTTCAGACTGCTCTCATCTGTGGCTGCGAGCAGGGATTCCAGACCGAGCTTGATAGCGGCGTTCTGGGTCATATTCTCTTTGTACTTATCCTCGAACATCTCCATTACAACGCTCCGACCTGATCCGATGGATCCGGCCTTGTAGGACATCATTGCCCCGGAGGGGTCCGTTTCATAGAGATGAACTCCTTTCTCGTCGGTCCCGGCTATAAGTAGTGCTGTACCAAAAGGCCTTACACCACCATACTGGGTATAGTTCTGCTTGAAGTCGCAGATCTTCTTGACAAGTATGTCAACAGGTATCCTTTCCTCATAGGTGATCTTGTTGATCTGGGCCTCGATCCTAGCCCTATCGACGAGGACCCTGGCATCCGCAACAAGACCGCTGGTGGCACATCCCAGGTACTCATCGATCTTGAATATCTTCTCTATGGAGCTTGGTTCGATAAGAGGGCTTGTTATCCTCTTGTCTATTATCAGTATCGCCCCGTCCTTGAACTTCATGCCCACGGTCGTGGTCCCTCTCTTTACTGCTTCCCTGGCGTATTCTACCTGGAAGAGCCTGCCGTCGGGTGAGAAGACCGTGATCGCCCTGTCATATGCCATATTGCCTGGTTGCATTGTGATCCCTCTTGATGGATGCGCCCTCCGGGCAGAGTTCTCTACCCTAGGCTCGACTTTAGCGGAGTTTCCTTTTGTCTTAAATATTTATTGGGTTCCAATATATAACATAGGAGCGATCTACCTCTTTTGATGCTCTCTATAATGTGACCTCTCCCTTACTATCGGAGGCACATGCTTATAAAAAGCCTTCTTAAGGGTTCCCGAGGTTCCGGCGATATTTATCCTTAGCTCTCCTTCCTTGAGCCGTGTACCGTCAAGGTCCTGAACAATATCGATGAGCATCTGGACACCTTGGTGCCAGGTCCTGACAATGGCCCAGCCCGATTCGTAGTAGACGAACCATGGCCTGGCCTTCTGGAACTCCTCCTCCGTCAACTGACGAGTACGATCCCTTATGAGTTTTATAAGAAGACCTTTGCCGACCCCTGAAGGTGAGATCACGTGCATAACAAGATATCTTCTCCTATGAACGTGGACCATATGGTGACCAAAGGTTCTTACTATTATTAATTGACCGGTCCGACAGGTCATTTTAATACAAGGGAAAGAGGAGCTTCTACCTTGATACCAGAACTTACAAATAGAGATGGCCTATGATACTAGGCAAAGCTTATATGCGCTATGTAGATATTTGTTATATACGAAGTGTCCATACTTGAAAGAGACCCCGAGGGGCAAGCACCCGGAGGCTGAACATGAGGATCAAGAAGCTCTCGAAACTGACGGCGATCGTCGTTCTACTGTCCGTGACCATCTCTGTTTTCATGATCACATCGGAGAGGACCGAAGGTCAGAATGTCGAAGGGCCAATGATCCTCAACGATACAAAACTCCACATGATCGCCGGGATGCAGTTGACTCCTCTAGCCCCCGAGAACACGGACGAATGGCAGGCTGTCGCCATACCAAATGGTTTCATAAAGGACGGTCTCTTCGGATGGAATCTTCTACCCATAGGGCATACATACTGGAAGGATGTAGGTACATGGTCCTCTGAGCCTTTGAGGGACACCATAAACCTGGGAGGAAAAGTGACCGTCATGATCTTCGCAACCAGGGAAGAGGGCTCCGGTTCCGTCTCCTCGGACTTCATCTTCGATATAATGAGGGGAAGCGAACCTATCCTGACAATCGAGTCGTACAGTAACAGGATCCAGGAGGGAGTAGACAACAAGATAGAGGCGTCGGGTTTCTTTCCGGCGGCAAATGATACCACGGTTGAATCCAATACCGTGATCCAGCTTAGGATCAGAGCCAGATGCAACGGCGGGGCCATCTTGAAGTTCGGCTCCTCCAAGCTCGATTCCGGTTTCACCTTCGGATCCAACTCTCTGGAGATCATAGGGGCCAAGATAAACCAAAAACAGATCGCGGTAGAGTACAATGATGCATTCATGGTACCCTGGACAAAGCTCTACACTCAGGTCATCGTGAACGGAATAATACAACCCAACACTGACCTTTCGACCCAATCTAACACCATCAACAGGACAAGGGAGATATTATGGGAGAGGGAGAATCCCCCGGGTGATTACGAGTTGGAGACATCCATATCCTACGACCCCACCGGACAGAACAATCTAACCGAGAAGTTCAATCTCAAGATCCTCGAACCGGAGGTGAGCAGATATCAGAAGTTCAAGGACTTCTTGGACAGTTACCTATGGATATTCATTCTGATCGTAGCCATAATAATATTGCCCTGGATGGCGGCTAGATGGAGAAAAAGGGTATGGAAAAAGAGGTTCAAAGAGCTACCTCCGCATGACCCTGAACTTTCAAGGTCCAAGAAGAAGGGCATGTGGAAGAAGCTGAAGAAGGAGAGAAAGGCCCAGAGGAAGAAGAAGAAACAGGAAAATAAGGAAAAGAGGGAAAGGGAGAGAGAAGATGGGAAGTTCTCACTGTTCTCGAAACCGCCCGACGAAAGGCGTGGTCAAAGGAAAAGCAGCAGACCACCCATCCAAGCCGAGGTCCTATCGGAGCCATCCGAGGAACTAGAGCTTTGAGAGAGTATTAAAAATCGAAAAGGTTCGCCTGTTTTGGGCCGGACCCCTTATCCTCCTCCGGAGATCCGTTCCCATCACCTTCATGCGCTTCTTCTTCCCCCTCCTTTACGTAATCCATCAGACCTCCCTCGGGGTGGCCTTCCATCCCAGTGGGTCTCACCATGGAGTTCTTTATCTGCTCCGCCCTTCCCATGATATCTCTGAGATCTTTCTCCTTCAAACTGTCCCGGGAAAGGATCCTGAGATGCTCCTTCTCCAGCCCTCCATGGGCTACCAGGCTTCCGGCGAAATCGGGGTCCCGGGTCGTCATGAGACCGAAACGATAGAGGGTGTCCTCCTTGACAGAGCGGATCGAAGAGTGGGTCAGAATACCTATTGCGGAAGCGGTTTCCTTGAGTATCCTCCTTGTTTCCTTGGATCGAGACATCTTCTTTAGGTAGGACGGAAACCCGTAACGGGACCTGGCAGGGTTGGGGTGTTTCCTTGCAAGACACAATGTTGCTATGTTGTCCCGGGCATAGGACCATAGTTTGTAGTTCTGCCTCCTTCTTACCCTCCCGAGGAAGAGGTCTGCCTTGGATAGTGATGCCATCCCTCTGTCCACATCTCCCGGATGGGACATTGCGGCGGTCAGGTTATGTGAGAACCAGAGCATCAGGGAAGAAATGTCCTCATCCACCTCCATGAGTGCGGACCGGGACGCGTTCACCGAGCGTGCATTGAAGACCTTTTCCATGGTGTTGAATATATTCTCCCTGGTGTCCCTGAAACCCAGTACCTGAATATCCTTTAGCGAGATCCTGCTCTTTCCAGCACATATTATCTGTAGATCGCCGAGGGCCGACCTTAGATCACCGCCAGAGCGTTCGGAGATGGCCATTATGAGATCGTCGTCGAACTTGACACCTTCCATTCGACAGATCTCCCTGAGCCTCCTCGCGATGGAGGACGGAGGCAATCTTCTGAACTTGACCTTTTCGCAAGTGAAATTTAGGGACGCCCCCGCTCCTTTTGTGAGACCGTAGAGGTTATTTACTACCAGGATGACCGGGTGCTTGGTCAGTTTTACAAGTTCGACGATGGCCCTTTTTCCTCCTCTGTCCGAAAGGTCCTGTCCCTCCGTGGACCTGGCGCTCCTTTCATGGAGATTATCCGCCTCATCTAGTAGAATAAGCTTTTTCTTCCTTTTGGAGTCGTCCCCGTATCCAGAGTCCGTAATATCATGCGATGTCGCTCCTCTTGTTACCATATTACGGATGGATTCCAGGTTCCTGGAATCCGATGCATTGAGCTCGATCACCTCCCAATCCATTTCGTTTGCCAGGGCCAGAGCCGCTGTCGTCTTTCCCACTCCTGGTTCTCCATCGAAGATCATCGCCTTCTTCTTCGGATCCGCTCCTTTCTTCCATGACCAGGCCCAACGTTTGACCTTCTCGATGGTTCTTACCATGCCCACCATTTGATCGAGGGTCCTGGGTCTGTATTTTTCCGTCCAAGCGGGTTCTTTTTCTCCGATCCTTTCGGCAACCATCATACACCGTAGAAAAAATGGGGTACTAAATGCTTTGCTGGGAGTGGGACGAAACTAACCGCTCCATTAACATAGGTTTAAATAACCTTTCAAAGGTTTACATGCCCAAGGATTTTGGAATAAAGTATCATCCAAGTTCCCTTATCAACCCATCCAGAGGTGGTCGAGATAGTAAAGGATGAAAAAGTGGTAAGAACCGTTGATTCTGAGAGTACGGATTCGCTGCCTATGGGCATAATGGTCCTGGGAAAAGGGGGCAGAATCACGCATGTCAACAAGAAGATGGCGGAGTGCATCCCTCATGGATCGGGAGATTTCGTCGGTTCCTACTTGTATGATCTCGTAAAACCCTCGAACATCCCTGGTGTCCTTGAGCGAATAAAAGGACCCGAAGAGGGAAAGGAGGGGCTTAAAGTGGAATTGAGGGAAAATATCTTTGGCAATAAACAGGGTATGATGTTCTACGGACCAGATGGCATGGGTTCCGAGAATGGATTCGTTATCCTGCTGGACGACATCTCCATCTCATCCGATCTGAAAAGCATTGATCTGGACATACTAGAAGAACTCTCGATCCCGATGGATATCCTGAAAAAAAATATGGAGGTATACTTCCAGAACAGTGCATCGGAGGAAATGGTGACTCTATTATCCAAAGGAAAGGATCCAATCACAAAGCCCACCAAACAGAGAAAAGTTATGCTGATGGATTGTTTCACCAAGCTGAAGGGCGGAGAAGCAGAGGTGAGACTACGTTCCAAAGCGGGACCTCTGGACTTCAACGTAATAGGAATACCTCTGAGCACATCAACAGATGATGGACTCACACTGGAGATCTGGGTCCAAAGAACGGGGCAAGATGAAGGCGGAAAGAGGGCCATACTACTTCGTGGCCTGGGAGATGAGCTCATCGAGAGTTCAAATGCAATAATCATCGGGCTCGACCTTGAAGGGAACATTACCCTTTTCAACAAGGGTGCAAGAAGGACACTGGGATATGGCCTTGAGGAGGTGATGGGGAGGCCTTGGTTCGATCTTTTACTGGAGCGCGATGCTGAAAAGGGTAGGTTGGAAGTACTCAAATGGGATATAGGAACAGGTTTCAGGACCCAGTACAAGAGCAAGGTAAGATCAAGTTCCGGCATTGCACTTACCATATCCCTGGAGAACACGGCCATCTTCGATGAGGAAGGGAACGTATCTCTCATCCTGATGGTGGGCCAGGACATTACAAAGATCAAGGAGCTGGAAGAATCACTCAGGGACCAGACCACAAAGCTACTTGACGCCATCGAAGAAGCTGATATCTATACAGATCTCATGATCCATGATATTTACAATGCAAACACTGGCATAATGGGATATCTCGAATTAATGAACCTTGATCCGCAATCGGAAAAGAAGAGGAAAGAATACATCTCCAGAGCCCTTACTGAAATTCGCAAGAGCTCCAGGATCATAAGGGATGTTAAGTTAATGTCCAAGGCCGGAGCACAGGTCCAGACCGCTCCCATAGATCTTAAAAAAGAGATCTTGGAAGCTGTAAACCGGGTCAGGGAGGAATATCAGGAAAGAGAGATGAAAATAGATATAGACGCTAAAAATTACCATGTTCTTACAGACGAACTTCTTCATGAAGCTTTATTCCGAGTGATCGAGAACCTGCTTCACCGTTCAGGGTCCCGAGACAAGGTTCGGATAAACGTAAAAGCAAACAGGGACCCGCCCAGGTCTACCTTACTGGCAGAACCTGTCCATCTGGTGATTGAGGATAACGGTGACGGAATGAAAAAAGAGAACCTCGAAAATGTGTTCAGAAGACCCACCAGTACCGACACGGGTTCTCACGGACTTGGATTCTACCTGATAAAGAGAATGATCATAAGATATGGTGGGATCATCTGGATAGAGAACAGGGAGAAGAAAAAAGGTCTTTCGGTCCACATACTTCTCAAGGAAGCGGTATGATCAATCCGCTACGATGTGGAGCTCTCCCTTGTCGTAGTATATCCAGATATTATCCCTTATCTTCTTAGTTAGCTCAGAAATAGCAAAATACATCTCTTCCTCACTGGTCTTCAGGTCCCTTGCCGCATGGCTGGTGCTCCAGGGATAATTGGCAAAATCATGATCTCTGACATATTCGTAGACCCTTCGTTCAAGATCGGTCAGGTCTTTTAAGGCCATACGTCCACGTCCCGTAATCCCTCATCTCCAACCTACACGGCTGACCCCACCATCCCCATGGTCCGTCTTGACCACTCTCAGCTTCCGCCGCCTTCCGTCAGCTGGAAGTGAAGGTATATCGAACTGTTCCTTCCTCTTTACCCTGCCGGGGAAGTATTTTAAAAGGATGACCCGGGATATGGATTGGACCCACCTGTAAGGGACGCCCACACTGGCACCCTCCTCAACAAGGTCCGGGTTCGTTTCCGAGACCAGAAGCTCGTATATCTCGCCGCTATCCAGGTCGACTATCACATCCTCAACATATCCAAGCGATAACCCTTTCTCCGTCAGCACTTCCAGGTTCTGGAGGTGTGTGATCTCCGTAAGCATTGGACTCCCTCATTTTCCCCTGCCCCCGATATTTTCCCTTCGGGAACCAGGATATTATACGGATAGTGGTTTTCTATTGTTTAAATCTTTTTAAAGACGTTAAAGCTCAAGGAGGTGATTTTTCGATCTCCACACATATAGAGATACCATCTAGAAAAGACAACGGATCATAAACAACCCTAACCGGAAATATTAAAGGTATAATCACATTCGGCTAGTTGGTGAACGATTTGTTACAGATAGATAACAATACGGTTACAACCGAGTTCAAAGGACACAGGATACTCAATGAACTCTTGAAGGACCCGACGCGGAGCCTGGAAGAGATCGCACGGTCCTGTGGTTCCTACAGGCAAAAGGTGTGGCGGGAGAAGAGAAAGCTCGAGGACAACGAAGCTGTTTGGGGCTATACTGCTGTCGTTGATGAGAACATGATCGATTGGAAATCGTTCCTTCTGCTGATCAAGTTGAAACCGCTGACCGCGGACCAGGCCCGGCTTCTTATAAGAAGGCACCTCACCAACGCTCCAGGGGAGCTCAGTATACGCTTGATGGATACCTATTACCTTAACGGGAAGTACGATCTATTGGTGATATTCGCGGCACCAAACTGGATGACTGCAAGGAAGTATTACGACTCCATCAGATTGGAATACGAGAATTACCTGGAAGACCGCCCAGAGATAATCGATGTGGCCTTCTCACTGATAAGATGGGGGAAGGTAAATCCCAATATACAGAAGTTAAAGGATTTCATTCCGCCCATCTCCAAGGAATCGGGCAGATGACCCCTGCCCTTTAATATCAGGGGAGTTAAATAATTAGTTCCTATGCTTTCTTCATCCGGTGATAATATGGAAGAAACCGGCAAGGAAGGAAAGCAAGTTCCTGAGTTCTGTTTGATGGACCAGATGGGAAACGAGTTCTGCAAGGATGACCTTAAAGGGAATTGGACGGTCCTTTATTTCTATCCCAAGGACAATACCAGCGGCTGCACATTGGAGGCAAAGGATTTTACCTGTGCCCTGGATGATTTCGAAAAGGAAAACGCGCGTATAGTCGGAGTGAGTCCTGACAAAAAGGAGAGCCACCTGAACTTCATAGATAAACATGACTTGAAACTGAAGCTTCTGTCCGACCCTGAAAAAGAGCTATTATCCAAAATGGGAGCATGGAAGAAGAAAAAGATGGTCGGCCGCGAATATATGGGAGTCGACAGGTCCACCTTCCTGATAGACCCGGACGCCAAGATCAGGAAGGAGTGGCACGGAGTCAAAGTAAAAGGGCATGTGGACGAGGTTCTCGATGTGTTGAAGAAAGAAAAGTAGGACCTTAACACTTCAACCAAAATGTATACCTCTATGTTGGATGATATAGAGACATAAAGTGGTATTTTTGGAAAATAATAGAGTCCACATACATGTCAAAGGAATGACATGCGCGGTATGCGTCAATGCTATCAGGTCCGAACTCGAGAAGATGGACGGGATAGAGACCGCAGATGTCAACCTTGGAACTGAAACCGCCACCGTGAATTACGACCCCTCCAAGATCGATATAAAAGATATGGAGGAAACCATCGAGAATGTGGGTTATGAGGTACAAAGGGAAACCGCCGTCATCAGGATCGGAGGCATGACCTGTGCAATGTGTGTAAAAGCCATAGAGACAGGTTTGGAAGAGGTCGAAGGTATCTCAGAAGTGAAGGTGAACCTGGGATCGGAAAAGGCCCACGTCAGTTACGATCCCCATTTAGTATCACTCGGGGATATGAGGAAGTCCATCGAGGATATAGGATATGAGTACATAGGAACGGAGGAAGATGAAACCTCAATTAAAGAAAAGGAAACCCATGACCGGGATCAGAGGGGGAGGATGTTCCGTTTCACCGTCGGTCTCGGTATAGGCATACCTTTGATGCTCTTCATGCAGCTCGGACCCGATCCGCCATTTGACATGGCCTATCCCCTGTTCTTCACAATAACACCGATCTTCCTTTTCATAAGTTATCCCATATTCTCTGCGGCATTTCGGTCTCTCAAGCACAGGAATCTGAACATGGACGTTATGTACTCGATGGGAATGGGTGTGGCTTTCATAGCATCCATACTTGGTACCTTCGAGATCTTCCTGGACCGGAGCTTCCTTTTCTATGACACGATTCTGATGCTTGGGGCCTTCTTGACACTTGGAAGGTTCCTCGAGTCACGTGCCAAGGGGAAAACGAACGAGGCGATCAGGAGATTGATCGGCCTGAAACCAAAAACAGCCACTGTCTCCAGAGAGGGAAAGGATGTGGTGATCGATATCGAAGATGTAGAGGCAGGCGATACCGTCATTATCGGTCCGGGAGAAAAGGTCCCGGTTGACGGGAAAGTGATCTCGGGGAGCAGTCACGTGGACGAGGCGATGGTCACGGGTGAGCCCGTTCCCGATCGAAAGGAAAGCGGCGACAGCCTGGTCGGAGGAACCATCAACGGTGATGGACTGTTGAAGATGGAGGCTACAAAGGTCGGAAAGGACACCGTACTGTCCCAGATCATCAGATTGGTGGAGGAGGCACAAGGGTCAAGACCGGAGATACAGAGATTGGCGGATCGGGTCGTAAGCTATTTCATTCCAGCAGTCCTCACGATAGCCATATCGAGCTTTATATTCTGGTTCCTTATATTTGGAGAGCAACTGCTGTTCTCGATCACGACGCTGGTATCGGTGCTGGTAATAGCATGTCCGTGCGCATTGGGACTAGCAACCCCAACAGCGGTGACCGTCGGAATAGGAAGAGGGGCCGACATGGGGATCCTCATAAAGAACGGTGAAGCGCTTCAGCTCTCGAAGGATATCGATACCTTCGTTCTTGACAAGACCGGTACCATCACCATTGGAAAACCCCAGGTTGTGAGCATAAAGCCCTACGACGTGTCCGAGGAGAGGTTGCTCATGGTCGCAGGGTCCCTCGAAAGACGAAGCGGCCACCCACTAGGTGAGGCGGTGATCGAAAGGACCAGGGATATTGACCTTCCTGAATCCGAGGATGTCCACGCAGTGACGGGAAAGGGAATAATAGGGAGGCTCGATGGAAAAATGGCTTTGGCCGGCAATATGGGCCTGATAACCGAAAACGGTATCAAAGTAAGTAAGGAAGTAGAGAACGACCTGAGGGAAATACAAAAGAGAGGAGAAACAGCGGTGCTGGTCGCCTATGAAGGTGTATTGATCGGAATATTGGGGATATCCGACAGGATCAAGGATACTTCAAAGGGAGCGATCAATGCCTTGAAGGCAAGGGGGATCGAGGTCGTGATGATCTCGGGGGATGATCGAAGGACCGCCGAAGCAGTGGGTTCCGAGGTCGGCATAGATAATATCATCGCAGAGGTCCTCCCCGAGGACAAGGCCAGAAAGGTGAAGGAGCTCCAGGAGAAAGGAAAGAAGGTAGCCTTCGTGGGTGATGGTATAAACGATGCCCCTGCCCTCGCTCAGGCAGATGTCGGGATCGCAATGGGAAGCGGGACGGACATTGCCATGGAAAGCGGGGATATCGTACTTGTGAACGATAACCTCGAGGACAGCATAGCCGGGCTGGAGCTTTCAAGGAAGGTAATGGGCAGGATAAAACAGAACATCTTCTGGGCCTTTGCATACAACACGGCCCTCATTCCGGTGGCCGCAGGTATCCTTTATCCGATCGGCATTGAGATGCGGCCGGAACTGGCAGGCCTTGCCATGGCTATGAGCTCGGTAACTGTCATTACTTTATCACTTTCACTCAAGAGATATGTACCTGAAATAAGAAAAAGGAGGAAATGAAATGGAGACCGATCCGGTATGCAAGATGAAGGTGAACCCGAAGATATCTATATTGACGAGCGAGTATAAAGGAAAGAAATACTATTTCTGCGCACCAGGGTGCAGGTTCATGTTCGAGAAGGACCCTGAAAGATACCTCGGCAGCGACGAGCCGGCCGTTGAGATGTGAGAACATATACCTGATACCGTATTCGAATTAACTATACAGGTATCCCTCATCTCTTTGGGTTAATTTATTGATATCGGAGACCGTTCCTGTCGGCATGTTGAGCGATATCGAAATAGCCCAGGCAGCAAAGCTGAGACCCATTGAGGAGATAGCCGAAAGGGCGGGGTTGAAAAAGGGCGAGTTCACGCCATGGGGGGCATACAAGGCAAAGATAGAGCTTTCGGCACTGAACAGGATATCCAGGCTTAAGAAAGGGAATCTGATACTCATCACGACAACGAGTCCTACACCTGCCGGAGAAGGGAAGACAACGATGACAATAGGCCTGGCCCAGGCACTCTGCAAGATGGGGCACAGGGCCATGTTGGGGATCCGGGAGCCTTCCATGGGGCCCGTGTTCGGGATCAAGGGCGGTGCGGCCGGAGGAGGATATTCCCAGGTATTGCCCATGGAGGATATCAATCTCCACTTCACAGGCGACATGCACGCAATAACCTCCGCACACAATTTGCTGGCTGCGGTCCTGAACAACCACATGCACCACGGTAACGACCTGGACATTGATCCGAGAAGGATCACCTGGCACAGGGTAATGGACATGAACGACAGATCACTACGTAATGCGGTGATCGGTCTTGGAGGTACCAAGAGCGGTATGCCCCAGGAGGATTCCTTCGACATCACCGCAGCAAGCGAGATAATGGCCATATTATGCCTTGCAACTTCAATGGATGACCTGAAAGAGAAGATCTCCAACATAATAGTGGCATACGATATGGAGAAGCATCCTATCTATGCAAAGGACCTCGGAGTGGTAGGAGCCATAGCGATGCTTCTCAAGGATGCCCTGAGGCCGAACCTTGTGCAGACGATCGAGGGCGTGCCAGCCTTCATTCACGGCGGCCCGTTCGCCAACATCGCCCACGGGACATCCTCATACCTATCCACCAAGATGGGACTCCATCTGAGCGAATATTTCATCACGGAGGCTGGTTTCGGTTCCGATCTGGGAGCAGAGAAGTTCTTCAATATCTTCTGCCGCAAGACAGGACTTGCCCCCAAAGCGGTGGTGATGGTTGTAACAACACGTTCTCTGAAGATGCAGGGGGGAATACCCAAGAGCGAACTCGAAAAAGAGAATGTACTAGCCCTGAGAAAGGGAATGTCGAACCTATCAAGACATCTGAGCATCGTTCATCTGTTCGGACTCCCCATTGTCATAGCCATCAACCGGTTCGAGAACGACCATGAAGATGAGGTCCAGGAGATACTGAGACTCTGTGAAGGTATGGGTATGCCGATAGCGGTATCCGATCATCATGCCAGAGGGGGTGAAGGTGCCATGGAAGTAGCAAAAAAGCTGGTAGAGGTGGTGGATGAGTGCCCCGACTGTTTCAACACCCTGTATCCAGACGAACTTCCCTTGAAGGAGAAGATCGAGTATATCTCCCATAACGTGTATGGTGCGGACAAGGTGCAGTTCTCCGTGGATGCCCAGAAGAAGCTGACCGACCTCGGCTCAATGGGTTATGATACCCTGCCCATATGCATGGCAAAGACCCAGTACTCACTTTCAGACGACCCGAAACTACTGGGGGCACCGACCAAGTTCAAGATAACCATTTCAGATATAAGACTCTCGGCTGGTGCGGGTTTCGTGGTGCCGTTGACCGGAAAGATCATGACAATGCCGGGCCTCCCGAGGGAACCTGCCGCTTCCAGGATGGATGTCACAGATGATGGAAAAGCTGTGGGATTGTTCTAGTTTCAGGGCAGGCCGAGGATAGTGATCTGATGGGTCGCAGTGGTCCTTCCACCATCGTCATCGGTCACGGTCAGCTCTACCTGATATATTCCCGGGTCTGAATATTCATGGTTGATGGCCTCTCCCATGGCGGTGTTTCCGTCATCCAGGTCCCATGAGTATTCTGTGATCTGCCCGTCATTGTCGCTTGACATCGATCCATCAAAGGTCACTTCCTCGCCGGTCATGGCGCTCCGGGGCCCGTTTATCAGGGCTATCGGAGGCAGATTGGATGGCGCGTCGTCGGGACCGGGAAGCTCCATGGTCTCCTCGAATTCCGAGCTCCCCTTGACCCAGAGATACTCTCCGTAGGACCTCCCCTTTATCCTCAGCTGGTCACCCTTCAGGACCATGAGCTCCGGGTCGTCCACCGGGAGCTCCATTTCAATGATCGAGCTGCCCCCTGCCTTTACGGTGACGCCGGTCTCATTGTACATGGGGGCTATCCTTTCATCGTCGATGAAGAGGTCCCCCTCTATCCCTGTTACCTCCAGATCGAGGTTGTTCGGGTTATGGATGGATATCACTATCCCGACCTTGAAGCTCAGCTCCCTCTCGTTCACGTCGATGAGCCTTAGTTTGGACACAGTGGTCTCCGGCTCCTGGTATCCAAGGTACCAAAAGGCAAAGAGCGAGAGTATTAGGATGACGATCAGAAGCGCAGATATGAATGATATGATGATCTTGTTCTTTCTTTTCATGTTATCTGAAATATTACGGTCAGCAATATTAATAACTTTGGAGGGGCAAGTTTTTTACTGTCTCCCCGAATAGAGTGATGCATGGACCAAGACCTCAAGAAGATGTTCGAGAAGCAGGGATATTCCATCGTCGGCAACCACTCTGCCGTAAAGACCTGCCATTGGCTCAGGGAATCCCTCATCAAAGATAGACCATGCTACAAGCAGAGGTTCTTCGGCATCAACAGCCACCGATGTCTTCAGATGACGCCGGTTGCCAACGCGTGCAACCACAGCTGCATCTACTGCTGGAGATATCAGGGCAGGGACGATACTGACATTGAATGGGACGATCCGAAGAGCATAGTGGAGGGAAGTATCGAAGCCCAGAGAAAACTGGTTTCCGGTTTCAAAGGGGACGGCCGGTGCGACCCCGGGATGTGGGAGGAAGCCAGGAACCCGAACCAGGTGGCGATCTCACTTACCGGTGAACCGACCATGTACCCGTATCTTGGCGACCTCATAGCCGAATACAAGAGAAGGGGTTTTACAACTTTTCTGGTAACGAACGGCACAATACCTGAAACACTGGAGGAGCTTGACCCTCTCCCAACACAGTTGTACATATCGATTGATGCACCCAACGAGGAAATATACAAGAAGCTCTGCCTTCCCAAGAGAAGTGGACTTTGGCAGAAGCTCATTGAGACACTGGACCTTCTGCCATCGCTTGACACCAGAAAGGTCGGCAGACACACTCTAATCAAGGGATGGAACCTGGGCTTCCACGAGGAATATTCAAAACTGGACCTCAGGGGGGAAGTGGATTTCATCGAGCCAAAGGGATACGTTTTCGTGGGTTATTCAAGAAAAAGGATGTCCATGGACAACATGCCGTCCTTCGGGGAGGTAGAGAACTTTGCCGTGAGAATGGGCGAACTCACCGGATACGGTATCGTTGATTCCTTCGGACCTTCCAGGGTAGTTCTGTTGAGCAACGGCAGAAAAGGCGCGACAATAGAGAAATAAGTGTTTTCTGGTTGCTGGATAAATTTATAAATCATCATTCGAATACGGTTTCTATCTTTTTTGATGAGAAGGGGGACGTTAGATGCTCAGTACACGCATATATTGGATTTGTTTTATCATCATCTCCTTGATGTCAATCTCTTTTCCAACAATTCAACCATTGGAGATAGAGGATGGTGAGGCAGCCCGGTCCATATTCTCAAGTGAGAGTGTACCGACCAGGTCCGTGAACAAGGTTGTGACCGCATATGAACCCGATCTATCGGACTTCGTGTACGTTCCCTATGAAGAGAACCTCGTCCAAAGAGAGGAGGGTTACGTCAAGCTCGATGATCGGATCGCATCCGGCACCAGGAAGTTAACAGCATCCACAGACTCCACATACGGAATGAGCAGTTCCAGGATGGCACAGAGCTACAAGGATAAACTATACGTCTGTTACGTGACCGCGGAGACTTCGGGCGGAGGTCACCGGTTATGTCTTGTACAAGGGAACCAGCCGGAGCGACATGAACCTGCTTTTGTATCTCGGCCCGGAGGAGAGATCGTTCACCGACGAGGATGTCAGTGAAGGAACTTATTACTACTCGGTGCATGCCTATAACAAACAGGGCATGGGTGAGCCCGCCTACGATGAGGTTGATGTTCCTGCCAGGATACCCACCGCAGTTATCATAGGAATACTTGCGTTCCTCATACCTCTCATCATAGGCATATTGGCGGTGGTAATACCGCTGCTGTCTGCCAGGTCCAAGAAAAAAAAGGAAAAACTCTCAAGAGAGGCTCCGGAGAGGACCGAGGAGGAGAAAAGAAAAGAACAGAGCATGAAGGCGGCGGTTCCCGGGCTGCCCGGTACCATGCAGCAGAGATCGGGCGCGCCCCAGCTGGGGCAGCCGCGTCAGGCACCGATCGAAAGGGTGTTGCCTCCCGCTCAGCATCAGTATCAACAACAACAGCCTGCTCAACAGCAGCCAATAGCACAGCAACCGTTTCAACAGCAATATCCCCGGCAGCAGCCTGTCCATCAAGCATCTCCAGGAGAGGCAACCGCCACCCCTTCACAACCACAGATGAGAGCGGCACCACCATTGGACATGGAACGGTTGATGGACGAGAAAGATGCTCGGGATAAAGGAGAGACCACGGAACAAAAGAACATGGACCCGAGAGGCCAAAGATAGATAATGGTAATAAAATCTACAAGGTAAGCATGAGGGAAAAAGAAGGGGCCACCATTACGGAGAAACAGAGGGAAAGAGGAACGCTTACAGCCATGATGCTCATTTCGGTCATATCTATCATGGTGATCTCCGCTTCGGTACTGATCGGATCCGTATATTCCATCCTGTTCTCTCCCGGGTCAACCGTTCAATGGCAGTATATCACGTTCATGATCTCAATGACACTTTTCATCATATTCGCGGAGATAATAGGTCATGCATACCACGGGAGGACCATCCAGATACTGTATCTCCTGGCTGCCCTGATGATGGGGGCCTTCTTCTATATGTTGTTCACGACCTCCATAGCAGGACCCATACTGCTGATAGGGGTCGCCACCGGATGGAACTCTAACCAGCTACTTATGGACGTTCTTAGATTATTTGTCTTGGCAGGGGTGGTCCTACCCATGGTCCTGGGGATCATCATAGGCAGGGTGCTCAGGGTAAGGAAGGTAAGGATAGGATCAGGGGAAAAGGATGTGAAGCCTATCCGGATCGCACTCATATCGGATGTCCACATCGGTCTTCTGGTCGGAAAGAGAAGATCAAAGCGGATATTGGAGAAGACAAGGGAGAGTGAACCGGATATTATCATCTCGGCAGGGGACCTTATCGATACTAACCCCAGGTCCCTTTCACATATTGTCCCATATCTGAAGGAGTTGACCTCCATAGCTCCATCTTACGCTATCATCGGCAATCACGAGTTCTATCATGGAATAATGGATTCCAAGGAGTTCCTCAAGAATTGCGGGTTCGAGGTCCTGGACAATAGGATGAAGGAAGACCAGGAAACGGGACTTTCCATCATCGGGGTGGACGATCCCTCGTCCTTCCGGTCATACCACCAATATGAGGAAGTTATCGAAAAGCTGGTCCGCGCTTCGAAAAGCAGGAGACCTATGATCCTTGTAAATCATCACCCCCTCCATTTCAAGAGGTCCGCTGAGCTCGGTGTTGACCTCATGCTATCCGGACACACGCACTCCGGGCAGATGTTCCCTGCGGGACTCTTCACCAGGATGGTGTACAGGGAAGGGGACAGGGGACTTTACAAATACGGGGAGTCCTACATGTATGTGTGCTACGGATCAGGAACATGGGGTCCGCCAATGAGGGTCGGAGCACCCTCTGAGATAGCTATTATCGATCTTCTAAGAACAAAGAGCGGGGAACCCTTCAACAGAGCTCCCCTTTGAAAGAATCCTTCACACTCTACTATCAGGAGATGCCGTCATTGTCTGTATCCTCCAAATGCCCGTCCGTAGAGTGGCCGCTGCCCAGTTCAACACCATCTATGAGACCATCGTCATCGGTGTCCCAATCGTTGGGATCGAGACCCAGTGCGATCTCCTGGGAGTCGATGAGCCCGTCGCCGTCCGTATCAGGATTGTAGGGGTCTGTTCCCAACTGCCTCTCATAGTGGTCCGGCAATCCATCTCGATCGCTGTCTTCCGGTGGTGGTGTTGGCGGACCGGGATTTGGGTCTGGTGGGACCGGTTCCCCCGGATCGCCCGGATCAGTTCCAGGTGGAAAGTCCCATGGCCACGGATCATCAGGATCGAGTAATCCGTCACCGTCCGTATCGGGATTGTTCGGGTCGGTGGGAAGATATTTGTTCTCTCCGGTTTTCTCGTCAACCCCGAGCAATCTGTAATACTCCGCGTAATTGTCATACGGAGGCTTTACCTGAGTGTATGAAGCATACTCTTCCCCACCGAAATAATCGTTGTCCATCTCAGCATCCGTTGGGTCTGCAGGGTCCAGGGAGTTCTCTACCTCCCAACCATCAGGAAGACCATCACCATCGGTATCCCAGTTGTTGGGATCCGAGCCGGCAAGGAACTCATCCCTGTTGTTCAAACCGTCGTTATCCGGGTCCTGCTGCCAGTCATCTCCCTTCAGAGGGTTCAGTGCCGAGACCGAGCCGGCAACAAGGACAAGACCGACAAGTGCGGAGAGCCATAGTATCTTTTTATTCATTTCGAGTCCTCCTACTGATCATGTATCTGTCCCTGTAGATATATAAGTCTAATAGTACATTCGTAAAACATTCCTACCCTCAGAGGTTTGCCCTTCAGTAGCTATGTTATCGAGCAGATGACAAGGCTGGACCTGGGTCTGAGAAAATAACATCTTTCCGGCGCCTTGCCTCGTTAATAAACATCATGTGGAGTCGTATTTAAGCATTATAGAACAAACACTGAATATCGGAGACCACCTCTATAATTATGTTCCATAGCACACGAGATATGCCTCCTCTCTGTGGCCAACATCCTTACTGAGAATAATATTAGACTATGATACGACCGCTGAACAGGAATGGACCCATGTCGGGCCATAAGGTCTTTCACGTTCCCCGAGACATCAGAGGACCCTTCCCACAGCCCACTGAGCGAGGTAACCCGATACTGCAGCCGTCCAAAGGAGCAGGGGAATATGGATCATGAGCATTAGCCTGTGGCTCCCTTTGAACCTCCGTGCGGCATCTGCCGAGAACAGAACATGGAGAATGACCACAGAGACTATGGCCGCCAGCATGATGTACTCCAGACCGGCTACGTCCTTCAAGAGGACCAGGGGCTGGAAGTTCTCGATCTCCTCCGAGGCCGACTCCAGACCTCCCAGCTTCTGGAGCATTTCGAGTATCACCGAATAGATCATGAACATGCCGCCCGAGATGAAGATGGTGAGGCCGTAAAGTATTGCCGCGAAGTTGTCCGCAACCAGGTACCTCCTCTTCCTGAGTGAGGATAACGTGGTGAAGTGACCAGAAAGCAGTGATGAAACCTCTTTCGGGCTTCCCCCTGCCGAAATTCCCTCCTGATAAGTGTTCAGGAACTGTGATATCAGTTCGGACCTGGTCTCCCTGACGAATATTCCCCAGGACCTCTCGGAGTCGATACCAATTTTCAACCTGTCGTAAAGAGCCCTGATCTGCTCCGTAAGGGCGCCGAAATCGTGCCATCTTATCCTCTTCATGCCGATGGAGGCTGAACCCCCCTTGCTCTCGGATGTGGAACCGATGGTCCTTATGAATGCACCGAAGGCATCATCCCTCCTCCTTATGACCCCTTCCTCCCTCATGACCCATACCCCTGGTATGATAAGAGGTGTGGAAACGAGAGCTAGGTACAAAAGTATGGTCTCCCATGTGGGCCTCAAGGCAAGCATCACAATGGCGACCAGGATGGAAAGAGAGATCCCGATCGCTAGCATGACGTTCAAACGCTGGTGATACTTCGATTCCAATGGATGTGGCTTTGGATCATACCATATGTGTTCTCTGGGAAGCACGCTGTTGATCACCACCCAGAGGACCATCTCAACCACTATGAATATGAAGACAATGAGGAAGCTCATGAGGTAGTGGTTGATGCCGACCAGCATGGACATTATCACCAACATGACGTTCAGGAACATGGTTACGGAGATTAGAGAGATATAGATCTCCCTGACCACCTCGATCCTGTCAAGGGTCGTGGAATATCTTGACTTGAACTCCTCTATCACGGCTTCCTGTTCGTTCCTGAAGAATACCTTGGGGTCCTCGTCGGATTCGATCGCATATGACATCCTCTCCAGGAAATCTCCGAGCTTCCTCGAAGGTGTCTGCTTCGAGACGATACGCAAGGCTCTGGGAAGAGACACCTTCCAGGTCCTTGCGAGCTCCTGCACCTTCTCAAGCTCCTTGTGTATTGCCCTTGAGCTCTGCTCTTTGGAGGCGATCTCGAATATGGATGCCCTGGTGGATGATGAGAGAGAGAGGACCCCTATCCTGATGATGAACAGGTGAAGCTGATCGTCGATCTCCTGCTTCTTCCTCTCACGCAGCACATAGGGCCACATCAGGGCGGTCAGGGTGATGAAGAAGACAGCGAGCATCAGAAGGACGAAAGCCCATGTGGATAGGAATATCCCGGGAAGCAAAAGGACCAATAGACCTGCAAGAACGATGGCCCCTGCACCAGCAGGGAGAGCCCTGGTGAGGACCCATTCCTTCGGGTCCATTTCCAGATCCCTGTATGCAAGCACCAGATCCATCCTATTTCAGCTCCTCAGCTCCTTTGGGATCCCTTCCCACCCATTGTCTGAATAGGCAAGGAAGATCCTGTTCACCTCATCGTATCCCAAAATGTTGCCTTCCACCATTGACCTTATGACACGCTCCCTTCTTTCCAGCTCGGTATAGATGTCCTTGCTGAACTCCAATCCCATCTTTGGAGCTATCTTATGCTCCAGTATGAAGGAATTGTACATGCCTGTGAAATAATGCCTGTCCCTCACCGGGTCCCACTCGAATATGGTCCTGGTCAGGACACCACCCTTTTCCTTGGAATACTTGATGATCTCCTCTATGGCGGAACACCTTCTCAGTATCCTCCCCTCCTCATAGACGATCTCCTGGAAAAGGGCGAGGTTCATGTTGTCAATGAACCTGATGGGTACATTTATCGGATCGCCCGTGAACCTCTGGATCATCTTGGCAATTGAAGAGGCGTGGAAGGTGGAAAGCACCGCATGACCGGTCTGCATCGCCTGGAAAGCAGCGGAACCTTCCTTTCCCCTTACCTCACCGACTATTATATAATCCGGTCTTGACCTGAGCGCGGTCTTCACCAGATCGAAGAGCTCCACCTTTGCCTGGTCGAATACGGTTTCCCTGGTTATCAACCTCTGCCAGACCTCATGGGGTACCACAACCTCGGGGGTATCCTCTGCAGAATAGACCTTCTTGTTGAAATCGATGAAGGAGAGCATTGCGTTGAGAGTGGTGGTCTTTCCCGACGCGGTCTCACCGGAAACGAATATGGACATGCCGTATTCCAAACAGAGCCACAGATACGCCGCCATCTTCGCGGAGAATGTGCCCCATTTAACGAGCTGGGGCATGGTGGGGGGTTTCTCGAAGAACTTCCTTATGGTGAAGCTCGCACCTCCCTTTGATACATCCTCGGAATAGATTATGTTCATCCTGGATCCGTCCGGGAGAGCTCCATCGACTATTGGTCTTGAATCCGTGACGGGCCTACCCATCCTCTCGGCGGTGCCCCTGATATAGAGATCGAGCTCCCTTTCGCTCCTGAAGCTCAGATTGGTCCTCAACATGCCGAAGACCTTGTGGACCACTGATATCTTCTTGAGACCCACAGCATGGATATCCTCAAGGTAGGGGTCCCTGAGAAGGGGCTCTATCAACCCTCCCTTGACCAGGTCCCTTCTCAACATGTATATCATCCTTTCCCTTTCCTTTCCTGATACGGAGATCCTTTTTCCCCTGAGCCTGTTGAATATGGACTGCCGGAGCTCCTTAGAATAAGTGACCCTGTTGAAAAGATCGTCCACCCTTTTAGACAGGTCAAAAAGCTCATTTGGATCCTCTGATCCAAGGGGGGCCAGTTCAAGTATCTGGTCCCTCACCTTCTCCATTTTATCCATCTCCCCCTCGCCCAGATGGGGCTCGATGACATGATATCTCCTTCCTTCGTTTGGACGGTCGTAGACATGTATGAAAACCGGATCCCCGACCGGGTAGATCAGGTTCACCCTTTTCAGGATCGCCATGTCCTCGGTCAGTACCGGATAGAACATCGGCTGTATGCCACCGCTCTGGGTGAGCTCCTCGATGTATTCCCTCAGATGAGGGTTCTTTTCCATGGCTGATTCGAGATCCATCCGTTCACCTTCAGGCTACCGTGGTAATGTCGACTATGAACCCTGCCCTCGGCTCTATTCTGAAACCGACCGCCGTGCTGACAGGACCCTGTGCATGTGTGTACCTGGTCACGTACATGATGTGTTCCATGTTACCCTCGACTATCTCCGTCTTGAGCTCAAGAAGTATATCCGCTACAGACCGGAACGGACCCATTATCCGGTCCGGCATCTCCTGGGGGTCGATACCGAGTATCACGGTCCTGTTCTTGCCTATTATCTTCTTGAAGAATGATATCGTATCAAGGGCCTTACCTTCATCGATGTCGCTCCTGACCAATGCTGAAAAAGTATCAACCGCTATTACATCGGCTTCGTATAGGCCGGGTGTACTCTTCAGACGGGAAAGGAAATCCGCTCTTTTCTTGGCATTACCAATAAGGGGAAAAACAGGTACGAACTTCAGGCTCCCTTCCAAGAGCTGTTTCTTGACCGGATAATCCAGAGAATCCATCTGGTTGAGGAAACTTTTCGTGGTCTGCTCGGTGGAGATCACATTTATGGTATTATGATGCAACAGGAAACCGTACAAAAGCCTCTGAAGGATAGCTGACTTGCCGCTGCCGACCGAACCCGAAACGACCATGAGTACACCTTTGGGAATACCCCCGCCAAGATGCCTGTGGAGTCCATCCCTTTCGAAATCGAACCTCAGGAGATTGGAGCCGGAAGAATGAGAAGGCACGACATCACACCTCCCATATCCTGAACACGATGATGTCCTGGGCGTTCCCCTTCGGGACACCTTTTTCGGTAAGTCCGGACGTGGACGCCCACCCGTGATAATCAGTATCCTCTTCCAGTCCCGGGGATCCGAACACCACCTCAACCACATCACCAGGGGCCCAGCTCGACCCTCCGCCAACGAGCCTCTTGGTAATGTTGCTCCCCGCCCTTGCCGTTCCGTTGGCAGATACCGCGACATCATCCAGGGACAGGTCCCTGGATCCTATGTTCTTCAGATAGAAGGTCAGATTGGAGGTGGTCGAATTGTACCTCACGTACATCGGATCGTTTATTATCTCGAGGTCCGAACCCATCTCGACATTGAGCATGGAGGCCTGATCGGACACCGCATCGGAATAGTTGTCGATCACACCTATGAGGGTCACGGCCACCGCCGAGGAGACCATTATTGCCGCGATGAAGAATATCAGTTCCGACACAGAATTGCCTGCCATTTTATCTTACCCTCCTATCCTGCATGGATCGATGTTGTTGAATCCGTTATACCCCACGGCCCCACCATCCTTACGGACCTTGGATCGGTCATGTTCCCGAACGATACTACCCTGGAGCAACCCGGATATAAGAACTCCCCATCATGGTCAGATGTATCCATCAGTGTTCCGTTGAGAAGCAGGTCGATGTGCTCCATCCTGACCACTGTGGAACCGGAGTTCTGAACTGTTATGTTCAGAACGAGAGTGGTGTTGTTATGGCCAGCCGATGCGATGAAGAGGTCCGTGTTCTTTAAGGACACAAGCTCCTTGGAGGCGGTGGATCTTGCCTCCTCCAGATCATCCACCGCCCTGTCCAAGGACGGTTGTGCCAGCATCAGGCCTGTTAGCAGACCGATTACAATAACGGCAACTGCAACAGCACTACCGGTTCCCGACGTTCGAGTTCACCTCCTGAGCTCGTTCATTCTCTTAATGAACTCCAGTGACTTCACATGATCCTCCGCATCCATTCTCCAGGACCTCTTCTTCCCATCTGATCGGATCTTTTTGCCTTTGGTACCCCGGGAGATCTCAAGGATCTTCTCGGCAATATCCTCGTCTATCCATCCCAGGTCCTTGTAGTAATCAAGAGCGCGCTCGAGACCATCCTTTCCCACCTTTTCGATCAGGAACTTGGTCCAGCGTAGCGTCCACCCCTCAGATTCAAGGTCGGGGGAGCCCCATTCATCGATCTCTTCCTGTTCTTCTTCATCCTCGAAGATGTCCGAGAGTTCCTGGAAATCGGCCTCGTCGCTCTCTTTTCCGGAACCGACCTCCCCCTCACCCTCGGGCTTAATGACCTTGTTCCTTGATCTAAGCGGTGGTATCTCGACAAATGGATTGATATTTGCCGAGATCAGGTCGTAGAGTCCAGAGAGCTCGCTCACGGTCGATTCCATATCGGTCATCGTGTTCTTGAGTCCCTCCAGGGACCTGAGAAGATAGGACATCCTCCCCATCTCCGCCTTGAGGTCCTTGACCTCGCCCTCCATGATGCTCATATTGTGCTTGAGGTCCTCCACGACATCCCTTGTTCTCCTGAGATCATCCTCGATCTTGAACATCTGCTGGGAGCTTGCTCCGGACATGGAGGATGTCGAAGAGGGAGACTGAGAAGAATATCCCGGACCACCTTGGGGCGATCGAGGCGTCCCGGTCTCCTTTTCTTTCTCCTTCTTCTCCTCTGGGGTCCTGACCGGTTTTACCTTTCTTCCGGATACCAGGGGAGGACCTATCCTGACCTCGTACCTTTCAACGCCGCCCCCCTTCACCTTGGATCTGGAGGAGGAAGAAACCTCCACCTCTTCCTCATCCTCATCAAGTACGAAATCCAGTTCCTCCTGGTCCCCCTCCGCTCGGGCCATTTGGTATCCTCCCGATAACGGATCAGTCCTCGAGGACCACGATACCGCCGTCCGGATAGCTGGATGGAGTCCTATAATAGTCGTATGTCTGATGACCTGATGTGGTCACCTTCATGTAGACCTCGAAGATGGAAGCGGGAGGAAGTGCTGTCACGGAGAGGTCAAGGTCTATTGTAAGTTTCAATCTGGCCCTCTCTGACAGGATAAAGGTGGCTGGTGAGCCTGAAGGGTTCCAGCTGTTCAGCGGATCCACGATCTCCTCACAAGCATAGTTCTCATCATCTGCTGATGTTACATCGTTAGGATCGAGGGTCAGGTCATCGGATTGACCGCTTCCTCCGCTGGGGGTCACAATCATATGGATCACCACATCCCTCATATCAACGGCCTCATTTCCATATAGATCTATGTACAAGTAGATCTCGTCCACCGTCCCGGTTGCCGAGTCGACGTTCCCTTCCGCTATGTTTATCACCGGAGAGGCCTGAACAAGGTTCTCAGCGCTCTCCCCTGCGTTCTCTGCTCTTTCCTCTAGGTCCTCCGCCGTGCCTATTATTACGGCGGCAGCTATTGCCGCGACCAGTATCAGGGCGATGAAGACTATCAAGGTCCCGATACCTATTGCGCCCATCTTTTTCTTTTCTCTTATTATTTTCATTGATTTACCTCCTGAGCTTGATCCTACTTCTTACTCCTCATCTCCTTTTCGATACCTTCTGGGTATCTCATGGGGCTCATTGAAATGAGATCGTAATCCTCCCGGACCGGGGTGAAGTCCCTCGGTCCCTCATCGATCTCGATTATATCTTCCTTGAGCGCATCCAGGTCCAGACCTTCATCGATGGAAGGCTCCTCCTCATTGACCTCGGTCTCCCATACCTCCTCCTGCTCGATCCAGGACCGTTCATCCTCCGGGCCCTCTTCTTCCACCAATATATACTTTTCATTCCGGGGCCTCTCCTGCTCCCTCAGGACCATGGGATAAAGGTTGAACTCCACGGTCTTCTGGGCAAAGGGCTCGATGAACTCTATCACTGCCTCCCGTGGATCGGACTCCAGTCCTGCGGGGGCCATGGGAGATAGGCGGATATCCCTCAGGATCTGATCACTGTTGTTCTCCACGGTGATGAAATATTTGGCCGTCCCACCTCTCGATGAGAGGTTGGTCCTGAGTATAACACCCTCCTCCACAAGGACATCCCTACCAACTCCAAGGCTCCAATCCTTAACCTTTGGGGTCAGTTCGAAGGTATACTCCTTGTATTCCATGGGACCTACAACACCGTAGTATTTCTCCTGGACCTCGTGGAACTCGTCCTTGTTAAGGAAGGGGTGAATGATCATCTCACCCAGCGGCTCATTCATTGGATTCTCTATCCTGACCGTATAGTTGACCTTTCCCATACTGTAGAAGATCGTGGATTTTATATCCACGGTCTTGTTGAGCAGAGGGAATGGAAGATATGTCGCCCTCTCTATGGCCGGAGGAAGCTTTTCCATAAGATCAAGTGCCGCATCGTAATCACTCTTCAAGGCACTGGCCCTTGCCTTGGACATTAACTGGGATGCTTCCGTTATGTCATATCCTCTCTCCTCCATCTTGCCTATTTTGTCGAGGAAGTCCTTCATCCGGTCCATGAACCTTCTATGGAGTTTCTGGGTCCTCTCGAGGATAGAGCTTGCCTGTCTCGATATGCTCCTCGCCTTGATGAAGTTACCGTCCGCCAGTGCCATCTCGGCCTTCATGAGCATTTCCTGAGCGTTCTCAGGGGTCCCCTCGCTCATTGGAGCCCCTCCTTTATCTCTTTTCTCAACCCTTCAAGCTGCTCCCAGGTTCTCTCTATCCCCTTCAGTGCCCTTTTCTTGAGTTGTACCAGAAGCAGTTGAAGACCAAGTGCAAGAGCCGGTACCAGCAGAACGATCACCCATATGGGAAAACCGCTTTCAAGCGTAAAGAATGCGTCCAGGACCCCATTGATACCTTCGTTCAGCTCCGAAGGGACCACCCAGAACAATGAGGGTACAAGAACTACCAGAAGACCTCCTATAAGCGATATCAAGAGCGGTTTTAGAAGAGAGGAGTTTATCTCCTGGCCTTCCGTTATCTCTCTCTTTCTCCTCTTGCTTATGAGATGCAGGATATACCCGTCACCGGCTCTCGTGTAAAGGTAGACCATGATCGGAACGATCACCACAAGATCTATGAATATGATCATCAGCCCGTAGATGTTCGCGGCTCCCAGGTCATCCGTGGTGGACTCAACAGGGACATAGAAAAGCATGGAGAACAACCCGGCCAATCCCACGGAGAGCGGTAGAAGGTACCAGCTGTTCCTCTTGTCCAGATAGAAGAAACCGATGACCCCGGCCAGTGCGGAGATCAGAAGCAGGAGACCCAGAAGGATGAGTGCTGACCAGTGGGGTGAATAGTTCTTGATCAATAACTCCTTGGTAACGCCGTTGTTGGTTTCGGCCAGGGACCTGCCCGACCTGGTGTTCTCAACGATCTGGTCATCCGGATCGATGAACACTTCCATTTCAAGGTTCTTTCCCTTCTCATACCATTTCAGGGAAGGCAGGTCAAAATCCACCACGAACTGTATCTCCTGGCTGCCGTTGCTAGCCAGGTCCTGGGGGTCCGCCGGTCCGGCATCGTACCTCCCGATCTCCTCCCCTCCGACCTTGACGAGTACTGGAATTATATCCTGCCCCCGGGTCCCGGTAGCATGCATTGTAATGTAGGCCCTGGCCGTTCGGCCCTCGTAGAGGTTCTCGAAACGGACGTTGTCCACATCCATCGACGCATCGAAATAGACCCCCATGGCGGCGGTGCTCCTGGTCTCCTCCTTCCCCTGTGCACCGTAACCTCTGACAGTGATATCTATGGTGGCGGTCTCGCTGTTGGAGATCAGCTCGTCCGGTGCACTGACAGGTATCGACAGATCGGTGGTCTGGTAGGCCTCCACCATGGTAATGTCCAGATAGGGTTCCTCCACCCTCCAGCCTTCTCCCGTGCCGGAATCCTGGTCCACCAGTGATGTGATGTTGTAGATCTTCTGGAGAGTGAAACCGGATATGACTGTCTCCCCTGGGTCGGGCATGTTGCATATCCTTATTACCACCTCCCCGGTGGTTCCCAGATCGATCTCGCTGGTGGATGATAACATACGGGTCATGACCACCGTGGCGGATACGTTCAGTTTCCTGTAGGTCACATTGTTGCCCGCCATGGCCTCAACGGTCATGTCTATCCTCTCACCGTAGGCAGGCGTATCCTCGGCATAAGGTTCGATTACAAGCTCCAGCTGTTTCGGCTCGAAGGGCTGGAGCTGGTGTGGACCGAGATCAATGGTGGCCCAGGAGTTGTGCTTCATGGGCCCCGTGGGTGAGGAATGAACCACCGACAGGTCGTCATCGCCGTTCCCCTTGTTGGTCAGGATCATCCTGAAGGTTGTGCTCTCCCCTACCATTACCTCCTTGTTGGTCTTTGTTTCCAAGGGGGATAGCGTGATGTCGGCCTTGTACTGCTGGAGGACCCCGATCGCGAGTTCTGTGGTCTCTGATATGGAGGGATATTCCCTGGGGGATACGATAATGAAGTTATCTATCCTGGTCCCAGCCACTATATCCAACTCCTCCAGGTCCTCCATCTCATTGGCCTGGAGGATGGAGGGCAAAGAGATGTTGACAATGAATTCCTTGGCCTTCCCCCGGGCTATGTCAACAACGACGGAGGTCCCGCTCTTGGAGCCCAGATCTATGTTCCCCACCCAGCTGTCCGATCCCATATCCAAGGAGATATCGAAGGAGTCGTTCCCGTTACCGGTGTTCCTGATCCGCAGCCCGAAGGTGGCTATCTCACCCGGATATCTCCAGATAAGGGATCTATCGCCGAGGATCTCCAACTCCACACCACCCACGTACTCCACGGTGGTATTTATCCAGACATCGTCGAAGGTGGATGGATTCCTCCTCGACCGAGCCCTTATCTTGATATCCAGCACATCATCGGCGGATGCGAACTCGGAGGGGGTCACCAGCACTTTGAAGGTCCTCTTCTCCAGCGGCTCCATCTCAATGTCATTGAACTCGAACTCAACAGTCCAGCCCTTGAGGTCCGGGACCATGGTGAGGAATGCAACCGTATCAACGCCGTTACCGTTGTTCGTTATGTTGAGATAGTACTCCACGGTCTCATCGGGTTCCGCAGTGAGCTTGTTTTCTTCAGGCTCCAGGTCCAGAGCGAAACCCTGAACGACGTAGATATTGACGGAAGCTAGAATTGGCTCCACAGAGGGGCCCTCATATCTGGCATCCTTGGAATATGCAGATGTTACCCTTACTGTTATGTTCACCTTCTCGCCGATGGGGGCGCCGTTCGGCACCTTGACCGCGATCCTTGCCTTAGTCCAGTACCCGCTTCCTTCCGGATCATACCAGAAGGGGAGCGTGGTGTCCGTGGTCTTCTTGTAGACCATTTCCCACTCGTTGGGAAGGGTCTGAGCGGGTTGTTCCAAAGCTGCGTTAGCGTCTATGAGATAGGAATCTGCAGTGTTCCCCGTATTGGTGATGTTGAAGGGGAGCATCACGATATCTCCGGGGGCCCCTTCCTGCCAATCCGGTCGACCGTTGTTGTTCCCATCCAGGGGAACGGAACCGTTCATTATCTCGGGGAAGGCCTCGGTCCTCGGCGGTTCAACTGAATAGTCGAGGAACGGACCCACGATGACCTCGGCGGTCTCCCTTGCGGGCAGTTCGAGCCCTTCTGCGCCTTCATCGATCAATGGAGTGGCCTCGATGAGGGTCAAGGCGGTCCCCTGGAAGGGGAATCGGGGGGCGGTGACCAGAAGGGTCGCTCCAAAGCTTTGGCCCGATTCCAGATGTAGTGTCCTGGGGGAGACCACAGCATCCCATTTCCTGGACTGTGTCTCGTTTGGTCCGGTTGGGTCCCATATGGGAGTATAGAGCACTCCGTGGGGGCCCTGAGGCAAGGTCAGGTTTACATCCATATCCATGCCCTGTGAGTTCCTGATATTGTTCACGGAGGTGATGTCCACAGTGAAATTGAAGGACCTAAGCTCCGTGGGGGATGAGTCCGGGGACCATTCGTATGTATGGTTCTCCGGGCGAATATCCATATCCACAGTGTGGACAAGACCCACGATGACGATCCCCTCGTCAGACCCTGAAAGCCCGGATAATCCGGTAGCTGTAAGGATAAGAGCACCTTTGCTGTTTCTTAGCGTGTTGTCCCGCTCCATGGTTTCGTAGTTCAGGTCCGGTATCCTCAGCTTGGCTGTGACTACCCTTGAAACACCCGGTTCCAGATCTTTGATGTACATTACGTCGGACCCGGTATTGAACTGTCCTGCCCAGTTGTTCGGTCTGGACTTTACCCCTAGGGTATAAGAGTCATAAGAGGACCCGGTGTTGGTTACCAGGAAATCGAAGAATACCCAATCCCCTCCGGGATAACCGACCTGCGTCTTCTCGGAGATCACTGTTACGTCAACACCGGAATACCTGATAAGATAGGTCGTGACCGTTGTCTGGTTCGAAATGGAAGGATCGTTGTTGGAGGTCGCCTCGAAAATGAGAATATCGATCTCTCCGGGTTCAGCATCCACGGGAACCTGGATGTGGATCTCTATCACATCGGAACGCTCGCCTGGCTGGACAACACCTGTAGATGTGGGCCATACGCCGGTTACCCATGAAGAAGTTACTATTATCGTGAAGGTGTCGGGATCTATCCCGTCGTTCTGTATCTGGAACCTGTAGGGTCCGTTCCCGGGATCGGTGGTACTTTCCCCGGGGTCCATTACCTTGCTTGCTGGATTTACGTAAATGGACAGGCCTACCGGATCACCAAGGACTGCCCTTAACGTGATGTTGATCGAGTTGTTACCCATATGATCGTCGGCGGCATCCACAGAAACATTGAGGGCGTAATAACCTTCATCGAGCGGCATCCAATCCGGGAAGGTTACCGTTGTCTGGTTCCCCACCCAGGAAAGGGTCATCCCCAGGTCGGTGGAGTTGGAATATACCAGAGACATATTGCTCTCGTTAGCCGGATAGTAGATGTGAAGGCGTGCGGTTACCGGGTCCGCATGATCTATGGTCCCGTTGTTCTCTATCCTGGCTGATACGGATTGGGACTGAAGAGGGATCATACCGCCGTCGGAATGGGAAGTGATGGAACTTACTATAATATCCGTCCCCGAAGCCCTGGTTGGTCCACCTCCGGCATGTTCCACCGGCTGGGCCAGTGTCACGAGGACAAGCAGAACAGCTACAGCGGGAGTACAATACTTGCTCTTCCCAGTCATCAGATGATCCTCTGTTTTATTATTGGTCTACCAATCAGTGATTGGGTTTTAAAATTTTCCCACACAAGACACCAAATATATCAGAAGAGAAGGAGGAGCTTCAAGGATGGTCGCGATCACATCAATCAAACTGTTAATAAACAGCAACGTAATATTGCTTTCCATGATCATCTCCCTTTGCGGGACACCGGGGGTCGGAAAGACCACCGTAGCGAAAATGCTTTCAAAACAGGGGTGGGCTGTGATCGACCTGAAGGAGTTCTTGTCATCATCCGGCCTTTTCAAGGTTGATAGAGTGACCGGTGAGCTCATCGTAGATGTCGATATCGCCCGGGATCATCTGAAAGATGAACTGACAGATCTCAAGAGCGACATCATCATCGAGGGCCATCTCTCCTATCTAGCGCCCTGGGACCTTTGCATCGTGATGAGACTGCACCCGGCAGAGGTCAAAGAGAGGTTGAGTGAAAGGGATTATCCCACCTCCAAGTTGGAGGAGAATGTGGAGGCAGAGGTCGTCGGCACGATCCTGGTGGAAGCAGTAAGGGAAGGGGATGAGAATAGAGAAAGGTCCGTGCTGGAGCTGGACTGCAAGGGCCTGGATGAAGAGCAGTGCTGTGAAAAGGTCTCTCATCTTATCAGATGTTCCCAGGCAAAAAGATTAAACGAATTGCGGCAATACTCCCCCGGTAGCGTAGATTGGCTGGAGGTGATGGACGAATGGTATTAGAGAGTCACAGAAAGTCCCTTGACCTTTTCTTCGATCCCGTCACGTCCGCACTTTCTTTCATCCACCCGAACGTCTTCTCCGCTCTTTCCTTCGCCTTCGCTCTATGCGCCGGTCTATGCTACGGGGTCTCCGGAGAATGGAGCTCCCGGTTCGGTGATGGGGTATATCCGTGGTTCTTGCTGCTTGCATTTCTATTCATAATACTCAATTCCATAGCCGATACGCTTGACGGACGGGTTGCCAGACATACAGGAAAGACCTCAAAGGTAGGCGATTTTCTGGACCATACCTTCGACAGGTTCTCGGATATTGCGATACTCATCGGGATCGCATTCTCACCTTACTGCAACACGATCTTCGGCCTGATAGCGGTTACCTTCGTTCTGCTGGCATCGTATATGGGAACGCAGGCCCAGGCAGTAGGTTCCGGCAGGAACTACGCGGGAGTAATGGGCAGGGCCGACAGGATGGTCTTGCTAATGTTCATAACCGCCTTCCAGTTCATCATTCCTGCAGGATGGGGCGCGGCGGGGATCACCGAGCCTTTCTTCCACACCCTGCTCATGCCGCTGGAGATCGGAATGGCCCTTATGCTGGTCGGAGGAGCACTCACCGTTCTCATGAGGGGGATGGACACGTACAATGGGCTGTCTGAAGAGGAAAAAAAGAGTGCGAGAGAACGCCGTCCAATGTACGGAAGCAGATATCGTGAGCGCCGTTAGCACCCGGATGATATCGACCAGATAAGTAGCGGATCAGATGGATTAATAAGCAAACCTATATATAATGAGGAATCCACTAAATCATTCCCGACCGAAAGTTGGGCTTCGACCGATCAATATCCCTCTTTCTGGTCGTTGATCGCCCGGAAAGGGTTAGAAGAAGCAGAGTGCATCCCATCCCCTCTGATTTGTTCTTTCTCTAACCCTTTCACATCTTTTTTAACCCCAGTCCATATTAAAGGCCTATGGTCCAGGATGATGTCGGGAAACCAAGGGAAGTATGGATCAGGAGGAAAATCTTCCATATCGCCATGGGAACGTTCTTCGTATGCTGCATGCTCCTGAACGATACTACCAAATGGTTCTTCCTTCTGCTACTTGCAGTTGGGATCATACTTAGCATGGTCCAGGAAAGGAAACGGCTCCCTCTGATAACCTGGTTGCTGGAGAGGTATGACAAAAAGGCGGATCTCATCCCCGGTCAAGGTCCGGTGGCCTTCTTCTCGGGTGCGCTCTTTGCCTGGTTCATCTTCGGTGGAGATATCGCGATAGCTGCGGTGATCGCACTTTCCTTCGGCGATCCCATGGCCTACGTGATCGGGAGATCGGTAACTGGCCCCCGGCTGCCATGGAACAAGGAGAAGACCGTGTTGGGGGCGGTTTCCTTCATCGTTGCGCCACTTGTACTCATCTCCCTAATATGGGGGCCACTGTTATCAGTGGTCATCTCGGTCTCTGCCGCTATCGTGGAATCTGTTCCCTGGCCAAAAACGGTTCTCACGGATGATAATATCATGGTGCCGATCCTCTCATCCATCATCACATGGTTCCTGATAGACCTCCTGCCTTCGATATCATAGACCATCTTCATCCACATGTCCCACCAGTGAGCTCTGAGAGAACAGCTCTTCTGCTTCATCCTCAGAGAGAAGTCCGTCCCTGATGACGATCTCCTTGACCGGAAGGCCGGTCCTCATAGACTCCTTGGCAACCTCCGCTGCCTTCAGATATCCAAGGTTCCTGTTCAGAAGTGTTGCAAGGGCCGGATTGTTCAAAGCCCTCTTCGTGAGTGCTTCTCTGTTCACACTGATGCCATCTATGCACTTTGTCTCGAAAACGGGCAGGAAGTTAACCAGATATTCGGCGGAGCGCAGGATGAGGTTCCCCATGATAGGCATCATAACGTTCAATTCCAGCTGGCCCGCACCGGCAGCCTGTGTTATTGCAACATCATTGCCTATTACCACGAAACATATCTGATTGAGACATTCGGGAAGAACTGGATTGACCTTGCCTGGCATTATGCTGGAGCCTGGTTGTACCGCAGGAAGTTCTATCTCAGAAAAACCGGAAGTGGGTCCCGAAGACATCAAACGGAGATCGTTGGAGATCCTTCCAAGTTCCACCGCCAGCTCCTTATAGGAGGATGACACGGAAACTATCCTGGTGGTCGACTGCATGGCCTCGTATTTGCTGGGGTTGGGGATTACAGGCAGATCGGTCATCTCGGCCAGATGCTCGATGGCAAGTTTCCTGAAATCCTCATGGGTATTTATTCCCGTTCCGGTTGCGGTACCACCCAGTGGGAGCTCGAGAAGCCTCCTGCTTCTCTTCTCCATGCTCAGCGTTACCCTCTCAAGGGCCGCACCGTAGGCACTGAACTCGCCACCGAGGGAAACGGGCATGGCATCCTGCAGATGTGTGCGGCCGGTCTTCAGGACCTCCCTGAACTCCTCACCTTTACGGTATAGCGAACTGATCAGGCTCCTTACGGAACCGATCAGCTCTGCGGTCATCCTGTATACCGAGATCTGCATGGCCGTGGGAAAGGTGTCATTGGTGGATTGGGCCATGTTCACGTGATCATTGGGCGAGATCCTGTCATAATTGCCCTTTGGCTCTCCGAGTATCTCAAGGGCCCTGTTGGCTATGACCTCGTTCATGTTCATGTTGGTAGATGTTCCGGCCCCGGCCTGGAACCTGTCAACGGGGAACTGGTCCTTCAGTTTTCCACCCCTTATCTCATTGGCAGCTTGTACCAGTGCGTTTCCGATATCCTTATCCAGCCAACCGACCTTCATGTTGGCAACGGCCGCCGAACATTTAATAGAAGCATATGCATCGAGAAGATAGGGGTGATTGGGCAGTCCGGATACCGGAAAGTTGGAAACTGCTCTGAGCGTCTGGATCCCATAATATGCCTCTTCGGGGACATCTATTTCCCCCAGACTGTCCTTCTCTTTTCTGATCCCCATACCCGAAGCACCACACACGGTATCTCCCATCTTGCATTTTACGTTTTGGAGGGCCTGCTTTGCTTACGTCATCCATAAAGGTTATAATATGATGTATTGATGACTAACCGTTCCAGCTGGAGCTATCCCCCAGTATTGATATGCGGGTGAATCGCATGCATAGGTCCAAGAAATCCAGAACCATAACCCGACTCTCGGCCCTGATGGTCATGATCACTTTACTTTCGGTCACGGCGTCCTTTCAGTTGGGAGCAGAGCCTACCAGGGATTATCCCTCCAAGACGAACCTCGCCAAGCTCGTTCCTTATCATCCGGTAGCAGGCGGTGACAGTGACCTTACGGGAGAGGCCTGTCTGTCCATGATCTTCGATCGCTGGGGGCCGTACATCCAACAGCAGAACATAAGGAACGTGACCAAGGGCAGGTTGGAATCCGGGACAGCAACCGTTGGCGAGCTAACAAGGGCGGCCCACTTCTCCGATCAGAGCTTTTACACCGTGAACCAGAGAGGGTATGCCGAAAGGGCCCACGGATACGGTGCTTATTCCTATGACTGGACCGATTCCGAACAGAATCCGAGTCCCAGGTTTGAAAGCAGGTTCCAGGACTTGTACAACTCAATATCCCGGGGGCACGTGATCATGGTCTACATGTACCTCGACATCCCGCCTGAGGTCACCACGCCGCAACCACCGGACGTTCCAGACCCGAACAACCCGCAGGTCCCCGATCCACCGGAACCTCAGATCACCCCTGAAGACCTGGCGGCGCTGGAGAAGGTCTGGAGATTGGTGGTAGGATATGATACCCAGACCAAACAGCTCATTCTTCACGATCCACTCCCATCCGGGGTAGGAATCAGAGGAGGTAAGGAGGTCAGGCTCAACAGGGATGATTTTGACAGGCTATGGAACGTTTACCAGCGTGAGGGTGGTGTACTGAGCACACACAGATATGGTGTAAGCGCCGCCCCATGGAACATCATGGAACTGGACTACACACAAATGGTGGAAGCGGGGACAACCTTCGAGATCTCGGCCAATATCAGCTATAACGCACCAACGGGAATGGACGGGGCGCTCGTGGAGGATGCCCAAGCATTCCTGGATATCCCCGAGGATTATTCAATGGAAGGTACGGCACAGTCCCAATCCTTGAACATCAACGGCCCAGGTACCTTTTCAGAGGTGGTCTGGCAGGTGAGGTCTCCGGATAAAAGCTATGCAGGACAGGACCAGAGGTTCACCTTAAACACAAGCGGCATCGTCACGGTGTCAGACCCTGCGCATAGGGACAGGATAGGAGGAACCATCAATTTCGATATTGAAGCATACGGTTTCCTGAACCATCCGCCTTCCATATCCGCCGCCATGATAGATCCCCCTTACGTTCCGGACGATGGATCGGTCCAACCGCTGATCACCTGTATTCCCATTGATGAGGATGGCAATCTCATTCAGGTGACCGTGGACCTTTCCAGTGTGGGGGGATCCTCAATCCAAAGGATGTACGATAACGGGAATAATGGGGACAAGGTGGAGGATGACGGTATCTACTCCTACATGATAAGAAGTGAAATGCCAACCGGGGAGTGGACCTTCCAGATCACTGCAAAGGACTCAAAAGGCGGATACGCCTATTCCAATGTCAGCATAAAGGTGGACCCCATATCAGAGTTCACGCAGGCACCCGATATAGAAGATTCGGGGGTGACGCCAAAGGGCGTTCCCAACGATGGGTTCACAACCGGGACCGTATGGGCAATAGTCCGGGACCCGGAGGATGACGTCGAGAGGGTCACAGCGGACCTATCTCCCATAGGTGGCGACGACGATCAGAAGCTGTACGATAACGGCAACAATGGTGATCTCTTCACGAACGATGACAATTATTCCTTCATGTTCACCGTTGACCCCCTCACCCAGCTCGGCAGCTACCAGATAGAGATAACAGCATCAGATGCAACGGGACATGAAAGCCTTGACAGGGTGTGGATCGACGTTATTCTTCCGCCTGTTCCACCTCAGATAACGGCAGCCTCCGTAATTCCAGAAGAGGTTCCGAACGACGGAGAGACCATAGTAACGCTTACAGCCATCGTGGAGGATGGCAACGAAGATGTTGACGAGGTATGGGTGGACCTTGCTCCCCTCAAGGGAATGTCCACCACGATGATGAGAGATGACGGGGTGGCACCCGACGCAAGAAAGGATGACGATATGTGGACCGTAGAGTTCACTGTCCCGGAATCGGTCTCCTCCGGATTGAAGGGCAATATCGAGATAACTGCAAGGGACAGAACCAATCTGGAGGGAACCGGGCAATTTTCCATAAGGGTCCTCCAAGCCAACTCCGACCCCTCCATAATTGATTTCAAGGTCTCCGATCAGACCGTCAGGCCTGGGGATGAGACCATAGTTTCAGCCAATGTAACAGATCCGGACAACGATCCCTTGGAGGTCCTGCTGATACTGACAGAGCTCAACATGAACAATGTCCAGATGTCCGATGACGGGGTGGCACCCGACGAGGTAGAGGACGACCAGACCTTCACAGCAATAGTGAAGATCCCGGAAAGCGCGCCCCCCGGGGATTATAATGTTACGATCAGGGTAAGCGACGGAAGAGGTGGAGAATACGAAAGCCTATTCGTTCTGAACGTCACGGCGGAGGACGAAGGCCCGAAAGAGGTGGGGCTCAACACTTATATCTATATCGGCATACCCGTGGGACTCGGTCTTATCCTTATTATCCTCATATTGTTGTACATGTTCCGGAGGTCCGCCGGACAGCAAGAGGCGCCAGTTAGAAGGCCTATGCCCCCAAACCTCCAAAGGGCACCTCCGATGACACGGGCAATGAGGTGAGCCTGTTGAAGTTCCCTTACATGGGAAAGACCGTCGACCGACCATGCTTCTGGATCAATGAGAAGACCTTGGAACTCATAGATCAGAGAAAACTGCCTTCCAATCTCGAAATAGTTCCGGCAGCTGACATCTCCCAGCAGGTGGATTTGATAAGGAAGCTGGCGGTTCGTGGAGCCCCGGCCATCGGGGCGTTCGGCGCGTATTCGCTTGCACTTGCTATAGAAAGAGGTGAGGACCCTGAAGAAAGCTACCGGAGGCTTCTTGGCTCGAGGCCCACCGCAGTGGATCTAAGGAACTGCCTGGATATTGTAAAGGAAGCCCATGAAAATGATGACGATGTGGTCAAGGCGGCTGCAGGGATATACAACGGGATCATCGATTCCTGCAAGCGGATAGGGGAGCATGGAGCAAAATTGATACCGGATAGAAGCAGGATATTGACGCACTGCAACGCAGGGGCGCTCGCCTCCATCGATTGGGGCACCGCCCTTGCCCCGATAAGGGCGAAGGCCAGAGAAGGCGGGGAACCTTTTGTGTGGGTCTCGGAGACCAGGCCACTCCTCCAAGGAGCAAGGCTCACCGCCTGGGAACTGCTGCAGGAGGATATAGATCACAGTATTATCGTCGACAGCGCCAGTGGCCACATGATGAGGGAGGGCAACGTAGACCTCGTCATCACCGGGGCCGACAGGATCTGCATGAACGGGGACCTTGCCAACAAGATCGGGACCTACGGGAAGGCGGTACTGGCAAGGCAGAACGATATTCCTTTCTATGTCGCGTTCCCCTCGACGACCATCGACAGGGAACTTTCTTCCGGAGTGGACATACCAATAGAGGAGAGGCGGGCGGAGGAGGTCCTCAGCTTTCATGGAGAGGATGTGGCCCCTGTAGGTTCGAACGGATACAATCCCGCCTTCGATGTGACACCTGCCAGGTATGTTACGGGATATATCACCGAACATGGTGTTCTGGATCCGGAAGGATTGAAAGGTCTCCTTGCTTCGGAGCGTTTTCCGTAGTTTTCCTCGCCTTCTTTACCTTCGCCCCATTCATCTTCCGACGACCCGGTTCTGATATGGGCCAAAAAGAAACAATACTTCAATGAGCCACGAAACAGGCAGTTCATGCAAAACCGCGTGTTCATGATAACACGCAGTATATTTGAAATGGTCATGACATGACATTGTTCCTTATCCGTATATGATACGGCTCCCCACTGCCGGCACAAATATTATATCCATACTATCCATTTTCTAATCGGATGAGCCCGTGGGTGTACATGCTTCCAGAGAGAATCTTTATTCTTCCAATGATCAGGAAATTCCTTATCCAAGAGGAGAGCGGAAGGGAGAACATCAACAGGAAGCAGCCCTACATCTTCGCTGTAAACCACAATTCTCATTTGGACGAGTTCGTGACCATGCCTCCGATAATAATGTCCACAAGGAGAAAGACACATTTCTTCGCCGACAGGAAGCACTGGTTTAAGGGCAAGCTGTACTTTAGAGCACTCGCTTTCAGGTTTCAGGCCATACCGGTTGACAGAGGCAAGGGAACCGGCGATGAGGCTCTGAAGAAGGGTGAAGAATATCTGGAAAAGGGGCACAATATAATCATTTATCCAGAAGGGACCCGTGGTGATCATATACATCTGGGAAAAGGAAAGGTGGGCGTTGCAAAACTGGCCCTCTGGTCAGGGGCTCCGGTCGTGCCGGTGGCCGTATGGGGAACCCACAAGCTGATGCCGAAGGGAGAACACAAGCCCAAGATAAAGAAGATAGTCCGTGTGAAGTTCGGAAGACCCCTCAGATTCGATGGGTACATGGACAGTGCCGACGATCCCTTGGTCTGGAGAGAGGTGACGGATAAGGTCATGAGGGCAATAGCGGACCTTCTGGGCCAGAAGTATGAACACTGATCATTCTATCTCCCCCCGGAGACCGCATCCTGGACAGCTGAAATCGGTCCTTCCCTTTACCTCCACTGTGAACTTTTCGCCACATTGGGGGCAGGTCAACCCTATTGACCTCTTCTTCTCCTGCTCCTTTCCAGCAAACACTTTTTTTGATCCTCTTTTCTTCTTGACCTTTTTCTTGGACCTCTTTTTGGATGGAGGATGCTCCACTTTCGGTCCATCTCCTACAATGTCCGGTGTTTCTCGTACATCTTCCCACTGCTCCACATCATCCTCATCTTCCTCCCCGTTTCCAGGCGACGGAATGTCGGGCTCCGGGACCAACACGGGTTCATCAAGATCTTCGGCACTTACTTCTTCGGGACTGACCTCAAGGTCCTCCTTACCCGGCTCCTCCATCTCCTCAATGACCACCTCCATCTCGTCGATCTCCTCCGGTCCCTGGTCATCCTCGGCGGACGGTTCTTCTCCATCATCATCCAACCACTCGACGGATGCCGTATCATCGTTGTTCTCCATAGGCTCCTTCTTTTTCTTCCTGGGACCCGAAGGTCTGAAGGGCATCTTACCCTGGGAATCCGTCATGTACTTCGATCTGGACCATTTCTTCTTGGACCTGGACCGGGACCTCGGAATGAACTTCTTTTCTCCCAAGTGGGTCAGCATATCCCTGGACACCCTATCATCCGGATCTATCATCAACGCCTTTTGAAAGGAAAATATGGCCCCGTCCCTGTCGCCTATCTGTCTCAGGGCGATGCCTCTGTTGGTCCATGCAGAAGCGTTATCCTCATCATTATCTATTGCCTTATCGAAATACTGGAGAGCCTTCCTGTAATCCTCTTCCTGGATGGATATCAATATCCCTTTGAGCGTAAGACCATCTGAATCCTTCGGGGCCAGTTCGAGCACCATATCCACCTGTTTAGTGGCTTCGTCGAACTCCTTCATTTTGTAGAGTATGTCAGCATAGAGAAGGTTGGCTGCAGGATCTCCTGTTGAAAGTCTGCATGCTCTGCTTGCTGACCTCTTTGCCATATCCATACTACCAAGCTCTTCCAGAACCTTGGCCTTGGCAAGCCATAGGGCGGGATCTGACAGATGAAGCACCAATGCCATGTTGAATTTCTTCAAGGCTTCCTCAAGCTCTCCCATGTTTTCAAGCATCAAGCCCTCAAGGTAAAGGCGACGTGCGCGTGGCGTTTCCTCGTTGGCCTTTTCAAGGATGGCTCTGGCCTTCCTGATCCTGCCTTCTTCCAGTGCACGGAAGAAATGGTCCTCGTTCATCGTATTACCTTTCCGTTCATCTTCTCTCTCAGGTACTTCTCTTTTTCTATGGTGAATACGTATCTTATAGGTATCCTCTGTCTGTGACCTGTCCAATAACCGCAGACCGGACAGCTCTTACCGGTCGAGACCGTCCATCCGTAAAGGGTCGAGTTCCTGATGTTCTCCATGGGGGCGGAGCAAACGGGACAGTTCGACCTCCCTGATCTTCTCTGGCCCTCCCTGCAATGGATGATAAGCTCCACTCGATCCATTCTGGCTGCGATCCTTCTCAATCTTATCTCTGAAAGCCTGATATCAGGTCCCGTCGTCTCCTGCAACTTGGAGAGCACCAGCCTGTGGAACCTTCTCTGTGACCTGACCGTGGTGGCCTCGTTCAATATGTCCATAATGGCTTCCGATATGGTCTCCCTTGAGGGCAAACTGTAACCCGCGGTCTTCGAGGCTTCCATGTTCAATGATATGGGTAGGGCTAGAAAAAACCATCGATATCATGAAAGGAAAGTGTGACACAATGCAAGGATGGAAGATCAGAGCCCGATCAAGAGCAAGGTCTTGCAAGTTCCAGGCATGTTAATACCATGGCAAACGCTAATAAGTTGCAGTAATGAGGATAAAATAAAAAGCGGACGGGGAAAAAGGGGATTAAACCCCGCCCTTCGGTTAGGGATGCATGCGGGAAGCCCGAGCGGGCCTTTCCTCATACATACTGAATAAACGAAGATCGGTTTATAAGTTGGAACATGGGAGATGAGCGAAAGTATGAACGCCTATATCTGGTTGACCATTATCTTTCGATATCTAGTAATGTACCCTGCGACCTTGTTCCTTAGTGTAACAGAGTGTATTTCCGCCAGCTTGTTCAGGACCTCTTTGTTATTCTGGAAATCCTCATTGAACTGATCGGGATATTTCTTCAATATCTCGATGGCGGACCTTTTGATGAAGGTAGGTCTGATATTTCCCATTTGGTTCACCTTTGGGGAGACGCCGATTGGAGTTCTTGTATTTAAGGGTTGGTGAAAGTGATCCTCGAATTATATTACATCTCATCCAGTTCATCTTCGAAATCAATGGGATCATACTCGTATCCGCACTCGTAGCATTCATCGAGACCGGCTTCCACCATATTGTCACATTCCGGACAGGTCCAGCCCCTCTCGATGTCCCTGGTCATCATGCTCTGTTCCTCGTGACCTTTTCTTGATATTATTATGAAGGCAACTATGGAAATGAAAAGGAATGCTATGATGCCTGCAAGTATGAGAGGGAAGTATTGATCCCATATCACCTTTGCCGATTCATCGTCATCCACCGCGGTCACCGTCAGGTTCTTGCTTACGGAAGTGGTCCCATCCGAAACCGTAAGAGTTACAATGTATACACCGGGAGTGTAGTATATCTTGTCCACGACCTTACCGACCTTCTCCCGGTCTATTCCATCGGATGAATCGAAATCCCAGTAATAGCTCAAACTATCCCCATCAGGATCGATGGTTCCGTCGCCCGAGAACTGGACCTTCTCCCTGACCTGGATGATGCCGTCCGGGCCTATGATGTTTGGTTCGGGAGGTGAATTCTCCACGACAATGGTGTAATATCCCGATCTTATGATAAAGAAACCATCATCCGTTTCGAAATAATAGGAATGCCATCCCGGGGAAAGGGAGATCCCTTCCACTGAATAGAAAGTGTACCTGGACATATTTCCCTGCACCCCTTCGAGCTCCATGTGATATTCGGTGTCATTATCTATTACTATCTTTACATATCTGGGTATGTTACCATCACGGTCCCGGTATTCCACCCTGAAAAGATGTCCGTCGTTGTTCCTGACCACATACATGGAGGAGGTCCTGTGTCTGAACTCGGGAAGGTCGTTGTCAAGTATCCCTATGGCATAATATGTCGGTAGAAGGTCCGAAAAGTTCCCCCATACGATCTCGCTCTCCAGGTCAACACCCGATATAGGGGCTCTGGACCACTTTCCAAGAGACCCATCGAACATGAAAAGACCCATTTTCTCCTTGTGGACCTCGATTGGGAACTCTTTCCCGCTGTAACCAATGGATATATTGGCCCATTCGAACCTGTACTTGGCATATTTCGGTAACGGCGTGAACTCGATATAGGACGTGAACTCGGCACCCTCAGCATCCGGGATCTTACTTGGAACCGTGCTGTTTATGAAATATGCGCCTGATGGTTCCGATATACCGAAGGACATGTGGATGTGGATGTCGTTGTAGTTATCATGGTAGTCAGGGGATGTTATTCTCCTCAACAAGGTAATATTCACACTTTTCTGTGAAAATGCTCTCATATCATCATAAACCCTCAGGAAGAGCCTGGTTCTCCCAGCTCCTTCAAAAGGAACTGAGACCACCGGGGACGCGCCTTCGTACAATGGCGACGAGGAGCCTGACCCTTCCAGATACCACATATACATGAGCGGGTCCCCTTCGGGATCAAATGAACCGGATGCATCCAGGGTCAGAACTTCCCCCGGGAAGATCAGCACATCATCAGCTGGTGCTGTGATGACCGCTTCGGGGGCTTTGTTTGCAGCACCAATGGAATGAATGGTGCCCTCTTTCAGTGAGATGTACATTCGGCCGCCGATCAAGGCAGGCTCCCCTCTCGGCATGGAATGAAAGGTCTGCGTCCATGTTGGAATATACGATCCGGGCTCCGATATGGTGAAAGCACGTATCGTCCAAGGACCTGTGCCGGTCATGACGTATATGGAATCCTCTGCCGAGATCACCCTACCGGATACCTGCTCCACCGACAGCGAACCCATCCTTGTACCATTTTGAAGAGCGAGAAGGTAAAGGCTTGACTCCGCAGGAACGGAGACGATACTGTTTGTTACCGATAAGGCAAAAGGGGCGTGGATCCTATCGCCCAGGGAGGTCGTCCAAATAAGATCGTAGGCCTTACCATCATCGGGCAGTCCTTCGTCCGTATCATTGGAATCGACCACACCGTCCCCGTTGTCATCGGGGAATGCATCCATCAGTGTGATGGTATCATTATAGGTGAAAAAGAGAAGCTCCTCGGAGAGGGAGATGTACTCAACATCCGTACCCCCTGTGATGTCGGAGATGTCCCAAACGTTCATATCCTCTCCTGTTACAGGGTCAAGCTGCCTTAATACGGGACCGTCGGACAGAAATATGTCATGGTTGTCCGCAGCCACGGCATATATCTCATTGGTGAAGGCCCTTTCCCAGACCATTGAGCCGGAATCATCATCAAAGGCCTTGACCTCATTACCGAATATCGCTATTAGGTTGGCCCCACTGATGAACATCGGCTGAGTGGGGAGCTGTGCCACGGGGCTTCTCCAGAGCACATCCCCGTCCATATCTCCAGTGGCTCTCTCAGAACCATAGGGCCCGTCATTTATATCATCCCGAAAACCAGCCCAGTCAAAAGCCCATACGCTGCTGTCATCTCCGCAGGCGAATACCTTGTTGGACCCGCCGAAGCTCTGGTCCTGATCGACAAGTAGAACGGGACGGCCCATGAAGTTCACGGAGGAATTGGAATACCTCCAGAGTATACCGGCACCATCCTCATCAGGTGTAGTGTTGAGGGCCAGGAGATCGCCCTCTGGAGAGGTCATGTAAAGAGCCCCGCCTGCCGCCGATATGGTTCCGTTACCGGAGAAACCGTGATACCATATATCCTCCATGGGACCCGGGAACTGTTCACCGAGGTCTTTTGTCCAGTAGGTCCGATTGCTCTCCAGCTGTCTGGAACCTGAACCCGCACGTCCCGGCCCCCCACCTGAGGATGTCCAGTAACCTTCCAGTATGCTCTTTCCCGATAGCTCGAGGGTCCCAAAATTGTTGGTGCTGTCCATGTCTTTCGGTTGTACATCGATTATGAAGACAACCACCATGTCAAAACCCTCCTCAACGACCCAATCAGCGGACACAGTGGTCTCGGAAAAGGCCTCCACCCGGACCCCCTCCAATACCGTCAGTTCCTTCTGATTGGAATTATTGAAGTTGGTGAGCATGAACCTGATTGCAATATCCGCACCGACCGTAGCATTGTTCAGGATATTTGCCTCAATGGAGACCATCTCACCGATGAACGGATCCCTATCCGACATCTCTATCAAATTAACCGAGGGGTCCGGGGAACCAAAGGCGTACAGATTTCCGAATTCGCCCCCCGGGTCCGTTCTGGCAATGAACACTCTCCCCTTGGCCAATGCGGGTGCGGAGAATATCGGGGCACCCAGGTTAACCCTCCAAAGAACACGGTCGTCATCCGCAATGTTCTCGTTGACCGTGGAGACACAAAAGACGGAAGTGTTTCCAGCACCGGCACCGAACACGGCGGCATCCGCGGTCAGTACAGGGGACGAGGCCAACATATGACCGGTTGTATTGAACCTCCACAGGACCTCGCTGTCGGACAACCTGATGGCCCAGAGCGAGGAGCCCTTCTTATCATTGTAACGCCCATAGGCCCTCTGTGCTCCCAAGTAGACTATCCCGTCATGGTAGCTTGGAGAGGTTTGGATACTGGGGGGTTCACCCGAACCGATCTCCATGTCCCAGAGTGGTGTACCATCGTCCGCGCCAACACAGAAAAGCCGCCCGATATCATTGCCGAAAACGACCGACCCTTCCGCTATCATCGGGCTTCCGATGACAGAGGAGGTCGCGTTATACCTCCATATGATGTCGGCCTGTCCGAGTGACGTGTCCTCCTCCATATCATATCCATCATTGCCGTCCTCGAAACCGTCGGCATCGAAACAATACATGAAACCATCGCCGCTTCCGATATAGACACGGCCGTTGAGATAGGCTGGCGTTCCTTTGAAACCGTACATATTGATCTCCGGCCCCATATCGAAGTGCCATGAGATGTTGCCGGTTGAAACATCGATGCCGAAGAAACCCGCATTTTTCAGGAACTTGCCCATTGTGCCGATGAAGAGCTTTCCATCTGCCAGGACCGGGGCTCCGTTCATACTGCTGGCATTTAGAGATACATCCAGCTTCTTGGCCTTCGTCTCGATATCATAGCCATACACATGACCATCGTTCGCCGCGAAATACACAGCACCATCGTATATTGTCACAGGTGTGTTGATGTGCTTGAAAGAGGGTCTAACGCTCCAGACGATCTCCCCCGAGTCGATATCGACCCCCCTTACCGTGCCGTCCCCTGAGCCGACATATGCAATATTATCATGGATGGTCGGTGTATTGGACTGCTTCAGATATGGTATCTGCTCGATCCACAACGGCCTGGTGTCCTTGTTCATTTGGATGATCGTCTCGGAATAACCTGTGTTCTGCAGGTCCCCTTTGTAAACCGGCCATGAACCTGCAAGGGCAGACCTGGTCAAGATCTCGGCATCCTCCCCCTGGTCCGGATCGGAACTCGAACCGGTGTCCACCAGCAAGCCCCCTGAAAGGACAGTGGACAACAGAAGCAAGAAGGACAATATCGTCGGGCTTTTATACATCATAGCATCTCCTGGAGCAATGTACGAGCTACAAAATCTGATTTATATAAACATTTTGTAATATAGTACTCACATGTATTGGTAAATGAAGGATTTCTTCAATATGTCATAACGTCTTGAACACCTGGAGTGCGGACCTTTCCAATGGATCCAAGATCCTTTACGAGCTCCTCCCGCTGGTCTCCGTGCATCAGAACCACTTCATCGGCCCCGGTCCCCTCGGCGAACTTCACTAGCTCCTCATGTCCAGCATGGGCAGAGAAATCGAAATGGCATACCTCGCAGTCCACCTTCTGTATCTCTCCATTGATATCAATGGAGCCCGAATCCATGAGCATCCTCCCGTTGGTATCCTCCACCTGGTATCCGGTAAGTAGTATGGCACTTTTCCTATCGGCTTTGGTGCTTCCTATGTAATGAAGGACTGGGCCTCCGTCGAGCATGCCTGAGGTGGTGACGATTATTGGGGACTCAGCTGCTTTGTTCCTCTGATAAGGGGTCCTCACGAAGGTGAACTGGTCCAGGGCTTTCTTCAGGTAACCGCCACTCCTCAGGAACTCTCCGTGACGGAGATATATCTGGGCCACCCTTCTTCCCATTCCATCCAGCCACTTCTCCTCCTTGATGCCATCCAGAACCTGAACGACCTCCTGGGTCCTACCCACGGCGAAAGCGGGAACTATTGCCTTTCCGCCTCGGTCCAGGACCTCCTCCACCTTTCCAATGAACTCCCTTTCCACTTCCTTTCTGGGGGGATGTGACCTTCCAGCATAGGTTGATTCCATCACCAGCACATCGCATTGCGGTGGTTTTGTTCCATCTATAAGTTTTGTATCAACCGTGTTGATATCCCCCGTGAACAATACCTTTTTCCCCCCGTCATCCATCTTGTACATCGTTGATCCAGGTATATGACCTGCATCAAGGGTCCTGATGGTGAAGGGGCCCGTGAAGATCCTATCATTGTATCTGAGTATCGTGGATTCCTCCGTGAACCTTCTAAGATCACTTATGTTGTACGGGAGCGCCCAACCCTCGAGCTTTGCGATCTTTATGGAATCCTGGAGCAGGACAGTGGCCACTTCGAGCGTGACCTCCGTTCCCCAAACAGTCGTCCCGAACTCGCCACAAAGCCATGGTGCCATCCCCACATGGTCCAGATGTGAATGGGTCAGGAAGAGTGCATCAATCGAAGGGGGTCTCATGGGAAACTGTGGTGGTTTTGTTGGGGTCATCCCATAATCGAACATTATCCTGGAATCACCCGATTCCGCCATCATAGCAAGGCTTCCCACCTCGTCCACTCCGCCTAAAAAACTGAGTTTCATTTTTTGATCACTATTTTTGGCCTAGACCATGGTCATAGTAATAGTTTTTGATTCGACACGGAGGATTTAGGCAAGATTTATAAAGGGAATGCATATAGGGTTGCTCTACCACAGCAGGCGGTAAACATGATAATCCCGGTAAGATGCTTTACATGCGGAAAGGTCATTGGGCACCTATACGAGGAATATGCCAGGAGGACCGAGGCAGGAGAGGACGCGGCAAAGGTCCTGGACGAACTGGGAGTTGAAAGGTACTGCTGCAGAAGGATGTTCCTCTCCCATGTGGAACTCATCGACGAGGTCATGCCCTACACTTGAGTGCATTTCCAGGCCTCGATCAAAAGGACTGCGGTTTGACAATGTAACCATCCTTATGGGAAGTTTTATAGAGTCCTTTATATTCACCAAATTAAATAGCATGGGGCCGTAGGGTAGCTTGGACCATCCTGGTACCTTGGGGTGGTATCGACTCGAATTCAAATTTCGACGGCCCCACCATACTTTCCGATTCAAATGTATTTAAGCTGGAAAGTATGGTGGCCAGCAAGATCGCCCATCCATTGATCTACAAGAAGATCTTGCCAGGCCTGTGGACATTTCCTTCAGGCATCTTACTGGTCCACATAACAATGCTAATGCTTACTTTCCGATTCAAATGTATTTAAGCTGGAAAGTATGGTGGCCAGCAAGATCACCCATCCATTGATCTACAAGAAGATCTTGCCAGGCCTGTGGACATTTCCTTCAGGCATCTTACTGGTCCACATAACAATGATGTTCATTGCAAATTAATAATACCATCCAAGAACATGGAACCACGATGAGGAGCGAGCTTTACCTGACAAAGGACAACACAGGAAACAAGGCCGAAGAATGGCTTTCCATAATCGACAGAAAGAGAAAATGGAAAAGCGCACCGAAAAAAACATTGCTCCTGGTCCTCGACATGCAGAGGTTCTTCCTGGAACCGGAAAGCCACGCATACGTGCCTTCGGGAAGAGCGATGATCCCGCGTCTAAGGGAATTCATCGGAGGATTCCACGGACCAGTGATATTCACAAAACATGTGAAAGGTTCCTCCGGGAACCTCATGAGAGAATGGTGGAGGGACATTCCTGAAGGTGAGCTCTCCGAAATAGTCCCTGAACTGGCTCCCCTGGCAGAAACGATAATTGAAAAGGAGCATTACTCGGCCTTTCACGGGACCGAGCTTGACAGTATGCTCTCTTCACAAGGGATCGATTCGGTCCTTATCAGCGGTGTGTTGACAGACCTTTGCTGCGAGTCAACGGCCAGGGGAGCGTTCATGCGGGGTTACAGAACATACTTCATTGCCGACCTCACGGCCACTGCAACGGAGGAGAGGCATATATCCACTCTGAAGGTCATCTCAAACGCCTTCGGGGAGGTGATCCCATCCAAGGTAATAAAGTAGCAATCATAGGAGCCGGTCCAGCGGGAATATCCGCAGCGATACAGCTAAAAAAAGAAGGTATCCGGTTCGATCTGTTCGAGAAGAAGAGGTTAGGCGGTCTCCTTTGGTATGCAAATAGGGTCGATAACCTTCTTGGACATCAGGGGAAGAGCGGAAGGATGCTTTGTAGGATATTCTCTGACCATCTCAACTCCTTCGGCATCATGACCAGGAAGGCAAACATATCCGAATTGAGTAGAAGCGAGCAGGGATTCAAGGTTGACGGAGGCGACTTTTCACATGTCATACTTGCAACAGGCACCTCTCCCAACAAGCTTGGGATCCCGGGGGAACTTCATTTCATTGAGGATGCCATACAGTTCAAGGGCATGGATATCCTTATCGTGGGAGGAGGGGACCTGGCCTTCGACAATGCTCTGACCCTGCACAACGGTCAAGCCAATGTGACCATAGTCCACAGGAGTAATATCAAGGCAAACAACATACTTCAAGAAGAGGTGAAAAGGGCCGGGATCAGGATCATCAAAGGGAACCCAAAAGAGATAGGGCTCAAGGACGGATATTATGTCCTGGAGAATAAAAGGTATCAGTATCTTTTCGCTTTCATCGGCAGGTCTCCTGAATTGGGTCTGCTTGAAGGAATGGAGAACCCTAAGATGTACCTGCCGTCTTTCAGGACCTCAGTAAAAGGATTATACGTGATCGGAGATGCAGCCCTTGGAACGCTCAGTCAGACCGCTCTTGCATCGGGATCCGGTCTTGCTGCGGCCATGGACATCGCCAGAATGGTGAAAAAAGATGAAAATGCTCTACGAGAAGGGACTTGACGAACTTGCAACGGTCTATGCAGCTTCATATGATGAGGAGGGCCGCAGGATACTGGAATTCGTCGATTCGCTTTCCGGTTCCAGGGACATTCTGGAGAAATGGGTGATAGTGGTATCATCCCAGTTCGGATGTCCTGTTGGCTGCAAGATGTGCGACACCTCCGGTTATTATGAAGGGGACCCCACAAGAGAAGAACTTATGTCACAGATCGACCACATCGTTGGAAAAAGGTTCCCGGATCGAAAAGTACCCACCAAGAAGTTCAAGATCCAGTTCGCAAGGATGGGGGAGCCGGCCTTGAACATGAACGTGATCGACGCCATCGAAGAGATCTCCGAAAGATACAACGCACCGGGTTATATGCCTTGTATCTCCACCACCGCACCGGAAGGCACTGATGAATTCTTCAACTCCCTAAAGGATATCAACAATATGATCTTCAAGGGCAATATCCAGCTCCAGTTCTCCGTCCATTCGACGGACCCGGTCCAGAGGGACGAGATCATGCCGATACGGAAATGGGGGCTCGAGAGGATCGCCCGGTTCGGTAATGATTTCTTCGTCGGAGGTCGTAAGATATCCCTCAACTTCGCCCTGGGGACCGAAAATGAGCTGGATCCAAAAAGGATAGAGGATCTGTTCTCCCCGGACATCTTCATGATCAAGCTTACACCGGTGAATCCCACAGAGCAGGCACGGATGCACGACATGGTCCGCGAGGACCTTTACGAGGGAGATGTCCCCCAGATCCAGGAGCTTAAGGATCAGGGTTTCGATGTGGTCCTCAGTGTTGGTGACCTGAGGGAGAACATTATCGGATCGAACTGCGGTCAGCTTGCGGCCCTATGGAGAAGAAAAAGGGTGGAAGGTCCTTCTTCGTGAGCGGGGATGTTCCCTATCCTTAAATCGGAGTTCTATGTTCCGGTACCGATGGTGGAAATACGTTTCTGTCCTGTCTGTTCAGCATACCTCAAGAACCCCTCTCTTGAAAAATGTCCCAAATGCAGGGCTAATCTGAGAGAGGAGAAGGAGAAGAAGGAACGCTACGAGGCTCGATTGAAAAGGAAGAGCGAGCTGGTACAAGGGCCCTTCCATCCGGTGACCGGTAAGAAATGTATCATCTGCGGAGAGGATGTGGAGATACTCCCGGTGGAGATAGAGGAGTTCATCGTCAACGGTGAGAAGGTCTCAAACGGTTCAAAGGACCCATTGTATGCTCCGAACAGGTGTGTCATAGCATTCCAGGCCTGGAGATGCAGGAAGGGTCACAAGCTCTTCTCCTCCTATGACCTCGAATGGAGAGAACTCTGTCCCAGGTGCCACATACACAACAACAGATTCGGCAATCTTGTAAGATCGTGCCCCCGGTGCAGGACAATGGTACCCATGGACCACTACAAGAAGGAGGATCCTATCGAACTCATGAAAAAGAAGGGTTACACCTATGATCCCGTTCTCGAAGAGAAATAACAGGAGGGTTTGTTGCGAACGGGGCCTAAACAGAATGGATAGTTAATATCAAAAAGGTGAAGGTCATATGGATACCACCCAGGAGCGTGCGGTATGTGAGCTTAAGGATGTTCGATGTGATGTTCGGAAGGTCAAAGTGGAACATTCTATTGTTCATAGTAGCGGTCTTTGTCCTTGTGGGTTCCCTTTCAGCCCTTGCATACACGACCCTGAACCAGAGGTCAACGGACACCTTAACGGTAAACGAAAGGAAGTATGATTGGGACACGCTTTACGAGGAGTTCGAACTCGGGACAGTGGAAGATGTTGAGGGTGTTCCGCTGGATGACCTGATCAGGGACACCGGGGTAGTGGACCCCGGATCACACGAATACAGGATCACGGCGGCCGACGGATATCTAAAAACAGTCCAATGGAGAGATATGGAAAGAGGCATCATCAGTCTCGAGGGAAATGATGACCACGACAAGATGGTGGTCTTCGAGGGAAAGGCAGAGGCCTTCTGGATATATGATGTTGTGGAGATAGAGGTGGTATAGACGAAAAGATATCTTTTCCTTATGATGGTATTGCTGGTACCCACTGCGGCCATAGCCGGCTGTCTCGGTGGAGAGGAAGATGATGGCGACGGCTGGACCATAACCATCAACGGAATGGAGTTCGAAAAAAATGAGATCTTCCAGGATTATGAAACCCATGAAGTGGCCGACAGCAAAGGGGACACCTATGAAGGCATCTACCTCGAAGAACTACTCTCGGATGCAGGTGTGGATGACCTCTCATCATATACGTACAAGCTGATCGCGGCCGACAGCTGGACCAAGGAGGTCACCCACCTGGATATGGAAGAGGGCATCCTTGTGGAGGAGGAGACCATGACCATATTTCCAGATCTCCCCGGAAAATACAAGGTAAAGAACGTGGTCACTATTGAACCGCTCCCGGAGGGGGACACGATAACCGTGAATGGACAGCTGTGGACCTGGATGCAGCCCTTCGATATCCTGGAGGAGTCGATCATGTATGACAACGAGAGCATTGGATACACGGGTGTGAAGCTATCCGACATGATCAACTATACATCACTGGAGAATCCTCAGGATCACAACTTCACCATAAGTGCATCCGACGGTTATTCGAAAGATGTCACCTGGGACGATATGATGAACGGCCTCCTGGTTGACAACGAGGACCACATGACGATGTTCCCTCACCTCACAAAAAGTTACTGGATAAAGGATGTAGTAAAGATACAGGTGGTATGAAAATGAGATTGGCTAAGGTATCGACGGATAGGATGATGATGCTGTTAGGCATGATCATGCTGGGGTCCATCTGGGGACTTCTGGAATGTACTGTGGGCTCCCTTAGGTTGGAGGTTCTGGGACTATCCATACCATCTGGGGCCGTCATGGCAGGTCTGTTCGGGATCGGTTTCATGGTGATGGCAAGGAAAATGTTCAACACCATGGGGATCTCTCTTGGAGTGGCTATCTTTGCTGGGATCATGAGGATATTCGCTCCCGTTGGTTCCTGTCAGCTATGTGCCGCAATTGCGATAATGGCTGAAGGTCTCATCTTCGAGTTCTTCGTGAACAGGAAGGTGATCATGGGAAGTCTCTTCGGAAAGAGAAAGGACTACCGGACATTGGTCTTTAGCGGTATCATAGCCGGGTTCACCATCTACTCGTCGGGTTACATCATAACACAGTTCTTGACACCCTTTGTCGTCCAGGGGGAGATCATTCCCCTGTCGGAGGTCTGGAGCATACTCCCGTTGATATTCGGACGGGGGTTCTTTGCTGCGGTCCTCGGGGGGATATCGATACCGGCCATAGCGTCACTTGATCTTGAAAGACTTAAGATGACAGAGATCAAAAAGGCACCGTTCTATGCGGTATCTTCCCTGATCTCCGCTATCTGCTGGCTGACCATGGTCACTGTGGTGGTGCTCTAGGAGGGAATGAGATGAAGAACGTTAAGATCATCAGGTTCCACCCGGATAAATGCAAGGGCCATTACGACTGCGAGAGGGCCTGTTCCCAGATAATGCACAAGAATGACAAAGGGGGAGAATGGTCCGCCATAAGGATACTGAAGAGCGATAATGGATACGTTATGACCAACTGCAACCACTGCGGTCTCTGCATAGATGTATGTCCTGTTCAAGCCATCAAAAGGCTTCCTAGCGGTGTTGTATCGGTCAACAAGAAGACCTGCATCGGATGTCTGTCATGTGTGGCCTTCTGTCCCAGGCATGTGATGAGAAGGGCCCCAGAGATGGTGGTGCCCCATAAGTGCATATCGTGCGGTTCATGTGTCAAGGCATGTCCAGAGAACGCCCTTGAACTGGTGGAGGTCCCCATCTCGGAGGTCGAGGAGGTCGTATATCATGAACAGGGGGTCTGTGAATGAGCGGGGAATGTATCAATGACGAAACAAACGCCAAGCTGATAGGAAAGGGCAACGGACCCTTCGAAACAGGGAATACAAAGCACGATTGGGACATTCCAAAGCTCAGGTCCGCCCACAGGGTCCTTTTGGATCATGAATACGAAAAACGGCCGGTAGAGAAGGGATATGCTGGCAGGATACTCTATGTGAACCTATCGGAAAAGACGGTGAAGGAGATCCCGGTGACAGAGGATATGAAGAAGAAGTTCACAGGGGGCAAGGGCTTCGGTCTCAAGATGACATGGGACCACGCGGGGCCCAATACAAAATGGGATGACCCCGATAACGTCCTCTGTCTGAACTCCGCACCGATGAACGGGACCACGCAATACTCAGGAATGGGGAAGTGTCTTTCGACGGCGATCTCTCCCTCCACCAACATAATCTGCGATTCCAATGCGGGAGGTTATTTCGCACCCTATCTAAAGTTCGCCGGATTCGATGCACTCGCCATTCAGGGAAAGAGCAAGGAGGATGTGCTTATCTTCATCGATGGGGAGGACGGGAGGGTCCGCATCGAGTCGGCTCCGCTGGAGGACAGGAGCGCACACATACTTTCCGATCAGCTCACCCACATGTACGCCAAGGAGGATACGGAGGCTTCAAGGCAGAAGGTCTCCGTAGTTACCGCAGGCAGGGCGGCAGATAGATCGTACTGGGGCATACTGAACATATCATTCTACGACCCCCGGCGTAAGGTACCCAGGATGAAACAGCACGGAAGGGGGGGATTGGGGTCCGTCTTCAGAAACAAAGGACTCAAGGCTCTGGTTGCGAGGATCCCCGGTTTCAGCGGTGTGGAGAACAATCCAGTGGATACCGACACCATAGCGGAGACTGGAATAAAGCATCACACGGAGATAAGGGACCTTGATCGCCACCAATGTAACATGAGGACCGTGGGTACCGGTAATCTCGTTGAGGTCATGGATGCATACGATCTCCTCCCCACGGAGAACTACAGGTTCGGGTCACATCCGAAGGCGCCGAACATATACTCATCTGTTTTCTATAAATATTTCACACAGGTCGTACCCGACGGGTGTTGGTATGGCTGCAATATAGCATGTTCCAAAGCTGTGGATGGTTTCATGATCAGGACCGGGCCTTACAGAGGCGAAAGGGTGAGCGTTGACGGTCCCGAGTACGAAACGATCGGGGGTGGTGCAAATATGTCCATCTGGGACCCCGAATGGATATTGGAGTTCAACTTCTACTGTGACACCTACGGTCTCGATACCATATCCACCTCCACCGCCATTGCCTTCTACATGGAGATGTACGAGTATCACATACTCAACAAGGAAAGATGCGGTGGGATAGAACTCTGCTTCGGCAACGCCGAGGCGGTGATGGAGTTCCTGCACAGACTTGCCGAAGGAGACAATGACGAGTTCATCCGGGTCGCATCCAAGGGAATAAGGAGGGTCAAGGACTGGCTTATCGAGAAAGGATGGGGGGACCCGAAACTCATAGAGGATTCCGGAATGGAGATCAAGGGCCTGGAATATTCGGAGTATGTTTCAAAGGAATCCCTCGCCCAACAGGGCGGATATGCAATGGCCTCCAAGGGGCCCCAACATGATGAGGCTTGGCTGATATTCATGGACATGGTGAACAACCAGATTCCGACATTCAAGGACAAGGCGGAAGCCCTTCACTATTTCCCCATATGGAGAACCTGGTTCGGCATAGTGGGACTGTGCAAGCTTCCCTGGAACGATATAACCCCCGCTGACAACTCCAAGACCGACGAGCCGGCAAAGATCCCCGAGCATGTGGAGAACTACGCAAAGATCATGAGCGGGGTCACGGGCTGGGATATAACCGGCAGCGACCTCATAGACCAATCCGAAAGGGTGTACAATTGGCAGAGGGCCATGAACGTCTGGCTGGGAAAAGGACGTAGAAAGGATGATGTTCCCCCCTACAGGTCCATGGGACCGGTCACCAAGCTGGAGTATATCTCCAGACAGGAGAGATATGATGAGCAGTTGATGAAAAAGCTCGGCATACCCGAAGAGAAGCTGGAGAAGATGTCCATCGAGGAGAGGATGAAGAGGCTCTACGACCATAGGATGGACCAATACAACAGGCTCATGGACGCGGTATACTACAGGAGAGGATGGACCCCCAATGGTGTGCCCACTCCCCAGAAGATGAAAGAGCTCGGGTTCGAAGACGAGACCGAGATGCTGGATTTGCTCCAGAAGGCCATAGATGAGGACGATGAAAAAGGATTGAACGTCTGGGGTGCAAAATACAGCGCGACAGATGAGACTCCCGCCGACACCCCCAGATATTGGGAAAAATGGTAAATCCTCCTATATTGTAGGGTAGATGGGTGTTCCAATGGACTATCCGACCATGAGAAGGCTACTGAAAGGTTCGAAGGTAGGCATCGCGGGTGCCGGCGGATTGGGTTCCAACATCGCTGTCTCATTGGCCAGAACCGGTATTGGTGGGCTCTTGATAGTGGACTTCGACAGGGTTGAAAGGTCCAATCTTAACAGACAGTACTATTTCGAGGACCAGATCGGAAGACCAAAGGTGGAAGCTTTGAAGGAGAACATCAAAAGGATAGGATATGGAACCAAAGTGGAGGTCATGGACATAAGGCTGGAAAAGGGCTCAATGCACGAACCTTTCAAGGAGATGGATGTGGTTGTGGAAGCCCTTGATTCCGCCCAGTCCAAGGCGGACCTGATAAAGGATGTGCTGAAAAACTTGAACGATATGCCGGTGGTCGCCGCTTCAGGGGTTGCGGGTTTCGGAAAGAGTGAGAGGATCGAACTCGAAAGGTTCGGCAATCTACATCTGGTCCAGGACCACCAGGCAAGGTCCAGCAATGAGGACATCCTGACCGCACCGAGGGTCGGTCTTTTTGCGCATTACCAGGCCAACATAGTTCTGGAGATACTACTGGAGGGCAGATATTGAGCATCACCGTAAACGGCAGAAGGGTGGATTTCAAGGAAGGGGAATCATTGAACCGGCTCCTGAAAAGGATGAGATACAACTTCCCGCTTGTCATAGTAAAGATGGACGGCAGGATTATCGACAGGAAGGACCTTATAAAGACCAAGGTCCATGATAACGCCTTGATCGAGGTCATACATCTGACCAGTGGAGGTTGATCATTATGGATGTAATGGACGAAAGAGCGAGGAAAAGGTTCATGGAAGGTGCCGTGAACGGTGAGATCACATGCTCCAAATGCCTCGAGATAGCCCGAGATCTGGACATAGACAAGGGCAGGATAGCTTCCGCATTGACCAAGATGGATATAAAGATCGTCCGATGCCAGCTAGGATGTTTCGGATAAGTGGTTCCATGATGATAGTCGAGCTCATAGGGCTGAAGAAGAGCGGCAAGACCACCACCGCGGAAGCATTGATCAGGGAGTTCGTCGCCAGGGGTTTCAAGGTAGGTGCGGTGAAATCCATGAGGGTGTCGAAGTTCACCGTGGACACCAAGGGGAAAGACACCTGGAGACATAAGGAAGCCGGGGCCGATCTCGTAATATCATTATCGGAGGACGAACTTGCATACATCGAGAGAAGAGGGTCGCCGCCCAACCTTGACGATGCCCTTTCCTATGTTCCTGATGACACGGACATACTGATATGCGAGGGGGTGGCAGATGATAGAGAGAACGTGGTAAGGATCGTGGTGTCCAGGGAGTTTGAACTGTTACAGGACACCTTCGAGATAAGGGGTATCAGGGACGGTGTGATAGCCATCACCGGAATAGCAGCTAACTCCGCAAGGTCACATGATGAGTATCCCGTCTTCAACTGCACCGTAGCCGATGAGGTAAAGCAGCTTGCGGACCTCATACTGGAAAGAGCAGGGGAACAGCCCTGATCTACCTTTACTCCACAGGATCCGGATCGAAGGTGGCTTCAAGGAAGGTCTTGGTATCTATGATCCCGTCCAGCTTCCTGACCTTGGAGATTATCTGGCTGGCAAGGGCATCCGGATTTTCCGCCTTTACCCTCATGATGAAATCATATTCGCCGAAAAGAGGATGGACCTCTTCCACGAAATCGAAACCCTGAAGTTGTTTGTATACCCCTTGCTCCTTGCCTGTCTTGCATTCTACCATAACGAATCCGTATATCATGTGCTATGGATTTGTTTTCAAGGGATAATATAATTTCCCTCTGATAATCCCTATATGGTAACACTTGAATGGAAAAAGAACAGGTTGAACATCACTTTCAGTAGTAACACGTCACCGAGGGCAATAATTATATTTAAGCCCGTAATAGCCCCCTATGTCCCTGGCACCATACAAGGGGCGACCCAAGGGACATGTGTGCAGGACCGATTCATGGAGTTGATCGTGTGGAGCAAAAGGTAATGGACCGACGGATAATCGTAGTAGGGGCTATACTGATACAGCTCTGTCTCGGAGCAATATATGCCTGGTCAGTATTCACAACACCACTTGTAGCTCCCCTTCCCGATAATGATTTCCAAAACGACATGGGAGAAGAGATAGTGATCGATATCGATGGTTCACTATCGGTCGGTGAAAAAGAGAAGATAACACTTACGTTCAACGGAACGGAGGGAACCATCTCCGATTTCGACGAGGTCACTGTGAACATGGCCCTTCGGGACAAGGAAAATGAACCGGTAAAAGCAGATAAAGTGGTACCTTATCTGGGTATAACCCTCGAAGAAGGGGATGAAATAGTTGCCGGACCCTGGGACGCTGAGCTTGAGAACGGCTCCTACGTGTTCAAGACCGCCGCAGATGAGGACAACGACATCAAGGGGATCAACGACCCCGGCAACTGGCACTATCTGATCACTGCCAACCGGACAGAGGGTAACGAGAAAGTGCCCTATGAATATGATGTCATGGAACAGGTGGGGACCGGAGAGTTCGGCTTCACCAAGACCCAGACCCAGCTCATCTTCGCGGCAGGTCTATTCTTCTTCGCACTGTTCACCATAATCGGCGGAAGGCTTTCCAAGAGGTTCGGGCCCAGGAACATCGCCATCGCCGGAGGGGCGGTTCTTGGTGCAGGTTACATACTGGCCTCCTTCGTTGGGGCCAGCTTCATAGGACTGCTCTTTACCATAGGGGTCCTCGGAGGCATAGGAATAGGCCTTGGTTACGTGGTTCCCATCGCGGTGGGGGTCAAATGGTTCCCCGACAAGAAGGGATTGATCTCGGGACTCGCCGTTGCCGGTTTTGGCTTCGGTGCATTGTTGTGGATCAAGCTTGCAACCGGTTTCAAGTTCGGTCCTCTGGACCTCACGCCAGGTTGGGAGGGTCTTTTCGGTGACGGTCTGAGCGTTTCCACAGTGTTCCTGATATACGGCGTAGCCTTTGCCGCAGCGGTCATTATCGGGGGGTTCATCATGAAGAACCCGCCCGAGGGATGGAAACCAAAGGGATGGGACCCCGATGAGAAAAAGGACAAGGATGACAAGGGTGAGGCCACAGGTTCAGTGGAGTTCACCTCGAAGGAGATGATCAAGACACCGCAGTATTGGATGCTGTTCTTCATGTTCATGATAGGGGCCGGTGCAGGACTAATGGTCATAGGGGTCATCAAACTCTTCGGAGTGGACGCACTTAAAAGCGGGGACGTAAGTGCTGAAGAGGCTTCCATCATAGCAGGGACTGCAATGGCACTATTCTACTCGCTTGCCAACGGCATAGGACGGATCGCATGGGGGGCCATCTCCGACAAGATAGGAAGGAAGACGTCCTTCGTGACCATGTTCACCATACAGGGGATCATGATGATCCTGTTCTATTTCATCGGAGGGAATGAATGGCTCCTCTACATAGGGGCCGCCGTGATAGGTTTCAACTTCGGCGGCAACTTCGCATTGTTCCCGTCAGCGACCGCTGACTTCTTCGGGAACAAGTCAGTTGGTCTGAACTACGGTTTCGTCTTCTTCTCCTACGGTATCGGGGGCATACTGGGACCGATGCTGGGGGGAATAATGGGAGACCTGAACCTCTGGATATGGGCGTTCATCCCGGCCGGTATCGCACTGCTGATATCCGCGGTGATAGCGTTCCTTCTGAAACCACCAAAACAGAGAATGGAATGATATTGAATTTAGGCCCCAGAAGGGGCCTTTTCCTTCCTTTTTTAGAATATCGCTCCTTTCTCGGGGAACATGTGGATGTGAGCCAGTTGATATTTACAAGAGAGGAGATTGATTTTGACGCATAGTTAGCTTAAGGCCTCCCCGTCCCCCAGAAGGGGGCTTCATATGTTCTCTTTTCGTGATCAGGTATGGAAGATGGTCTGAACAGATGCCTCCATGCATCAGGCGGAGGTTCGATAAGCCCTTTTTCGAGGTTTCTCGGTAAAGATATCTCAATAGGTATTAGATCAGCTCCCCTGTATCGGCACATCTTGCACCGGAGCCCTTGACCTTTTCCCATTGAAGCGGTAGGCCCGCCGCACTTCGGGCATCTTGGATTCTCATATCTGGTGATCTCGGCCAGCTCCACTATCATGATCTTCTCCAGGTTCACCGTGATCCGCGGTACATCGTCGGTCCTGATGCTCCCCCATACCTCCACCCTGTCACCTGGTGCAAGGTCCGCCAGCTCTTTTCTGAATCCCTTTGTGGGTTCGTATGCGGCAAGGTCCATACTGTTCCCGAGGTGGTCCTCGGCCGATACCATCAGGTGGCCCCCCTTGATGTAGGCCGGGCTTCCGGTTATGACAACGGGGCATCGCACCGACGAGTACTGGCTCACACCGGAGATATCCTCAACCTCCTCTATATGGGCATCGGTATGCTGGTTGGTCCTCCAGAGCACCCACCTTTCCACATTCTCAGCTCTCACCTCTCTCAAAGCCTCCAGTGTATCCTTCGGATCCGTGCCCCTGATGCCCAGGATCACCGGGCACGGGGAATGCGGGATACACACCGGCTTCCCTTCGCCATCAACGTTGAAGAAGGTCGCCGGATGGTTCGATGATGCCCTAAGAAGTGAGGCGATATCCACTTTCCTTTCCCTGACCTTTATGCTCCCTGGTCTGTACTGGATGGCCTCATAGGTGTAATGGGGGAGCTCTGCTCCTATCGCGGAAAGGGCTCCGATCAGGCCTCTTTCATTCTTCCAGCCCTTCACGTAGACCCCGGACCTTTTACCAATGTGTTCGGCATCCTCCACATCCACTATCCGGTGAAGTGCCCGGTGATAGAGTTCGTTCACTTCTCCGGAAACATTTCCCTGCAGGATGGCCAGTCCCGGATTTGTCTGGGGATCTTGGAAGATCGACATATCCTCTATCACGGCCTCTGCGGTATCGATGACCTCATTTAGGACACTTTTTTCACCCTGGTATCTCAAGCAGACGGCACCGTTCCCTCTGGTCTTCCATGGAACATTGGGATTGAGCCTTATCAGCTCGGGGAAGGTTGAAAGCTCCAAAGGAAGGGGGGACAATCTTTCCATTAGCACGGCACCGAGATAGGTGGTGCACATTCCCAGTTCCGCGGAGTCCGTCGAGTCGATTCCGATGTGATATGGGATCAATCGACACCACCGTTGATCTCCTGTCCGATCGCCGTCATTAAGAGAGGGAGAAGTATCGTTGCATCCCCCTCTACGGTCAGATGGGGGGCGGACTCCTTTAGCTTGCCCCAGGAGATAGCCTCCCTGGTCCTTGCCCCGGAAAGTGAGCCGTCCCATTCCACCGCCGTGGTTATATACACTGCACGATCGAGGCCGTTCCTGAACTGGTTCCACCAGATGACATGGTGCTTTGAGATGCCCCCGCCTATCATCAAGGCCCCTGTCTCTTCTGCATCGAACACTATGTCGGCCAGCTCCTGCTCGTCCTTGAAGAGGTCGAGCCTCATGTCCGAATGGGTCTGCCTCCACATCCACAGCTGGGATCCGAATGCACCATCGGTGGGTCCCGGCAGGTATATGGGAATATCGTTCTTGGCGGCCCAATAGGTTATGGAGGATCTGTCATCGAGCCTTTTGCCGATCTCCTGAACGATCTCACGTGTTGAGAATTCCCTTTGACCTCCTTCCCATATATCCTCCATCAGTTCCTGCATCTTGTTTTCCAGTATGGTTCCGTACGAATCGATGGGTATCAGTATGTTGCCCAGGCGGTGGACGCCTTGATGGTAGAGTTCGGTATCATCCATCTCGAAGGAGCCGTGGTGATAATCCCTCCATATTCTCGCAAGGTCGTGGTCAAGTGTACCGCAGGTCGTTATGATGCAATCCACCCATCTCCTCTTGACCATCTCCTTTATGACACCCCTGCAACCCGTGGATATAATACATGCGGGGAAGGAGAGGAACGTGTAACACTGGTCCCGATCCATCATGTCCTTTATGATGGAAGCGGCTTCGCTGAGCTTCTTGGCGGTGAACCCTCCCGATCTTCCGAATTGTAACAACAGGTCATTCACGGTCTCGACTTCGTTGATGTCAATATCCTCAACCGGTGGTGTCCCGATATCACTTTTCATAGCTCCCCTATCGTAGGTGTCCGATTTGAAGATTGCCATCCTCGGGGCATCCAAATTCTACTCGGAGCAAAAACAGGAAGAGTTGGCAGATAACATCGACGGTATAAGGCTGAGGCTCCCCTTGGCAGACGTTATCCGTCGTTATGGTGGCTCTCCTCTACTGATCATAGGCCAGGAACCTTGATGCTCTTGTCGGCTTTTCACTCGCTGAGCAACTGGTGGCCTTCCTACTTTTTGTCCTCTCCCGCGATCGGAGCGGGTTGTAGTGACCTCAGGACAAGAACCAGACCAACCATCACCAGTGCTCCGAAGAGAGGGGTCAGCAGACAACATCCGTAGTAAAAGAAAGGTATGTTATCCAGAAAATCCGTGAGAAAGAAATTCCTCATGGGCTGAACCCTCAACAGCCAGAGCATCCCAATAAGGGCCATGATGGAGGAGAACACCGAGAGACCACCGCCTACAAAGAATAGCGTCTGGGAGGTGTCCCTTTTCTTGCCATTGTCCTTCCCCTTCTCCTTTTTCTTCTTCTTTGGCTTGGAGGTCTCTTCCTCCTGATACATTTCTTCCTCCCCTTCCTCTTCAGGTTCGCTTTCTTCCTCTTTTAGGTCTATCCCAAAGAGATCGTCTTCATCATCCTCAAGCTTTGATCCGTTCCCGGTTTCGTCCTTTTCTTCATCCTTCTTCTTCGATCCTTTCTTCTTTGCCATTTAGCTCCCCCGGATGTATATGCCCTAATAAGGATAAAAATCTGTCCATTACCCTCATAACAACAGAAAATCGTTATATATACACCGTACTCATTCCAACATGATGAGGAAAGGACCTATATTCCTGGGTATCGGGGTCGCTCTGGTTCTGATCTCAATCCCCACCGCATTTGCCTACACTCTTTATGAATCCAAGGAAGTACCAAAATACGAATTCGTGCAGAGTAGCGATAACGAGAATGAGTTCTATTACGAGTTCGGGGATCTCGGACCCGGTACACTGACCATTAAGGGGAGCGTCATGATCCTGGAAACCGATGTCCTCCACATAACGCTCAGGGACAGCAGGGGAAGGACCGTCCGGAAGGCGGAGATGGGAATAAGCGGTATCTTCGGATCATCGGCCACCATTGAAGTCGACAGCGGTGGGACCTATACGCTCTACATCTCCATCGAGAACGATCCCGAGATCACCGATTTCAAAGTTACATATACCGGAGAGCATTCCAATTTCGGTCTCATGACCTTCATCATTGGTTTCCCGCTGTTCTTGCTGAGCGGAGCCATATCCCTTATAGTCGGCATTGTATTGACAGTCAGGTTCAAGAGGACAGGATCGGAGATCTCACCGCACAAGGAGATCGAGGACCTCCATTATGACAACCTCGAGGAATATTACGAGGAGATCGAGAGACCTCTGAATAGGGAAAGTGAGAAGATCCGTCACGGGCACGTTGAAGATAAGGTGGAGGAGAAAAAAACAGATAAGGAGAGAGCCAAGAGCAAGCGGACCCCTTCAGGCAAGAAAAAAACACCCTCCGGAATGAAGCGTGAGGGATCAAAGGGTGGCAAAAAGGATTGATATCTTCTTAAAAAATATCCAGGAATACAACTATCCCGGTGGTGAGCATAATGGGCAAGGACGGATCGATAGGGGTTGAAGAGATGGACAAGGAACTTTCAGACGATATCCATGTTAAATCCATTTCTGTACCCGGTGGTTGGATATACATTACCTATGTGAGAAGGAAAGAGGGGGACGGGTACAGGACAACGGCCATCTCCACATGCTATGTTCCCGGAAGAAGATGAATTGGTCCCTCTGCCCCCTTGCTACAGGAGCAACGAGGTCATCCGACATCTGCACCTGTTTCCTCATCCGTGTCCATAGATCGGCAGTACAATTCGGCAAATATCATATATATGAGATCACACCATTATCGAATTGGTGTTAGAATGGGGATAATAAAAAGTTTATCTTTAGCAGGGTTATTAGCATTGGCTCCTCTTTTGCTGGTCCTTTCAGGTGCTTCGGGGGATCCCGTGGCCAGCGAAGCTACCAGAGGGGGGCTCGATGATCCGTTCGATCCGACCGTTTACATGTTAGACCACGGAAATGTGATATATCCGGGACAGAGCGAGCGGTTCTATATCGGGATATACGGCACCTACAACGGATCCGGGTACCAGGGTGCCTCGTCACCGGGGAACGAGACCACCGTGAAGGATGCAAGGATGCGGTTCATTGAGGTCCTCGACAATGACGGGACCCCCACAGATAACGACCCACTGATCTGGGAGGTCGGAACTTTCTACAACAACGGGGGAGATGGTTACGAGATAGACAGATACAATACGGTGTACTTCTACTCGGATGCATCCAACAGCTATATGAGATATTCCATAAAGACCACGGATGTGAGACCTGGAGATTATATCCTGAGGTTCAGGATAACCTACAGGTACATGACCAACTGGGACGGGGCGGACAACTACGAGTGGAACCAGGCTTCCTTCTACATTGAATATGAGATGGAGGTGAGAAGTTACATCGGGGCCGATGGCTACCCGGACTACAGGATGCTAGCATTCGAGGAGGATATGGGGATCGACCCCCTCTATTCGGGAGCGGAACACAAACTGTTCGGTCTGAGGAATACATACTCGTTATCAGGGATCTTGACGGACATCTCCGGGACCATCTCCTTTCCCGGGAACCCGATCAGCGTTGATGTCAGCACCATCACATCCGAGAACATGCCTCCGCACTTCGTCTGGAGGATCAATGTCCCGAAGGATACTGAGGCAGGCACCTATGGACTCACAATAGCCTTTTCCTACACAAGGAACGGCGAACAGATAGTGGAAGCTCCTTCATCCCATGGTTTCGAGCTGGAGTACACTCCTCTTCTGATGCCGCCGGACCACAACGATCTTGAATCACCCTACGCCACCTTCAACAGGGCCTCACTTCCGAACACCCTGGAGGTCCCCCTGACCAATGCGGGGAACGTTGACCTGAAAGATGTTCGGGTCCGGCTGGACATGGAAAACGCTCGTTACGTGGAGAACGGAAGGGTCTGGTTCGACGAGAACGCCAACGGTAACGATGTGGTGGAGGACCAGGAGATAATGATCGACCTCCTTGAGGTAGGAGATACCGAGACAGCTACATTCAGCATGGTGAACTTCCTCCCGCATCTGCCTCCGGGCCTTTACAAGATACCCATGGATTACCTTGCAAAGTATAACGACCAGGGGGGCACGGGAAATGCACCCGGGGAGAAACTTTCCGGATACTGGGACGAGATGGGCTACTACCAACATAGGAACATCCTCCGGGACACGGTCTACCCCGAGGACACCAGTGATTACCACATTCCGTACATATTGATCCGCATCGTGGATGATAACGGTCCCATGTTCTCGGGATATATCGACAGTGGATACAATCAGTATCCCGGTACGGTGAATGCATACATGAGATTGTACGTGGAGAACCATGAGATGTACCAGTTCAAGAACATGGTCTACAGCATACATGTGGACGGGGACTCGCCATTTGCTTACCCCTATTCCTCCGGTAAGGAGGAGATGAACACAACCACGTTGCCGTCGATATACAGATCGGGCATCGGCGAATCAAGCAGTTCGTACACCGCCAATGACCGTTTTTACTTCTATGCAAAGATAAAAAGTGATGCGCTTCCCGGTCTGAACTACTTCCAGGTGGATGTGTCCGGGTTCGACGAGTTCGGGCAGCCCTTCGAAACCTCCTTCATGGGATACGTGTCGATCAGGGCCCAGCAGCCGAGGTTCGAGGACGTGAACATCAGTGTAGGCGAAATAATGGATGACAGGTCCGTGGAGGTGACCGTGACCATCCAGAATATGGGGCTGGGGGGCGCCAGTAACCTGTCATGTTACTTCAGGTCGAACTATGGTGGATACATTTCGAACGATCCCGCAATGTTCATAGGTGATGTGGGACCCGGGGACCAGTTCATTTTTATTTTCCATTACCGGCCCGAGGGAGAAAGGAGATATTTCTCCTCCAATTACAACGGACGCATCTACTTCGCCTACTATGACGACATAGGAGATCATGACGAGATGTTCTCTGGGGACAGTCTCTACATAAGGTTCGATATCTACGACAAGGTAGCTGATCTGATGATAATCGAGGTCGATGCACCGCTTGTTGACAGGAACAACGAATTCGATGTGGATATCACCGTGATGAACGTGGGAGGTTCCGCCGCGTCCGATATATCTTTACTGCTTCCCTACTCCGCTTCATATTTCGATGTGGAGAACCCACAGCAGGAATTGGAGGACCTGGGACCGGGCGAGACGGCCGTTATCTCATTCACCATGAGAGCGGGCCCCGAGATCTCCGACGGGTCCACATATTCGTTCTCCGTGAGGTTCGCCTTCACCGATATCATGGGAAGGTCCAGGACATTCTCCGATGCGGACTCGGAATCCTTTTCCATCAGGACAAAGGACAGGATAATACCCTCGGAGCAGACCCAGGTGGTCAAGGATGACGGGCAGCTGGTCTCGGAGGGTGCCGGGAACATCATACTCGGCATCCTGATCATCGTCGCCGTTATCCTTTTCGTCAGATTGACCCAGGGGAGACCGAAACTGGAGATCAAGAACTATCAGGAATCCGCCAAGGAGAAAAAGGACAAGAAGGTGGAGACGGAGAACAATGGGAGCAACGTCGAGGTGGTCGTAGAGGACGAGGAGGAAGAAGAAGAGGAGGATATCGAGGAAGAGGACGAGGGTATGTGGTGATCGAGATATTATCGTTCTCTAAACGGGGAGCCCCTTTTGGGCTCCCTTTTTTGTTTTTTTCAGAAACCTTTTTCTAATTAATCGATGTATCAGCTCCCTCGAACCCGATGCTCCCCTGGTACGTGTTCAGGTGAGCATCATGCGGGGATGGCTCAGAACCCTTTTGCCTGCGGCAAAATCGTTCACGGAATGGAGGTATCTGCGATACCTCAGCCTGGTACCATCGGAAAATCAAAGATTTTCCTGGCTCTTGAAAGCTTGCCTTTCAAGATCTGGAAAACCTCTGGTTTTCCAAAGACTTGGTGGAAGTGTCCACCAAGACGGTGCCCGTACCGGCTTCGCCATCCCAATGCACACGCCAAATTGCCAAACCCATGCGGGGATGGCTCAGCCTGGTACGGCGTCGGATTGCTAATCCGATGTTCTTTGAACTCGGGGGTTCAAATCCCCCTCCCCGCGCTCTGTCCCATTTCTCTTATTATTATCTAAGCCAGAAATGGGACCCGGGGAGTATTGGATTTGAACCTTGGTCTTTGGCATTTGGCGCTTCAGCTATCGTCAAATGCCAAAGTGGGCGAAATTGCGGAGTAATTTTGCCACATCAAATCCCCCTCCCCGCGCTCTGTCCCATTTCTCTTATTATTATCTAAGCCAGAAATGGGACCCGGGGAGTATTGGATTTGAACCGAAGGTCTTAGCACTTTTCAGCTTCGCTTGCTCCTGAAAAGTGGTAAGTCAGGGAAATTCCATAGGAATTTGCCGAGATCAAATCCCCCTCCCCGCGCTCTGTCCCAGGGGTAATATATAGATGAAAAAATTTGGACTCCTCCCTTCGGTCGGGTCCACCTTCCTTCATCTATAGCAGGACTATGTCCTGCCCCCACTACTATGGGGGGACACCCCCCTCAAGGATCCCCAATCTCAAGTGGTCGGGGATCCTTCATTTTTCTAAAGGAAGAATACTGAAATACATTGATACAAGGATTTATAATCTAAATAACATTCATGATTGGTTATTATGGGAAGAAGTAGAAAGAAGAAAAGAAAGAAGAACAGATACACCCCAATCAGCGATCATAAGAGAATTAAGAAGGAATTAATCCCACCGATGAAAAGAATGCCTATCACTCAAGTAGATTTTGAAAGAAATCAAATTCCAGAATTTTTATGGATCGAAAGTTTGAAGAATTATCATAATTCTCCATCATGGCACATTCATTATGATTTCTTTATTGATGTGATAGAACAGTATATCGATAGTGATGAGAGAATTTTTTTAGGATTGATATCAGATTTTAATTCTATTAACCCAGAGAAAAGAGAAAAATTCATAACTGAACAAAAAGATATTATTGTTAAACATTTTCTAAATCCATTTGGTAGAATATTATTATTATATCCTGACTGTCCCGCTAAATGGTTATTATTAGATGAATGGGTAAAAGAATTAGAGATTGAAAACGAGGAACAAATTGAAATGATTTCTCATTCTTTGATGAGACTTTATGATGCCAAAGAACATTATACAGCCAACATCAGAATAATCCCATTGAAACGACTTTTTAAGCATGGAAAGATCCGATTACCAAGTCAGGCAGATATAATTGACCTCTTACCAAAATATCCAGACAAACTTGATGATGACAAGCAATATTATGTAGAATCATTTGGTAGGAATATTATTAATATGTATTTTGGTGAACACTATCAAGATAATTCATGGTCAAAATATTTTTGGAATAGAAATTTTGAATTTTCCAAATGTAAATTTGAAGAAATTCCAGAGGAGGTATATGATGAAGATATTAGAAAACGATTTGATGAGTATTATAATAATTGTGTAGAAAACACTAAAGTAATGGATGAATATTTCAACGAAGTCATAGAGCAGTATGTTATTGATATTTATGATCCTTCAAAGGATGAAGTGATATTAGGGCTGTTTTCTAGAATTATTAGATTGTATAAAATTATTAACCTTTCACCAGACTTATGGGCAATAGATATTAGTAGAATCCTATTAAGGTGTATTTCAGACACTTTGATCACTTATTGCTATTTAATAATGAAAAATGAAAATGAATTGTATTCTAATTTTATTGAATATGGAAAAGGGAAGGAAAAGCTCCTTCTTCTACATTTGCAAGACACACATCCAAGTGGTGATACACCACTCGGAGAAAAAATCGAAACATTGGCCGCCTCACTTGGAGGAGGAATGTCCCCTGAATTTATTAATGTAAATATTGGCGACTGGATTGATAAATCAATTCGAACTATGGCTCAAGAAACCGATTTAATGGAAATATATCGATTAATATATGATCCTACCAGCAGTGATATTCATGGAACATGGACAAGTGTAAAGAATGTAAATCTTACATATTGTTATAATCCACTTCATAGATTTCATAGATTACCACAGGTAAATCCTCCTCCATTATTTTTAAATCCGACTATTATTGCATCAAAATTAATCCTTGTTGCAATACAAAGATCTCAAGAAATTCTGTCCTTTCCCAAATTAGCTAAGGAAATAAATATACCAAAAATGGAATAATGTTGTAAAGTATATGATTACATACTTTCTAAGTATCGGATTAAAGAACCCATATTATTAACAAGATCATCATATGTTAAGAAAGTGATCCTCCCCCAATCTTGTTTTTTCAGATTTCTTAATTGTTCTTTTTCATATCCTTCATTTCTGCCAAGTATAGCTATTCCATGAATAGCGTTTACTTCGTCTGGATGAAGACCCACATCTTTAATCGTTGCAGATCTTTCTTCATCAAATTCTGCGAGCCAACTTCGAATTTGGTCAAATGCATGATTCATTTCTGAATGCATACCCCCATCTCTTTTCAGTAACTTTGTACTTGCTTTCTCTAATTCAATGAGGATTAATTCCCCATTTTCAGATAGGATTGCAAAATCAGTATTATACTTACTTCTGATAGGTGCTTTTGGGAATATTCTACTAGGGGAAAATTGATTAAGAAAGATTGGATTGTTTTTAATAAATACTTGAATTTCTTCCTCTGGTGGATCTTTTTTTATCAATTGAAAGAACTTCTTTTGAATGGATCTTAGATATTGATCCTCATATAATCTTTCATGATCATCGGGTGTAATGTACCATTTTGTCTGACCCAATAATGAGTGGAGGTTTTCTTTCACAAAACTCAAGTTGATTTTAGTATCATCACATTTGCATACAAATTCATCTGGAACATTTTGGTACCAAATCCAATTTCTCTCGCTTTCAAATTTCTCATTCTTTTCTAATCCAGTATATATTTCAATAACATCCTCACATTTATTACATTGAAGTACCATCCAAATCCATTTACTTGCGAGTGGGTTGCTTTTAATCGCTTCTATTCTATCGGGTGTTAAGGGAGGAGTTTTAAGATAAATAAAATCGAAGAAGCCTAGTGGTATTTCATCTTCTCCATTAATATATACCACGTCGTATCTTCCAGGAGTTTTAATAATTTTCAAATATTTTTCGATATTGATTACTGCAAAATGCCATGATGGTTTTTCATCAACTGGTGATATACTTGTTTTTAAAGAGGAACGATCCTCTTGGGGGATTTGTTTTTCTGTTGGTTCCTTTGTAGATATTTCTTCACCATTAACCTTAATGGAAACCCATTGATCTGGACCCACAATTTTCACATCAATATCCCTAATATTTATTGGATCATAGAGTGCAAAAGCAAGATTAAAGGGTGATAAAGATGCGGGATAAACGTACAAAGGTACAAGATTCCTTAATCCAATGACATTGTGTTTCCAATCTATAGGGTGCCCTGTTCTATCGAAACTGTATCTTTCACAGAAACCTAAAAACGCAATTGGGGGTATATGTGATTCAATATTGGAACTTCCCTTATCTTCCATAGATATCATCGAGTATTGAAATCGTTGGAAATATTTAATTATATCCAAACATCAATGCTTTGATTCAGACTATAAAAAAATATCGTGAGCCCTTTTTATCAGTCTAAGTTTATTTCTGGTATTATCATCGATATTCAGTGAGAGACCTTCTCGAACTCGTTTTCTCAATCTATGATATTCTGATCGACTGATCTTGAATTTTAATGCCATATCCTCTGATACATGGAGGATCATATCCTTTAGTTCCTGGTCGTCCTCGACCGATCCGTATAACTGGTATCCATCTTCATCCACACCCAGGACATTGGTCTCCTCAAGCTTGTTGGATTCCTTCCCAATGTGAATGATTTTATTCACGTGGATTTGTTTCCTATCTAAGATCCCTGTTGTTCCATCAAACTTCGATTCTGGGTGGTTGAAATAGTCCCGAGCCGGACAAAGTCCCTATAGATGATAAAATTTGGACTCCTCTCTTCAGTATTCGTCCACCTCTTTCAGGGTGTAATATAAAAGGGAGGGAGAAACTTCTGCTTTCAAAAAGTTTGATCCGATATCCTTTAGGATTCCAAAGATTTTAGAACCATATAGCTTATACAAGGCTATCCAATTAAGCAATCTCCTCTACCTCTGAGGGAATGGAGGATTAGGTGGATCTTATGTCTGACCAAATGAATCAGAACGAAATCAATGCTGTTGCATGGAAAGCTTGTGATACCTTCAGAGGAGTTATCGATCCATCGAAATACAAGAACTACATTCTGGTATTCCTTTTCATAAAATATCTCAGTGATCACTGGAGAGATAAATACCAGCAGTATGAAGAAAAGTATGGTAGAGACCAACAAAAGATCAAACACATGATGAGGTTCGAGAGTTTCCAATTACCAGATGGGTGCAGTTATTATGACATCTACAAGCAGAGGAATGCCGACAACATCGGTGAGATCATCAACATTGCCCTGGAACAATGCCAGAGGACCTGCCTACTCCAGATAGCATCCAGAAGATAGAGAGAAAGAAGAAAAAGAGGCAGATCGGAAATGGAACTGAATAATTGGGAGGGATTGAAGTGTCATCGTTAAAAAACATTATTCAAAAGATCGAGGGAGAATCTCATGGAATCCCGTCGGCCAGGGTACATGGATTTCTGGAGATCTGCATGACATTGACAGGGATGGGGGAAGTAAGTGAAGATTACATCAAGGCGATCACCTTTCCCCTTGGGAACATCGATGTCTACAGCGATCCATATTATTGTCAGGTAACCGTGTATCCGGAGGATGAATCCGAGAATGAACTCGATGACGATGAGATGAACAAACTTGCCGATGAATTGAAGAAGAGGATAATGAGCTTTGAAAGAAAGATCAGGAAGAGGAGAAAAGAGGTTACAGAAAAGGTCTTTGATGAACCTTTGGGCTTCATATCCTTTGATGAAGAAACAGAAGAATAGTGGATTGATCCAAAATGAATGAGATCGATGAATTGATAGCAAATCGCGAGGATGGGGAGATCGAATTCAAATCCTCCTTCGGAGCAGAGGCTGTCAAGACACTATGTGCATTATCCAATTCGAAAGGGGGAAAAGTGTTCATCGGAGTCAGAAACAATGGAAATATTGTCGGAGTTGATATTGGACCGGAGTCCATTCAGAAATGGATAAACGAGATTAAGACGAAAACCTATCCTTCGATCATTCCGGATATAGAACAACATGAGATCAACGGAAAGGATGTTGTGATAATTGGGATCAAGGAATGTCCATTCAAGCCGGTTTCATTCAAAGGTAGATATTATATCAGAAAGCACAACAGTGATCATCAGATGGATATCGAAGAGGTTACAGAACTCTACATGAAGACCATCCAGTATTCGTGGGATTCCATTCCCTCTCCTGATTGCAGATCATTTGAAGATCTTGACCAGGAAAAAATTGACAGATTCATCAAGAAAGTGAATGAGATCGGAAGGTTTCATTTTGACGGAACACCGCTTGAATCATTGGAGAAGATCAAACTTATAAGGGATAGTAAACCGACATTGGCTGCCGACCTACTTTTCTCAAAGGGAAGGCCAATACACGGCATCCATATCGGGCGTTTCAAGACACCCACAGTCATTATCGATGATATAATGATCCATCTTCCACTCCTTGAAGCCGTTGATGAGGTGATGTGGGCCATCAAGAAGCAGATAAGTGTCAGGTTTGAGTTTACAGGGGAACCTGAGAGGAAAGAGATATGGGAATACCCTCTGGAAGCATTAAGGGAAGCAGTCATCAATGCAATCGTGCACAGGGATTATCGGAATCCTTCGGATATCATCATCAAGGTCTTCGATGATCACATTTTGATATCTAATCCTGGAAAACTCTTTGGAGACATCACCCTTGAAGATTTGAAAAAAGATAATTACAGGTCATCCCTGAGGAATGTCCTGATCGCAGAATCATTCTATCTGATAAAGGAGATCGAGAAATACGGAAGTGGAATGATAAGGATCAGGAAAGAATTGAAAGAATATCCTGAAATCGAACTTGAACTATTTGAGATGGGGAATTTTTTCAACGTGGTTTTCAAGAAAAGGGAAGAAACTGTGGAGAAAACTAGGGAGAAAACTATGGAGAAAACTAGGGAGAAAACTAGGGAGAAAATCCTGAAGCTGATCAGAGAGGATCCGAATATCACCACATTAAGTCTGGCAGATTCACTGGGCATCACGCAAAAAGGAGTAGACTGGCAGATTAAAAAATTGAAAGAAGAAGGTAAACTGAAAAGAAAAGGTCCGGACAAAGGCGGACATTGGAAGGTCGTTGAAGATGAATGATTTGAACCTCTCTTCTACTTGGTTAATAGACCCATTTCAGACCATTTCAGGGAGATCGAACTATGTCTCATAGAAGAAAGAATCGTGAACCAAAGGAAAAACCACAGAAGGAACGATGTTTCATATGTGGAAAAACAAAGAACTTGACCCGGACTCCATGCTGTGATATGCCGATCTGTGATGACGAGGATGAATATGTTATATTTTCGTATGCACGGAATTCATGTTACCGGAACCATGATCATTACACATTATGTTCATTCCATTATCAACATAAGCATGAGGGTGAATGGCAGACCTGCAAAAAATGCAGGGATGAGTTGGATACGGAGATGTATGTCTATTTTGGAACGAATGAATACAATCATGAGAAGCTGAAAGAACCACCGGAATTCGAGCCGACAAAGTGCTCGGTTTGCGGTAGAGTGATAGATAGAGCCAGGGATGTATATAGGGTTGTGAGTGGAACATACTTCTGCATGAGATGCGGGTGAAAGTGGTCGAATAATCGTATAGGAGGAGGATAAGTGATCGGAGAACCAGATAAAAACCAACATGGAAGTATGATGCGAGAACGACCGGATGAAGAGCTCCCTTGTTCCTGGTATACCATGAGAACAGATCGCTCATATCCTTTGGAACATGCTCAGGTGCAGGTGGCATCCATTCGACGCCTCTGATATGGACCTGCACTTTCCTGTACGCACCGATCTGGTCCTGGAGATCACTCCTGAGCGTATTCTTCATAACGAAAGTATGCAGGTCAAATACGAGCTTCCTTGACATATCTCCCTGGTATGAGAGCAGATGATCGAAGGCTTCCCTGTGATTGATCACCTCGTTTATCTCCCGCAGGCTCTTGGAAGAGGGGGATATCTCATCGAAGAGAAGAGCTGCGGTCTCCTGAAGGGTAAGGGTGTTCCCTTCGATGGCAGTTGAATCATGGGTGAACCGTGATACGAATGCTTCATATATGTTCTCAAAGGTAGAAATGGAAAGATTCTCATGTTCGGAACGGACCTTTTTTAGTATCCGGACCTCCTCGCTGGTCAGCAGGGATTTCTCAAAACATGGAGATCCCTGTCCGCTTCCCTTTCCAATTGTCCCAATTCTATTTCGTTAAGGTCCTTACCTAGATACTTTCTTTTCTTACTGACTTTGTCACCTTCCCGATAGGACCTGACGCGATAGTAGTATGTCGATCTGTTCCGCTCTTTTTTCTCTGTATAGCTCACATATAATAATGTGTCCACATTGAATAAATATTTTGCTCTATTGTAGACGTACATAAGAAGAAAAATATCAGGGTCCAGAAACAGCTTGAACAAGGTCCGAAAATGACATGATCATCCATAATGCAGCTTGTAATATGAAGGGAAATGTTCGCTGGGCTTCTCCGGTTCCCTTTCAACCCTTAATATCTCGTCGATCCCCTGCTGGGAGACCTTGGTCCAGTAATCACCACCCATGAACCAGACTGTTTCAATGAGCATCCTGTCCTCAAGGTACCTGATACCTTTATCCAGAGCTTCCTTATCGATTTTCAGTTCCTGAACCAGCTCCGCCCTTTCCATTGAAACGAATGGATGCAGGTTATTGTATTCCGTGAGATATTTTAAAATATTGTATCGGTCCCTGATGTCAGATAGATCTTCCCTTTCTCCTGACATATGATCCAACCCTTATAGTGCCTCAATGTATGTTCTCTCCGGGTATTATTCTTTTCCACAATTGTCAGGATGCTATTTTTCCTTTGATATCAATGGGACCTATAGATGTGGGAAGATCAGATCCGTACCCATATCTATAAAGCACATGGGGGTTTACATAACGGGAAGGACGGTTTATCATGGATGATCAGGCATTTTCCATCTGCCTACAGGAATGCAACGGGATAAGAGTATGGGAGATGGAGGGGATACCGCAGCCGAACGAGGTGGACCGGGGCACCGCCTTGTACTATGGACAGGGATATGTCGAGAACCTTATCAAAACTGTCAATCACAAAGCATACATGGAGCATGAGGAACTTTTCATGGGCCCTCTTTTTTACATATTCGAATGCAGCCTTGAACAGGGAGTGGAAGATGTCGGTCTCGTCCAATGGGACGATCAGCGCCATTACACCCGGATAAGCTGGACCGGTTATTCATGGAAGCTGCCGCATGAGATCAAGAGAAGAACGGTCAGCATAGAGATATCCAAGTTGGGAGAGAACGAGGTAACCGGAAGGATCCTCATTTCCCTTAAGAAGATAGCAGAGGCCGGCGGAGATATCCAGATACCTCCGAAGATCGTCTCCAAGCTCGATCTCAGAAATGGGAACGAGATCAGGATCAAGATGAAGTTCTCAAGCTGATACGGAAATAATACGGGTCGGAGTTTGGACAATATACCAAATACGGTCAATGTGTGGTTTCATAATTCTCATATGAGAATTTAAAATAGGACCCGGTATAACAGACCGGGTCCTTCAAAAGAAAGTCAGTCCCAATTATCGCTTACCAGGACCCGCCCCTCTTATCTTCCCGGGGACGCGCTGTGTTGACCTTGAGGGCCCTGCCAAGGTGATCCTTCCCATCGAGTTCATCGATGGCTTTCTGGGCCTCGTCGTCATCGCTCATCTCAACGAAACCGAACCCCTTGGACCTGTTAGTATACCTGTCCATTATTACCTTCACCGAGTCAACGGTTCCGAATTCTTCAAATAGCTTTCTAATATCATCTTCTCCCGCATCATACGAGAGGTTTCCTACATATATGTTCATTTACATACCCCCTTTGCCTGATATCGGGGGCTAGAAGCACCAAATCTCAAGCCTAGAGCGATCCTGCCAGGGTCTTCTTCTACATATAATGTTCGGTGGAATAAGCAAGGACCGAGGAATCCCGCTCGGGAAGAGAGATGCTGAAAAGGGTATTTGTAGTTAATTCAACAATACCTCATTTGACATTACTATAGGTGGGATAAAGAATGATGGAAAGATACCGCGCTTTTATAGTAGCTGTGGTGGTGCTTGGTCCCGGAATATATTTCTTTATGGACCTCCAAGTATCCGGGGAGCCAACCAGATTGGACGTTGACGGATCCGCTTACAGGATCGCTCCGCTGATCGAGGTCTCGAGCACCATGGAGGATGAGGAGTACAGGTCAAGATATTTCTCGATGATGGGGCCCATGAACGTGAATTCCTTCCTTACGGATGCTGATTGGCTTTCCTGGGAATACTCATCCCCACTGAACATGAACACCACGGATAACGAGGGATACTGGAACTTCGACCGCGGGACCGCAGCCGATGGCTCAGGAAATTCCAACGACGGAACACTTCACGGTCCAGTATCGGTCCAGGGCATCACGGCAGCGGGGCAGGCCTTTTCCTTCGACGGTGATGATGATTACATTGAGATCCCCCATTCCGATTCTCTAAATATCTCCTCCGAGATCACAGTGGAAGCCTGGATATATCCAACGTTCAGCGATTCGGGAGAGCACATGGTCGTCAGCAAAGGGGGAAACTGGAACACGGAGGATCCACAGTGCTATGAACTCACCATAGACAAGGACCGCCCCCTGTTCCAGATGAAGGTGTCGGGTTCAGAACAATGGTACGGTGCAGCTCCCGCCGAACCGATAACCAAGAATACATGGCACCATGTCGCAGGGGTCTACGACGGCATCCGTTTCTATATCTATATAGATGGCATCAACCAGACGAGCCTATACAACGGATGGAGCGATGACTACCAGGGAGAGATATACAAAGATGATCTCCCAACCAGCGAACATAATATATCCATCGGAAGAAGACTGCCGGCAACCTGGGGAGCCCTGTATTATGAAGGTTACATCGACGATGTCCGCATATGGGACAGAGCAATATCCGCCGATGAGATGAAAGAGCATGCCGTGATACCGGGGACCAGATGCCTCGATATCTTCGGAACCCCCGACAATGGTGATGTCGGCAATCCAGGCGTTATAATAAATGTGACCGATGGGGACGGAAGATATGATGAGAGGAGATCATGGATCAATGTCCAGAACGTTCCACCTGCCATTACGAGCAATGATGTCCTGGAGGTCCGTCAGGACGGAAACTATACGGTCCAGTACACAAGCGACGAGATCGGGGGCGACATAACATGGAGTGTGGATACTGAAGCCGACTGGCTGACCATGGAAACCGATACCGGCATCCTATCGGGAATACCCGACTATTCCGACGTGGGAACACACCAGGTCACGGTAACGGTGGATGATGGAAACGGTGGGACCGATTCGTCCGCGTTCGACCTACAGGTCATGGATGTGAACGACCCGCCACGCATCATGACCGAGAACATCCTCAGCGCAACCGAGGACCAATACTTCGAGGTCGATTATGATGCGGAGGACCCCGACGGAGAGGATCTGACCTGGTCCATGGTCACGGATTCGAACTGGCTGTCTCTGGACGAAGAACTCGGGATTCTGAACGGGACCCCTACCAACGACGATGTGGGCTTCCACAACGTTAACATCACCGTCCATGATCCAAGGGGCCTCACGGATTCCACGGAGTTCGTCATAGAGGTGATAAACGTGAACGATGCTCCGATCTGGGTTGATGTTCCGGTCAATTCCACCATAGAGGAGGGAAAGGTATACACATACGATATTGAAGCATCGGATGTGGATCTCGATGACGAGATCACATATCAGATATCGACCTTCCCCGAGGCGGAGATCGAGTTCAACTCGTCCACTGGCGTGCTGAAATGGAACACCACCAGATCAATCTTTTCCGAGGGAGACTATACTCTCTCGTTTTTGACCAAAGCGACCGATGGCAAGGAGACCATCTCCCACGCGTTCCATGTGGAACTGCTGCCGGACCCGTCTCCGACCGTCTCGCTCCTTTCACCTTCGAACGGATCGAGGTCTATCAATATTACCACTCTCAGCTGGGAAGGATCCGATAACGGGGACCAACCCCTTTCCTTCGATGTCTATCTCGGAACGGAATACTCCACCGTCATATCACTAAGCGAACCCTCCCTGATCGCAGAAGGGATCCGGGAAAATACACTGGACGTCAAGGACCTGGAACCTGGTGAGACATATTACTGGATGGTGATACCCACTGACCGGTTCTCCTCAGGACGCTGCCTGGACAGGGCCTTCAGCTTCAGTGTCAACTCACCCCCTTCGGCAACGCTGACCTTCCCGGAGGATGAGAGCGTGGTTCCATGCCATGATCTGGTCATTGAAAGTGTGGGCAGCGACACGGATGATGACGAACTTGTGTACCATTACTATATCAGTACAGCCATAGATGATGTGAAAAATAAGCTGGAGACGGCCCACCGTACCGGAGGGACGGAACTCACTTTACAGGACCTTCAACCCGGATCGGTCTATTACTGGACCGTGATCCCGGAGGATGAACTGGAATACGGAAGATGCAGGAGCGGGGTGTTCAGCTTCACGGTGAACATCCCTCCGGTGATCGATGACGTGGCTGACCATGAAGCTCTCGTTGGTTCCGAGATCGTTGTGAGCATCAACGGAACGGACCAAGATGCATCCCTCTCCGATGTGTTTGAGTTCAGCCTGCTGGAGGGGCCAGGAAGGATCGTACTGGAATCCACGACCTCGGGGACATCTTCCGCATGCGTCCTAAGATGGACGCCCGTGGAAGCTGATATCGGAACGAACACCATCACTGTTCAGCTGACCGACGGCCTGGATCCGGTGAACATCTCATTCCGGATAGAGGTCCAGGAAGCGGATACCAGCCCCGAGGAGAAGGAAGAAGAAGGTAGCTTTACAGGCATCCTGATCGCCGCGGGTATCGTTCTGGCTCTGCTGGCTCTCGGGGTGATCATCCTGCTGCTTGTAATGAAGAGAAGAAAAGGAAGCGACGAGGAGATCGAAACACCCGACCAACCAACGGACAACGAGGAGCAGGTTCAGGATTTCATGGCCGGAACACAAGGGGAAGGGGGAACGATAGAGGAGAACCAGATCCCCCCCGACCCGCTGGCGTCTCCCGACCATGCAGAACCTGGGCCCGTATCATCAACTCCGACCCGGAACGCCAACGCGGAACCCTTGGCTCAGTCAGCGGAGACAGAACCTGAACAGACCGAAGGAGCGACAGGATCGGCCCAGGGATCTGACGCACAACCAACTCAAGCTCAGAAAACGGAAGCTGCGGAGACCGGATCTGCCGATGAGATCCAAAGAGAACAGCAACCGGAGATTGTAGACCGATGAAGCGATCAATGTCTAAGAATACCATGGAAGGTACAAAGTTGAAGACGATCCAGTAAAACATTTGAATGAAGGTCCCGATGGTTATATCGAGCATGGAGAGTGTAAGATGGAAGGTATCCTAGCGGCGGTGGACATCGGCGGCACCAAGATCACTGTCTCACTTTGCGGAAAATGCGGCTTTTTGGTCCGGGTGTACCAAAGAACGGACCTTGAGGGTAGCAACAGCTCCATACCGTTGCAGGTCAGGTCCATGGTCAATGAATGCCTGGAAAGGACCGGCCATGGAGAAGAGAACATCTCTGCAATGGGAATAAGCACTGCAGGTCCGTTCCAGTACTCTTCGAAAATGGTGGAACTGGTCTCACCCAATATCTGTGGTGGAATGAACCCCGATCTTCCCAATGATTGGAGTTCGGTGCCTCTGGAAGAGGTGTTGAGTTCGTATTTCAAAATGATCCGGATAGAGAACGACGCAGTATCAGGTGCGATCGCCGAAAGGATGTTCGGGGCCGGACAGGGTTACGATGATCTGCTGTATGTGACGTGGAGCACGGGCATAGGAACCGGGGCATTCGTGGACGGGAGGGTCATTAAGGGGAAGAACGGCAACGCCCCCCACGGCGGTCATGTGTACGTTGGAGAAGGGGGACGCATTTGCGGATGCGGGAATGAATCCGATATGGAGGCGTCCGCTTCCGGAACCGCAATCGCGGACCTCTACGGAAAAGGTGTGGGTGCTGAAGAGGTATTCAGTGCCTACGAAAAGGGCGAGATCAAGGCAAAGAGAACCGTCGAGAATGCCGCCAGGTACTTCGCAAGGGGACTCGCCTCCATTAATGCTGTGCTTGACACCAGAATGATCATAATAGGCGGAAGCGTGTTCCTGAACAATGAGGACATGCTGCTCCCCATGGTCAAGGAAGAGTTCTACCGCTCCTTCCCCGCTCTTACAGAAGATGTTGTCTTCGCACCATCGGAACTGAGAGAATATCTTGGAGATGTCGCAGCTCTCTCTTTGGTCATACCGGATGACTGGACAGAGGAATGGAGAAGGAGCAGACCATGGGAGAGCTCCCCGGCGACCATCTTTTTAAAAAACGGAACCCGATCAAAAGCACCGTCTATAACTCGAAGTCCGATCAAAAGCATCGGACTTCGCCATAGAAGAAACAAGAAGAAAGAAGAAATTGAAGATCGAAGAAAAGCTATAGAAGAAAGTAGAAAAAAGAAGAATGGGG
>JAWOCK010000089.1:0-26385 GCA_046483845.1 Thermoplasmatota archaeon | reverse complement strand
GGGGCAACAATGCTTCAACAATCGTTTGAATTTTTAGCGTTAGCTATGCTCTGATTTTCGTTTTCTCCAACTATTTTGACTGATATGGGATTTTTTTAACTACATCATTGATGATAGTTGCCTTGATCATGGAATTTCATTGAGTGATATTGTCTTTCTCCCAAAGACCACAAGAAATTAAAAAGTCTCTCTTGTGTACGAAAAACACTAATATACCATGAAGGTTGAAAAACCTCATGTGGTGATAGTATAATGGCTCCAAGAATACCACTTGTCAAAGAGCTGATGAAGAAATCGTTTTTTGGTACTGATCTGTGGAAAAGGATAAAAGCTGAATTTCCTGGAAAGGACGATCAGGAGATCCTGAAAGAGCTTTATGATAAAAGTTCTATGTTCGATGATCTGAGCGAGAGGAACAGGGAATTGGAACTTGGATCAGAAAAGGCAAGGGATGAACTATTCCAATTGGAAGTTGAGACAAAGAAACTTGAAAAAGAGAAGAAGAGACTAATATGCGATCTGAACAAATCCCGGAAGAGATCTAATGGATTGAAAAATGATGTCAATGAGCTAAGAAAAAAGATCGAAAAGTATAAGAAGAAGAGCAGGGTAAAAAAGGAATTCGTCATCAAAGAAGATTCGGAACTGGTCGAGGAACTGAGGAGCAAGAACAATAAGATAAAGAAGATGGATCTGAAACACCAGAATATGATACAGAGGCTGGAATCGGAGAACCGCGAATTGGAAAGAACAAATGAGCGTCTTGAAAACAGGATCCGGAATATCGAAAGGACCCATCATGCGGTAATCGTCAAGGTGCCTGCCAATCCAACCATGGAAGAATCGGAGATAAATGTTATTGATTCCCGAACATATTATCTCTACAAGAACGATCCGGATGAGATCAACCGCAGGATTGGATATGATGGCAGAATAGAATTGTTCAAACTTCCTTCGATCCACCAATGAGAAAGAACATGGCAACCATACTCTTGATAACCCGGTCAGAACAAGTATACCGGTCCTCAAAAAAAGGACCGGATCAAAAAATGAACAGATAGAAAATCAAATGTCTCATGACAAACCTGGAGGGAGCCTTTCCAGCGCAATGAAATGCTCACCACATTTTTATCCCGAAGAACCTGATGGCAAAGATGATGCCCATCAGGACCACCATGATCCCGAATATGATCTTGACAATATTTCCTACGCTTACGAATCTCTTGGTCAGGCCGGCAGAGAATGAAGTTGTCCCCACCGCAAGCGGGATGAATATCAGTCCGTGACCGATCCCGAAAACGAAGAACAGTGCTCCTCCCATCAGGGTGGAGATATCCTGGGACAGGATCCATACGACAACGGGCAGGACCAGGGATACAGCACAGGGTGCCCACCCGAGAGAGAAGAGGATCCCGAGAAGGAAGGCTCCGAGAACAGGGGACCTCCTGAAAATACCGCTTATACCGAGAACGGATCTTTCCTTGAGTGTCTTTTCATTGACATCCACTCCCTTGCCGCTATTTCCCCTTCTCAGTTTATCCTTGATATCACCGAATCGATCGGTGAGGGAGAAGATGTTGTTCAGACCAAGGAGGATCAGAATAGCACCTGCACCGAGGTCAAAATACCTTGCACCCTGAAGGAAAAAACCAACACGGGTTATGAACAGACCCAGAATGAAGAATATGATGGCCATTCCCATGACAAATGATATCCCTATCAGGAAACCTTCTCTTGACGCTTTTTCATTTTCCATCTTTTTTGACATATCATCTCGGGACCCCTTTCTCGAAGAGTAGATGAACGTGAATACCGTGAATAGAAGGGCTATCGAGCAGGGTGAAAATGAGGTGATGATGCCAAGGATGAACATGCCTGCAAACGAACCCCCGCCCATGGAGCTCCTCTGCCCCTCAACACCCTCCCAGTCTCCACTCTCTACCCTATCCACCTTTTCTATCATCTCCTCCGATGTGATGATACCGTCAACCTTTCCCTTTCCCATCTGGTACACGTGGTATATTCCAACGATATACTGATCCTCATCAAGGAGAAGGAGGGTCGGATTGGCACTTTCAGATCCTATGCTCCAGTAATCAACGTAATCTCCTGAGATCCTGTAAGGTTCATGGTCTTCGATCCAGGTCCAGGTTACGTTTATTCCCCACCATTCCCTCACCAGTTCATATCCTGGCTCCGAGTACTGGTTCTTTCTCATGTTTATGGTGATAACGTCTATATTGGAGTCATCGTAAATGGCCTCATTGATCTCAAGGACCTGCTCCTTCAATTCTATCTCGCATTCCAGGCAGAGGGGATTCTCTATGTTGGTGAAATGAAGGATCAATGGTTTCCCGGAAAGGTCCCTCAGTGAAGTAGAATTTCCATCGGCGGTCTCCATCTCGAAATCGGGGGCCATCTCCCTATCTGTGCCGATGTCCGACCAGAACAGATACCCGACGATACCGAGAATGAACACGACCAGAACGATCAAGGCAAGGATCGAAAAGATCCTGGATCTCACAGACATGCAAGATCAGCTCCACTCATCAACGTTCTCTTGATGATAATATATGGCATCCTTGACGTAACCGCTCAGCCATTCGTCACCTGTTTCCCCTTCCGTACCATGCCACCCGATCCTCTCATTACCGAAATCATCCTCTACGATGGTGATCACCACCGTGAGGGGAATATAGTTGGGAGATCCGTTGGGGTCGTAGGCAGCGAAAGCCTCAACGGCTCTGGCATCGACACCTGACAGATAATCCAGAAGTTGAATGTCATCTCCATGGTTCTTCATGATCCAATTCACACTTTCCTGCTGCTGGATGCAGGGCATGCAATTATCGCTATGCGCAAAGATCAAAACAGGCCCATCCTTCAATTTCTCCCTTATCCAGGCGGGGTGGTCAGGCATCTCACCCCAACTGGGATGCTGGTCGGGATAGAACGTCCACCAATCGTCATCGGATGATCCGATGCCCTTCTCTGGTGAATAGGTATCAAGCCATCCTTCCTTAGATCCTTCTGACTGAGTGTCATCATCTCCATTATCACCAGAAGTTAAAAGGTAAATACCTACGACGACTATGACAACAACAGCTAGGGTCAAACCGATCAAAGGTAAAAGATCATTCTTGCCCTTCTTTCCTTTGACCATTTTGACATGATGAACCTTTCCAAGATGTCCCTCCAGATTGTGCGATTTCAATTCCTCATGACATTTGGGACATTTTATCCATTCAGACTCCAACAGACTGGCATCCACCTCAAAGGTTTCTCTTTTCTTGGATCGACTTTGCTTTTTAACCTTGTCGGCATATTTGCTCAAGATCGACACTCCATTCACTGGTTCTTGATTATTTCTTTTATCTCATCGATATTGGATCTCTTTCCCGAAAATACCACCTTTCCATCAATGGCCAGAGCGGGTGTCATCATCACTCCCCGGTTCATGATCTCGGTGATATCCTCGATCTTCTTGACATCCGCCTTGACCTTCAATTCCTTTACCGCTTTCCGAACGTGCTTTTCCAGCCTCTTGCATTTCGCGCAACCGGTTCCGAATATCTCGATCTTCATGATCTCACCTCTGTTGTACCACCTTCTGCGGGTATCCGTTCCGTCGAGAAGTGTTTCAAACATTTTTGAACAGATTAATCATTGCTTGGATATATTTCTTGTGGTTTCAAATTGTTTTGAACCACCTTCTCATGTCTGGACCTCCCTGGAAAGCAGATCCTTTCCTCTCCTGCATTGTTTCTCTCCGAGATCACAATCCCTGTGGAGGAAACATGTCTTCTTCGAGATATACACCAAGAACAACATGGTGGGGACCTCGATGAGAACACCGACCACGGTAGCAAGTGCCGCTCCCGAGGAAAGACCGAACAATATGGTCGCCGTTGCTATGGCTACCTCAAAGTGGTTCGAAGCTCCGATCATGGAAGCTGGTGCAGCGTCCCTGTATGAGAGTTTAAGAAGTCTTGATAGAAGGAAATATCCCAGGGAGAATATCAACATCGTCTGTATGAAAAGAGGTATGGATATCCAGAAGATGGTCAACGGATTCCTTATGATCACATCTCCCTTGAAGGAAAACAACAAAATGAGTGTGGCAAGAAGTGCGATTATGCTGACCGGGGTAAGGTAGTGCATGAACCTGGTCTCGAACCATTCCTTCCCCTTGTATCGAATGATCAATTTCCTCGAAACATATCCTGTTGCCAGAGGAAGGGCGACATAGATGCTTACGGACAGCAGAATGGTCTCCCAAGGTATGGGCATGGAATTGACCCCGAGGAGGAAACCTCCGAGGGGAGCATACAGTACCAGCATTGTAAGTGAATTGATACCGACCATTACAAGGGTCAATCCGTCATTTCCTCTTGCAAGATAGCTCCACACGAGAACCATTGCGGTACATGGAGCGATCCCAAGGAGTATCGCACCCGAGATATAGCTTCTCCAGAGCTCCACCTCTTCTCCTCCCTTGATGGTTTCCGTCCCATCCAGAAATCCCTTGAACAAGACCCCAAGGAAGAGAAATGCTATCGCATACATTGTAAACGGTTTGATCAACCAGTTGATGGCAAGGGTCATCAGTACCGGTTTCGGTGTCTTGGCGGCCTTCAATACCTTCCCGAAATCGATCTTGACCATGATCGGATACATCATGAAGAACAGAGCTATGGCGATAGGGATGGATACCTGGTAAACGGATATGGAATCCAGGGTTGTTGCAACATCCGGTATCAACCTGCCGAGAAGTATTCCACCGGCTATGCAAAGGATCACCCAGATGCTGAGATATTTTTCAAAGACCGATAGACCTCTGCCAGATGCCATTGCACTTCCTCCGACCAAATACTGTTACAAATATCTTTGAAATGGTTTTTCCTATTTAATCCTATACCCATGATGGTTTACATGAAATTCTAAATATCTGTGCATTTCCTTTTAATAAATGTAGATCCTTTCAATGTCCATGGGTGAAGAAGCAGAATGCAGGCTTGATACTGCATGCAAATGTTTGGACCTTACAAAGCCCTCAAAAAAAGAATGGCTGAAGATGAGCGACAAGGAATGCGGGGATCTTTCATCTCTTTTCAAATCATTATCCGATCCCAACAGGATCAGAATAATCGAGATGCTGTCCAAGGATTCACTTTACGTTTGCATAATCCAGTACCTGCTTGACGGGATCAAGTATTCCAAGCTCTCCTACCATCTGGACATCCTGAAAAAAGAGGGGCTTGTTGATTCGGAAAGGAGGGGAAATTTCGTATTGTATTCCCTTACCCCATCGGGTAAGAGGTTGTCTGCAGATATCCTTTCAATGAGAAGATGAATGTTTTCCAAGTCCAAGCACCGGTGCCAGGTCCGTATCCATCCAATCAGCGATGTCATCTCTGATCTTCCTGAATAAACCCAGCTGGTCAACTTCGGGGCCAACGAACGCGGATGGATCCTGAAAACCTTTGTGGATGTACTCTTTTGCCCCCGGAAAGAGGGGACAGTTTTCCTTTGCGTTGTCGCATACGGTGACAACAAGGTCGATCTTCTCGTCAATGAATTCTTCAACACTCTTTGACCTCTGTGAAGATATGTCGATCCCGATCTCCTTCATGCATTCAATTGCCAGAGGATGGACCTTTGAAGGCTGGGTTCCCGCACTGGCCACCTCAATTCGATCTCCGTACTTTTTCTTCATCAATCCTTCGGCCATCTGCGATCTGGCCGAGTTGTGAGTGCAGAGGAACAATACCGTTTTCATTTTCTCACTTCCTGTCCTTATGATATTCTCATTTTGACCATTCAAGATAATACATCATTGCACCTACATTGGAGAAACCACCGAAACATGCGAACATTACCCCGCTTTCTTTTCCTCTTCCGTGTCATCCACCTTCTATTCGACCGTATATCCTGCAAGATCATATTATTGTCATTAGGTTTCCGTAGATGAAACCGGCGATCGTTGAAAGGATGACCACGATGATCACATAGACCATAGACCGTTTAATTCCCATTACCTTGGTTATCACTATAATATTGGGCAGCGAGAGGGACGGGCCTGCAAGCAGAAGCGAGAGAGCCGCCCCGGGAGACATTATCCCCTCCGAATAGCCAAATATCTCACCTATGATAGGGACCTCAAGCAATGTGGGCATATACAATATGGCACCTATGATCGAGGCAATGAAGGTCGAGAAGATGGAATTGCTGCCCATCAATGGCCGAATTACCTCCGGAGGGATGAAATAGGCAAGTATACCCGTGCCGAATGTCCCGATCACCAGGATCGGAAAGATCTTCAATGTGAGATCCCAGGTTTCCTGCCCCCATGTCCTGACCTCTTTCCGTTCATACTTGAAAATAAGGATGATCCCTATTGCAATGGTGAGAAGATAGGCTATGACGATCCTTGTCAACATGGGGAGATATCCTGCAGTGAGGATGATCAGAATTCCCACCATTAGTGCGAAGAAGAGGATCGTCCATCCTATGTGCCTTTCCTTTTCCGTATCGAAGAGCATCATTCCCCCATCCGAACTCTCCTCCTTTCTGAATATCAATGCCATTGACAGTCCGATAACCACCGACATCAGGATGGCTGAAATGGCCCTTGCTGCGCCAAGATCGTAACCCAGTGCACTTGCGGTATAGAATATTGCAAGCACGTTGATGGCGGGGCCGGCAAAAAGAAATGTGGTGGAGGGTCCGATACCAGCCCCTCTCTTGTAGATCCCGGTGAACAGTGGTATGACCGTACAGGAACAGACTGCGAGGATCACTCCGGAAACCGATGCTATACTGTATGAGATGTACTTCTTTGTCCGTGCACTGAAATATTTCAAGATCGCAGCCTGTGAGATGAATGCCGATATGCCACCCGCAATGAAGAATGCAGGGATAAGGCAAGTTATCACATGTTCGCTCAGATATGATATCAGGGTAGATATGCCGGATTCAACGGATCTTTCGAATATGGGTGGAGAATATGATGTCAGCTGGCCGATCAGGTAAAACAGAACAACTATCAGTGAAGCAACGAATCCGAAAGTGACCCACTTGTTCTCGATAAGCCATTCCCGTATCGGGCTTGTATATCTTTGGAGCACCTTGGGCATCGTGGGGTCCTCTGTTTCAACTTTGTTTGAAACACTATCTGCCACCTGAATATATAATTTACGGTTTCAAAGTAATTTGAAACCAATCTGATCCCCCCGAATACGATGACCGGACCATCATTGTTTCCAATTTGCGGGGTTGCCGGGTCCTTCCCCTATATTTTCTGTCCACCCCCGGCACCCACGGATATATCACTTCCGGCCTGGGGCAATATGGACTACAACTTCAATTCAGGAGAGGCCCCCTTGGTCTCATCTGACGTTTCGTTATCGGAAGCCGTGTCATCCTTCCCCTCGCTCTTATCCCCCTTTTCATCCGGAGATCCTTCGTCCTTCGCCTCCTCGGAGTCGGCTTCCGCGTTCTCCCAGGGCCTCTTTAAAAAGAGGTATGCAGCAATTGCAAAGAACAGGATCAACAGGAAAATGGGCAGCAATGACGCATAGAACAAAGGAGTTGTAAAGAACGATGGCGGGTATCCCGAGAATTTCACCTCGACGGTCTGTGAAGGACCCACCGATACGAATTCCGTCCTGTTCATCTCTATTCTCTTGAAATTTACGGTCTTCTTCAGGAAAAGCTCAACGGTATAGTCATCCGCAGGAAGCCTGAACTCGGCGGTCCCGTTGCCGTCGGTCAACGCACCGGAACCTATTATTCCCTCATCGTCGGATATCTGGACCTCGACATCCTTGATCGGATCCCCATCCTCTGAAAGAGCGACCAGGGTAATATAGTAGACATCGGCATTCAGGACGATCTTCCTGTTCCCATCCATTACGATGTTGTCTTCCCTATGGACCAGCTTCTGCTTCCAGGTCACCTCCACCTGATAGGCACCCGCGGGCATTCTGACCCGAATACTACTGGAGTCATCCGAGATCTTCGCATCGAATACCTCATCCATCTCCAGGTGAGACACGGTTATGAAAGCATTCTCCAATGGAATACCCCGATCGTCCACAACATCGATGGACAGGTAGAATATCTCCGCATCGATGATCAGATCCTTTGAGGAATCCAGCTCGTATTCTTCCAATTTGCCCGTCAGTCTATCCTTCCATCTTACAGCTATCTCATATGATCCCATGGGTAACCTGAAGGTGAGGCTCCCGTTGATATCGGTCTTTTCGGAAGAACCGATTGAGGGGTATTCGATATTGATAGCAGAGACTGTGGCGTCGAGAACTGGAACATCATCCGCATCCAGAACCTGCACGTTCAGGTAGAAGATGTTAACATTTAGAGACCAGCTATCATCATCTGTCACATCGACCTGCTGGTGAAGGACCCGGACACCGTTCCAGGAGATATACATGTTGTATGAACCGGCGGGAAGTCTCAATTCTTCGGTCCCTTCATCGTCAGTGGTGACCGATTCAATGATATGGCCCATGAAAAGAACGGTGACAACGGCATCCTTCACCACAACGTCCTTCTCGTCGAGTACCTCCACATCGACATAGAACACGCTGCAATCCAGAATGATGGGGTCGTTCCTCCCCTTGTCCCCATCGATGTTAAGGATATCATCATATACCGATATCCCTGACCATTCACCTTTCACCTTTATCCTGTTCTTTGGTATCCTGAGGGTAACAAAACCTTGAGGGCTCGTGTGATCGAAGCCCAGGGTCTCACCTGTGAATTCACTGATCACCGATATGGTCACATCCGATATGGGGATGCCCCGGGAATCAACCGCCTTGAACGTCACATAGAACTTATCCGTTCGAAGTTCCCACAGTTCATTATCGGAAACCATATGGTCATCTTCAGAATATATCAGGATCCCTCTGAATAACACATTGACATCCACGGATATCCCTGCCACTCTCAGAGTGACCCTGCCATCGAGATCGGCTCCCCGCTGGAGTTCAGATAAATATTGATGGTGGCCAGTTGAAGCGGGTCCGAACGGCTGTCAAGGATGTTGAACTCGATCTGATGTACCGCAACAGTTATATTGAGGTGAGAGTCCGAGGCGATCCCTGTCAGTGAATCAAATACAAGTATACCTTTCCACCGGATGGTCAACCTTACCTCACCCGTGGGTAGACGGAGTATGCCGTTCCCTCCGCTGTGATCTTTTCTATTTCGCGGAATTACACAGGAGATAAGAAAGACCCCCATCATCGAGATTCGACCCTTCGGGTTCGACAGACAGAAAATCATAGATTTTCTTAGCCTCCTCGCCTTATTTCTATTTCAATATGATCTTCCACTCAGAGGACCTCTCTGGTGGCTTGCTTCTTTTACCCTTTGGATCGAAGATATATGATTTAATTCCGACATGTCCTGATTATTACCATCCATTGCTCCGACATGGCGGAAAACTATATATTGTCTCAGTTCATTATTGATTTATGGACGATAAGGAATTGATCGATATCCTGATACCTTTCAATTTCTGGAAAAGAAAGCCTTACACTGGCATACCGCGACCGGAATATATCGACAGGATCGAGAAATTGAGCAGCAGTGAACAGATCCTGGTTGCAAAAGGCGTGAGAAGATGCGGCAAGACAACGATCCTGTTTCAATTCCTGGATCATCTGATCAAGGATCGGAATATGGATCCGAAGAGAACATTGTACATGAATTTTGAAGACCCTAGACTGCCCATTGAAGAAGGAACGAAATTACTGGATAGGGTTATCAAGGCACACAGAGCATTGATCGACCCGAAGGGATTGACATATCTCGTTCTCGATGAGGTTCAAAGATTATCGGGCTGGGAACGATGGTGTCGAATCCATTTTGATATGAAGCAGCAATTTCGTATCATCGTATCCGGTTCATCGTCGAAATTGTTATCAAAGGAATTGGCTACACTCCTTACAGGCAGACATATCGATCTGGAGGTTTTTCCATTGAACCTCTCCGAGTATTTTAGGTTCAATAACCTGGATCCCGATTCGATAATGGATCCTGAGGTCGCAGATGCATTGGCATCCGAATTCATTTCCGCGCCAATGTTTCCACAGGTCGCTTTAACGAAAGAACAAGATGTGAAAGAGATCATGTTGCACAATATTTACAGGGACATTATAGAGCATGATATCGCCAGAAGATACGAGATACGGGAAATTGACAAGCTGGAATCCGTTGCAAACATGGTAATGTCGTCTGTACCCGGACCCGTAACCATCACGAGCGTCAGGAAGAACATGCAAAATAGAATATCGCTGGATTCGGTAAACAGATATTTCAAATATCTTCAGGAACCTTATCTGCTTTTCTTTGTGAACACGTATTCTTACAAACAGAAGGAATTGGAAAGGGGTCCGAGAAAAGTGTATTCGATCGATGGAGGATTGTTGCAGGTTGTTTCACATCGTTTCTCTGCCAACAGGGGCAAATTGTTCGAGAACGCAGTCTTTCTGGATCTGAGAAGGGAAGGTTATGAGATATTCCGCTATAAAGGAAGATCGGAGGTGGATTTCCTGGCATGGGACAGAGGCGGTCTGATCTCGATCATCAATGCTTGTCTCGACATATCCGATGAAAACACGAAAGAGAGGGAGATCAAAGGACTCAGGGAGGTCATGAAGGAATATGGTCGCGATACCTCTTTCCTGGTGACATTGAGGGAGAATGAGGAGATAACGGTCCCCGAAGGTTCGATCAAGATGGTCCCATACCGACAATGGGCCCTGAACCTTTGCAGATCATTGTAAACGATGGTCCATCTGAGAAGAACTGCAGTTGAAATGTTTTCCAAGGTCCAAAAGAAATATCTATCTCCCTTCCAATGTGTGTTCGTGCGACACTTCCGCAAAGGGCCCCCCGAAAGCAAGAGCTTTGAAGGGGAAGATATGGTCCAGGGGTGATAACATGAAAGATATCAAGAAGAGGCTCAAGCAGATAAAACATCCGGAGATGGACCTGGACATCGTTGAACTGGGCATGATAGGCAAGGTAAGGGAAAACGACGAAAAGGTGACCATTCAACTCAGGCTGCCTTTCAGAAGGGTGCCCATGAAAAGAGAGATAATGGACCGGATAAGGGAGGCGCTTGGTGACCGGGTCGTGGAGATCAAACCCTATCTTATGAACAGAAAACACAAGGCAGAGTTCTTCGAGTTGGCCGGGGAGAATTGGAACCGCTAAATGATGGTCAGAGAGGTTTCACTTTACGGCCCTGACAACTACGAACGATCCCTCGCCGTAACCCCTCCTGACAGGCTCGGGACCTTCGATCTCGGAGAGGGGCCTGAAGATCGTCTGGGCATAGACCGGTTCTGAGAAACCGGCCCTCTCCATCGACCTGGCTACCTCCTCAACGGAAAAGAAGGCGGCATCCTTATAGAATATGCTCTGGTCCTTGTGCCGCATATATGACCTGCCAACAGGGCTCTTTCTATCAACGAAACCAACGATCAGACAACCGGATGGTCTCAGGACCCGATATGCCTCCGCAATGGCTTCGTCCACATCATCCACGAAGCAGATGGTGGTCACCATCAAGACAATATCGAAGGTTGAGTCCCCGAAAGGAAGGTCCTCAGCCGTGCCCTCAAAGACCTTAATTCCCCTTTCCCTGGCGATCTCCGCCATTCTTTCGGAGGGCTCTATGCCCGTTCTTATTCCCAGAGGCTTTGCAAAACGGCCGCTTCCGACGCCTATCTCCAATCCCTTCCCGTTCTTCGGCATCAAACTTCTGACCGCATCGATCTCCGAGAGGTATGCTCCCCTGTTCTTTTCGAACCATTCCTCGTACTCATTCGTGTGCCTCTCGAACGGCCAGGTCCTTGCCAATCCAAAACACCTTCAGGATCATATCCTGCTTCATACAATATAAATGTCTTCACGATCCGGCTCCGCAACCGCCTATACCGACCTCCGAAAAGAATTATAGGCCGACAGGATATCGTCCAATCGAGGCGGTCCAGATGATGACCATAGACGGCTCCGAGGGTGAAGGCGGGGGACAGATACTGAGAACAGCCGCCGCTCTATCGGTCCACACAGGGGAGCCGATCGCCGTGGACAATATCAGGTCCAAAAGACGCGTGACAGGACTCAGACCACAGCACGTAACCGCCCTGGAGATACTGAAAAAGATTTCCAGCGCAAACGCATCCGGTCTCGAGGTGGGGGCCGACAGGATCGAGTTCCCACCCGGAACACCAAGGGGCGGTCGCTATGAGTTCGACATAGGAACCGCAGGTTCCATCACTTTGGTATTTGAAACACTGATCCTCGCCCTCTTCAGGTCAAAGAAGAGGTTCAGGATCGAACTGACCGGAGGGACCGATGTCAAGTGGTCGCCTCCATGGGACCATTTCGAGCATGTATATCTCCCGCTCATCAGGTCCATGGGGATCGATGCGAAGGCGGAACTGATCAGAAGAGGGCATCACCCCCGAGGGGGCGGAAAAGCCCGTTTGATCATCGGCGGCTCATCCGATCCCTCCGGGATCGATCTCACCCGTAATGTGGGTTCTTGGAAGGTGGAGGGGAAGGTCCACCTTTCCAACCTTCCCGACCATATCGCAAGGCGAATGAGGAAGGGGGCGGTCGATATCCTGATGGGATCGGACCTGGTCCCCGGAATTGCAATAGATAAAGGGGAGCCCCCGTCCACAGGAACGGGGATCGTCCTTTGGGCCCGCTCGGAAAATTCGATAATAGGATCATCCGCCCTGGGAAGGAAAGGATTTCCAGCGGAGAAGGTGGGGGAGGAGGCAGCAAATGATCTTCTCAAGGAGATCGGTTCCGGGGCCACGGTGGACCCCTACACCATGGACCAGATAGTTCCGTTCATGGCAATTGCAGGGAATTCGGGATCCCTGGTGAGGAAGATCACTGGACATATCGAGACCAACGTCCGTGTTGTGGAAAGGATGTTGGGTGTGGAATTTTGGATCGGCAGGTCAGCTGATCCGAAGAGGATACGGATCTTGACCCATCCATGGGAGGACCGGAAAAAATTCCAGGATCAAGAGGGAAGGGGAGGAGAAGATGCTCTGGAAGGACACCCCAAAAAGGTACCTAGGGAGCAGGAAGATACCCTTTAAGGACATGCTCGATCTGCTCAGAGAGAACAAGTTCATAGATGCTGTGATCATCACGGGTATCATACTTCTCTCATTATCCGCAGGGCTCCTGGGTTCGATATACGATGCTCTGGTTGCCGGCCTTACACTGACCACGGCTCCCGGGGATCAAATGAGGATCATGATCGGGAACATCACAGGTGCCATTGGCGGTATTCTGATCTTCTTCGTTGCCATCTCCCTGCTGTTCCAGTACATGCTGCTGGTAAGGACCAGGGATGAGAGGATCAGGAACAAGGCCAACAGATATCTCGAGAGAAGAGCGAAATAGAGATGGTCGTTCAGTTCTGCTCCGAGGGTATAAAGACCATTATCCTGAGCTGCCCCTTGGTCTTTTCCTTGTCCCCATCTTCTGTCCATATCTTTCCCTTGTACCTTCCCACAATGGACTCGATCAACCCCCAAGTGATGTCCGGTTCGCTCCTCTTGAAGGGTTTGCTGCTCTTTGACATACCTTCTGATATGGTCAATAGATAACCTTTCCTTCCGTCGTATTCCCAGTCCTTGACATCGATATGGATCCCTATCCGTTCTCCTTGCAGGTTTCCTATGATGACCCTGAAGAGCTCCTCCAGCAGCTCGTCCATCAGCTCGTCGCATACTACCATGGCTTCTCCATCCGCACCCGTGAACTCCATCTCGATGATCCTTTCAGGGTACTGCCTCTTCACGATGTCGAAGCTCTCCCTTATCTTCCTGGAAAGGTCGGAACTAACCGGGGAGGTCTCTTCCCTGCTTATCCGGGAAAATCTCTTTACCTTGTTTATCAGCCGAAAGGAGCGTTTTATCTCTTCCATCCCGTGGGCGATGGACCTCTGAAGTTCGTTGGGGGAGTCCGTCTTCTTCTCCATGACCTGAAAGAGACCCATAACGGAACTGTTTATCTCCAGGAGCTCCCGGGAAAGGAGGTCCAGGTGTAATTCCATACTGGATTTCTCCTCCAACATACTTTCCTCTATCTTCAACCTGCGGGTAACATCACGTCTTACTCCTTTGATCCCTTTTATCCTTCCCTCTTTCTTCACCCTGACCATGGAGATCTCCATCAGCCTCTCCTTCTCCCCTATCCATTTCCTCTCTATCCCCTTTACCTCGCCCTTGTTCAGGACCTCCTTCAGCATGCGGAACAGCTGGACCTCCTCGAAGGCCTTGTCCATCTTGTCGCCGATGTTCAGTTGGCTTCCGCTCTGTCTCATGAAACTGGGGTTCAGCAAATTGAACCTGGCATTCTGATAGAACCGAATGGCAAGGGATTCCTGGTCCTCTTCAATGTCCATGGGCTCGGGGAGCTCCACCTCGAATATGCCCTCGTCCAATCTCTCCAGTATATCCAGTGTTCTCTCCTTCTCCTGCCGGACCTGCTGGTTCAGGAAGGAGTTCACTATTGCCAGGGATATATGCGCTCCGATGAACTCCAGCTTCTTGAGATCGTCCTCGTCGAAGAACTCGGGCTTCTCGCTTATCAGGGCGATTATGCCCACCACCTCTCCTTCCGACGTAACAGGGGTGACCACCGCGCTCCTGTACCGTAGGATGTTCACAACACCTTTGGTGGACCTGTTGTCCATTTCGGAATCCTTGATTATCATCCCCTCGCCGGTTTCTGCAACCTTGCCGGTGGCATGCGACCCAATGTGTATCTTCTGGTACTTGATGATGTATTCCGGCTCCAGTCCGTAGCTGGACCTCAGGTGTATCTCGTCGGTGTCCTTGTCCATGAAGAAGATGGCCCCGCCGTTGGCTCCGAATCCCTCGCACAGGATGGAGAGTATATTCGGAAGAAGCTCCTTCGGTGACCTGAACGATGTCACGACCCGTGCAAGCTCGGACCTCAGCTTAAGCTCCTTCCTGAGCCTCGTTATCTCCTTGGAGGGGTCCGGTCCAGGCTGGCCCTCCTGGAATTCCGGTTCCTTCCGATCTGCCCCCATATCGGAATCCTTGCTCCCAGGCAACGTATGCAAAGACGTTTACTTCTACTTAAATCTAGAGTTATTGCGAATAGGAGAAAACCCCGGTGTTTTATCCTGTCAACCGTAAAGAATTAAAGCCAAGCCATGTATTTTGCACCCATGCAGCTCAAGGAATGGCTCGGATCCAGACGGGGCAAGGTCATAATTGCACTGGCCGTTGCAGGGATACTGATCATCGCCGGTCTGATCGTTCTCCCCAGGAAACCCGTGGAGGAGGGGCCTCGATATGAACCGGATATAGAGACACCGGCCAACTATGTACTTCTCATGGACGAACCGGCGGATAACGGGTCCATCATGTTCGCCAACATGCTCTCATCCCTTGCGGTGGACGATAGTGGGAACTATCATCCGCTCTTCTTCCTTGGCCCTGATGGAGGGCTCGACGAGCACCATATGGATTCCATCGAAAAGATGGGGCTTGAAAGTTACGATTTCATACTCTTCACCCGGGACCCGGAGAACCCGCCGTCGGTGACCAATCAGGTCAATGTGGACCTTGTGCTTGACATGGGGCCCGATACCATAGCAAGGTTCCAGGGATTCGATGGGATCATAACCGTGGAGGACAGCGAGGAAGCCCTCTGGGCCTCCACCATCGCCAAGAGGACCAACAAGGTCCTGGTGAAAGGGGAGAGGACCTACGGTTCACAGGAGGAGGCCTGGACGGAACTGCACACCATGGGGGTGCCGTTCGATTACGTCATGGTAGCGAACCCGCTCGACGTATCCACGGAGATGCTGCATTCCTCGCCAGGATACGACGAATTCGACGATCAGTTCCACATCCCCTCCCTGTCCGCGGTGGCGGGGGAGGTCGCAGCTTACAGGGATGCATACGTACTGACCCAGTACGAGGCATCACAGGATGAGATCGGCGACATGGACCTCGAGCTCAATCAGAGGGCCATAGGATATTATCAAGAGCTGAGGACCGCGGTGGAAAAATACGGCATTCCCAAGTACGTGACCCTGGTCGGCTCGGCCTCAGCGGTCCCCCAGTTCCAGCTCCCGGACCAGACCAGTGCCGAGGAGGAGAACGTCGAGGGGGACCTGCTGGTGAGCTCTGACGTGGCATACGGTTTCCTCGGGGATGACATGTATTACATGGATTCCGCGGTTGGACGCCTGGTCAATCTAAATGTCCAGGGAATGAGCAACCAGATCGTTAGGACCTACCTCTACCATCAGCACGAGGAGGTACTGGAGATAGACTACACTGCGGGAACCCAGCAGGTCAACTGGATGACACATGGGACCTCCTTCTCAGGATACGAGATAACCTACAAGAGGGGACAGGTAACACCGGCCAGGTTCTGGTGCAGGGACGCAGTTGATGAAGGTATGACCTATGACTACATAGGACCATCGAACTTTGGTCGGGACATCCTCATAGGCGACGGTGTGGACCCCAAGGGCCAGGGAGACATGAACAACGCCATGGAAGCATCTGGTTTCATAGCATACAGAGGACACGGCTCGGAGTACGGCTCGCTCTATATGGTCCCCTACGCTGCCGGGGACGAGAGATCCGTTCTCAGGGGTGAAGAGGTGGCCCAGATGCTTCTGCCCCCGCAGGTCGGTTTCTGGGTGGCCTGCATGAACGCAAAGATCCACGGTGCCGGGTGGTGGAAACCGGCGGAACCCATCGAGGTCGAGAGGACCTTCGCACTAAACTATCTGTACGGTGGGGCAGTGATCGCCGGTGGTGCCACCGAGGTAAGCTTCTCCAATATTGCCCAGGATGCCAGCTCGGCACCTGAGGAGTGGCTCCCGGGGATCATAAATCCGGATTGGAGCGATGGAAATTACGAGTGGGACCTGAACGATGCCTGGTTCGCTTTCTTCTGGGACGGTATCCTCAACAAGGAGGAAGAATACGGTACAGCCGGGGAAGCACTCAGGTGGGCGGAGAACCGCTATATACACAACCCCATCCGGAACAGGCCTGTAAGCCCCTTCATACAGGACCTTGATGATCCCGATTGGCAAGGCGGCCTTCTCGGAGCACACTGGAAAGAGGTTTCCATGTTCGCCATATACGGCGATCCTGCTTTCTCTCCGAATTCCAACAACCCGGGGAGCGGCTCCTATCGGCCCTGGGTGAACGGACCCGATGATACCGGTGAACCGTAGTTGACATCAGGCTTCCATTACCTGCAGGTGCCCCCTGCCCCTTACCAGAACGACAGTGATCCCCCTGGAGTTCAATTTGTATCTGAGCCTTTTGTCCTGCGTCAACACCATCCAACCCCTGCTTACCGCCAGGTTGAATATTGGAGAATCCCCTTTGCCCTTGACATCTATTACCTCGTACTTGCGGGCAAGCCTCAATGCGGCCTTAACGTGCCAATCCTTGGATTTGGACGGCTGCTCCAGTTCTCTCAGCACGGACGACGGTACCACGGGGCGGACCCCCGGGACGGTCCTCTCCAGTTCCAGATCAAGATTGTAACCGAGCTGGAACGGCGATATCAGTGCATTGGCATCAAGTATTATCCTGGGCTCCCTCTGCTCGGAAGGAGCGTTATCCCGGTCTCTTTCAGACCCCAAAGAGATCACCTAAACGATCCTACCGTATCCGATGAGCCTGAACTTGTTACCGATACGTCTGGAAATTGCTACCCTTTGACCCTTTTCCACGCAAATGGGCATCTTCAGGTCCATCTCCGCCCTGTTATCGTGGGGGGATGTTACGATACCCACCGTGGTGGCGGTACCGATGTTGAGCATGAGAACCTCCTTGGTCCTTATCTTGTCCACCTTCACCTCCTTCTCCAGTCCCACCAGATATTCCATCAGGTAGGTCTCCAGGGTGAGCTCCTCCACCACATCAGGTAGTGTCCCCGGACTTCCCATGACCCCGCCGATGAGTGAATCGGACTTGGTGAGATTGGGGTCCAGATGGGTCCCTATACCGACCAGTCCACCCGGATGAAGCATCTTCCTGCTCTTCCCGCCTGCCATCATGGTGGTCACGGTGGAACGCAATGGTTTGAACTTGTAGCCCGATGTACCTTTCTCCTCTACCTTGATCCCGGGTCTTATCTCGACCTCGTCGCCGATCCTCAGCTCCCCTCTTACCAGGCTCCCACCAATGACCCCGCCCGAGAGCTCCTTGTAATTGGTTCCGGGTTTGTTCACATCAAAGGACCTTGCAATATACATCTTGAAGGGTTTGACCGCATCGTGCTCTTTCTTCTGGATCCTGGATTGGATGACGCTGATCAGAAGGTCAAGGTTCGCACCGTGGTGCGCGGATACCGGGATAACGGGGGCGCCCTCTGCAACGGTGCCATTTACAAAATCCTTTATCTCCTGATAGCTCTCCTTTGCCCTGTCCCTGGAGACAAGATCGATCTTGGTCTGGACCACGATGACGTTCTTCACTCCTATGAAGTCAAGCGCCATAAGATGCTCCCTGGTCTGGGGCTGGGGACATTTCTCGTTGGCAGCGATCATCAGAAGGGACCCATCCATTATTGCCGCCCCTGAAAGCATGGTGGCCATCAACGTTTCGTGTCCGGGTGCATCCACGAACGAAACGCTTCTCAGATACTCGCATTTTCCCCCGCAGTTAGGGCATTTGGGTTTGGTGGAATAGCATCTAGGCTCGTCACAGTCGGTGCATTTATAGAACTCCGTATCCGCGTATCCGAGCTTTATGGTAATGCCCCTCTTTATCTCCTCGGAATGCGTATCGGCCCATACACCCGAGAGCGCCTCGGTCAATGTGGTCTTACCGTGGTCGACATGACCGACAAGGCCTATGTTCACTTCGGGCTGGGTCTTTACTTTCATTCAGTTTCTCCCTGTTTTAATTGTTCCTCGATGGACCTTGGACCGTGAGAGGTCACCTTGAGGTTTATCTGGACGATATCGGCGGAAATGGTGTTCCCCCTTACATATTTTCTCCTTCTCTGACCGGGCTTCGCCGGTTTGAACCCGGTCCCGCCGGAAAGCATGATCTTCTTTCTCTGCTGTCCCGGCAGGTCACCTCTCATGGGGAAACCGTCCTTGTCCGCCCCCCCTGTGATCTTCATCTTGTATCCGGGCAGGGAAACGAAGAGTCCGTCGAACTCGTCGCCTATCTTCATTCCCATAAGCCTGTTGGCATGCTGGCCACCCACCACGGTCTGGTAGGTCCTGCCATCCTTCACGTCGGCGATGACCGCCTTGAACTCAACCATCTTCTCACCTCTTTACATCCGGAGGAGCCGGTTCAGATCTCCAGCACGTTCTTTGCGATCATCTTTCTGACGTCCTCGTCAAGGGGTAGGGTGACCGAGTTCTTGTACCTCTTGGAATCGTCGGATTGGAAGTATCCTCTCGATATAGATATGAACTCTGTCTCTCCACCGTTGCCGAGAACGGCCTTTTTCCTTGCCACTTCTATGAAGTTGTTCTTTCCGAACGGAATGTTCTTGAACTCTATGGTCTCGAAATCCACCATGGTGTTTCCTCCTGCAAATCGGGGGACAATCAAGTCTCCATATATAATGTTTTGTCAGGGCCCACACAGTACAATGTGGGAGAGCGTGATATAATTGGCGGCCAAAGGAGATATTTACCAAGAACGTTTATAAATCTTCAAACGTTCACCGGAATCAAGGAGCGTAGCATGTCCACATGACGAGGTGTTCACCCTGGTCGCTGGACATTCGGCTCGAAGATACCCGAAGGTGGTATGATGAAAAGGAGTGATCACACGCCCAGAACCGCATTGATGATCGCAGCTCTACTGCTGATCGTCGGAACCTTGACCCCTTTGACAGACCTATGTGGAGGATTGACCTTCAGCAAGGATAACGATGTCGTATCCGACGAAAGGGACCAGAGGAACTACGACCTTGCTTCCTCCGGAAGCGGGAGCACCGCCGAGCTCTATGCTGTCTACGAGGATTATTCGCTAGGGAGCGATTCCCATGTCTTCTTCCACAGGTCCGCCAACGCGGGCAGGAACTGGCAGGAACCGCATGATTTCATGCCCTCTGACCCTGAAGCACTGGACAAGCAGATGTCACCTGCCATAGATACACACACCGACGGCACCATAGCCGTTGTCTACATGGATTCCACCTACAGGGATCTCCCCAACCTTGTCAAGTGGGTCATCGTGGTCAGGACCTCGGAGGACAACGGAGCCACATGGTCCGCAGATCGCCTTGTGACACCCCTCAGCAGTATTGATTACCCCAGTGACGAGATAAAGGATCCCGCCATAGCCTTCGACCCTTACGGCAATCTGTTCGTGGCATGGAACAATCTGGAAGGTCAGGACAGAATAGATGTGGCTTATTCCACTGACCTTGGTGTGACATGGTCCGACAGAAATCAGGTACCCGACCATACAAATCCTGAGAGTTCGGACTATGATTACCTCAGCCCGTCCATCGCATCGGATGGTCAGTATGTGTTCGTTACCTGGTACGATGTGAACCAATATAGAGAAGTGGCCTATGTGAGCCGTGCACCCGCATCCTCACTGTCCGGTTATCCGACACTTTCATTCTCTTCACCGGAGAGGATCGCCACCACCATTCCCTACGACTACCAGAGCTGGAATCCGAGGGTGGTTGCCGACACCAATGCAGTGCATATAGCATGGTGGGACTTTTTCACGGACCCGGGCGGTGCGAACAACTACCCCAACATCGATATTGACCGGCCTTCGGTCAAGTACGTCAGGTCCACGGACCACGGTGTGACATGGGATGTGAACGGAAAGAAGAACATCATCCTCAACACCTCGGACCCCGAAGGATGGCACTCAGCACCGGACATAGACCTGGGCTCCGACGGAACGCTTGCAGTCACCTGGATGGACTATACCCTCAACAAACCCAACATTTTCGTTGTGGTCTCCGAGGATATGGGGAGCACCTGGACGGACCCCGCAAGGGTGAACGACCACTACCCGGACATATACCGGGAGAAACCGGTGGCGGCAGTGGACGATGGCGGAGATGCCCATGCCATGTGGACCTACAGAGAGGACTCGAACAGCGACTGGGACCTAAAACACGCAAGGACCATCGCCAACGCACCGCCCGAGGCCATAGACGATCTCAGTGCATCATATACGGATATGAGGTATGCCATAGTCTCCTGGACACCCAACAGAGAGCCGGATTTCAAGAGATACTTGACCTTTGTATCCGAGGAGGAGAACTTCACCATCCCGGGCGATCTCTCCGAGGAGAACAAATGGCCAAACAGCCCTTACTACAACGATTCCACCAAACAGCTCATGAACCAGGAGGTCTTCAACAGGGATATCGAGCCGGACACCACATATTATGCCAAAGTGATGGTGGAGGACCAGGAGGGTCTGACCTCGGTATCCAATGAGGTGACCTTCAGGACGCGTCCTGTGAACAAGCCGCCCGAGTTCAGAAAGGAGATCCCGACCCTCTATATGGATGAGGACGTTTCCGCAAAAGGCATACTCAACCTATCATATTGGAGGGAGATGGGGTGGATCTGGGATGATGTCTACAATGGTCATGCCGCACTTGATTATTTCATCGAGCCGGAGTTCGAGGAACCAAACGTGACCGCCACCATCAGGAAGGTGGGGATATCTCCGATCTATTACCATCTGGACCTCTACCCGGTGGTGGAGAACTGGTACGGCGATGAGAGGTTCAGGATCGGCGTCCAGGACGCAGGTATGGACGGAGGTATCGGGACCCCGGACGACGAGATAGGTTATTCCGACTGGTTCACGGTTCAGGTGAACTCCACCAACGATGTACCGACATGGGTGTCCTTCTACGACCTGAACAGCGATGTGAACAAACCCCTGACCTCCACGGCAAAGGAGTTGAGGGTCGCCAAAAGGGAATCGGGAGCGCTGGAGGATATGGAATACTCCTTCAGTCTGAAAGCCCACGATGCCGACCGTGAGGATTTCCTTGAATTCAGCGTGAACGACGAGAGGGTGGAGGTCAAGCCGGACCCCATGGACCTGAAATACAAAGCCATATTCTCATTGATACCTACCAATGAGGATGTTCCGGAACTGAACCTGACCGTTACCGTCTCGGACAGAAAAGGGGGCATAAGGAATCTCACGGTCTACATTCCCGTGGAGAACGTTAACGGTCCACCCGTGTTCACCGAGGTCAACGGCGAACCCATACCGGCTTCAGGAGGATCGGTGGACTTCTCCATAAATGAAAAAGGAGAGAACAGCAGTGTCACCTTCAACGTAAGCGCATGGGACGAGGACTTCGGAGACGTGCTCACCCTCAAGTCAGTATCCGATAGACCGGAGATCGAAAAGCTGGCACCGATGCTATGGAACGTAACGGTCACCGCAACAGAGGAAGACGGGGTGACCGGCTTCATAAGCTTCATGCTGGAGCTGTGGGACAAGCAGTTATCGGACTATGCCACACTGCTGGTCAACGTAACCGTGCTCAACGTCCAGGGCCCTCCGGAGTTCTACGGCGGAAAGGTCAAGGTATTCTTCACATATGATGAAGAGGACGAGTACGAATGGAACAACAACCGGATAGAGGCCGAATGGGACGAGCCCGTGGTGTTCAAGGCTTTCGCCAAGGATAGGGACGGGGACGAGCTTACCTACCGCTGGGTTTTCAGGAACGAGAAGTCCGGGGACGAGTTCACAGAAGAGGGAAAGGAGATCTCCGTCAAGTTCTATCCATCCGATTACCCATCATACGAGGATCTGCTCACACTGGACAAGTTCTCCAGCCTCAAGAGCGAGAAGTTCCTCATCAATCTGACGGTCTCCGACGGAAAACAGGCATCACGGGATATCTACCATTACAGGGAACAATGGGTATGGCCCGATGATGACAACGACAACGACGGCATGCCCGACAAGAGAGAACTGTTCTTCTGGGATGACCTCTCCCAGGACCCCAACGACAACTATGACCTGGACGAATACACCAACATAGAGGAGATCGGTTTCGGCATTCCTCTTTTAGACTCGGAGATAAAAGGTGAATACAGTATCGACAGGAGCCAGATGGACCCGACCGACCCTGATGTCTATCCCGGCTCCTATACACAAGGTGAGGAAGAAGAGGAAAATGGTGAAGAAAAGGGAATACCTCTTTTCCTGCTGATCCTGATAATCGTAGGGATCGTCCTGGTCGTAGCTGTGATCGGAGGGATCGTGGTGATCCTGAGGATCCAGAAGAAGAGAGAGGAGGAAGAGGACCAGGACATAGAAAAGAGGGTCCAGCAGATGGAGGAGCGTCAGAAGACGCTTCAGGGCCTTTACGGAGTCCAGAAAGCAGGCGACATCATCGGACCCGACCAGTCCACCATGGACGACCTGACACTGGACCTCGGCGGACAGGTCTACCACGAGGAAGGCTCCGGCGCACTGGCCAAGGGTGTGGACAAGGAAGCCGCGGAAGAAAAGAAAAAGGAGAAAGAGGCTGGATCCGGTCCTCAGTGGGAAAAGGCGAAAGGTCCGCTCTTCGAGGAGAGCGCCCCCGGATTGGAGTTCGGAGAGTCCCTCAAGATGGATACCGTAGATGAAGGGGAGCTCGCAGATGATGTGGACGAAGCAAGCATAGATGACACCATGGGCGATCTAATGAGCGCCGCGGAGGAGTTCAATGAGGACGAGGTCAAGAACGCTGGAGGCAAGGTCCTGACCGGAGCGGTTCCCATGGAGGAGCAGATCAAGCAGATGCAGCAGCAGGAACAGGGACAGACAGGTCCGAGGAACCCGCCTCCGGGACAGCAGCCTCCTCAACAACAGACCCCGCCACAGCAGGCCCCGCCGAACGTGCATCCTGCCCCACAGCAGGCTCCGCCGACCCCGAAACGGGTCCCGAAGAAGGAAGAAGAGCAGTAGATAGATGCCCTATACAGGGCAGGGAGCAGCTCCCTGCCCTGATATTTTCCATCTGTGGGATTGTACTTTCATATTCCAACATCAGAAAAGTATTTCACGGAAGGTCAAGGTATCAAGTACATGGAACGAAAAAAGATCGTTGTGGCCCTTACCGGCGCATCCGGTGCGGGATATGGTTTCGAGCTCATCAGGGCCCTCAGCGGCTCCGATGTCGAACTCTCGGTCATATACAACGACACGGCACTGATGATCCTTCAGGGAGAACACGGTGTCGGTCTCCGGGAGCTCGAAAGGTTCCCGGAGGAGCTGGTCCATACATCCAGAATGGACCATGAGCTCGCATCGGGGTCCAACAGGTTCGACTCAATGGTGCTCTGCCCCTGCTCGACATCAACGGCGTCCAAGATATCATCCGGGATCGCGGATAACCTGACCACTAGGTGTGCCGCCGTAGCATTGAAGGAAGAACATAAGGTCATACTCGCCGTTAGGGAGACCCCGTTATCTACCCCGGTTCTCAGGTCCCTCTTGGACCTATCCACATGGGGGGTCACCATAATGCCGATCTCGCCGCCGCTCTACGGCATCTCGAACGGAAGCGTCCGGGATCTGATGAAGGGGTTCTCCGGGAGGATCATGGACCTGCTGGGAGTGAACAACGATCTCGCAGAGAGATATGAACCGGACCCGAAGGACAAAGAGAGGTAGTTTGGATCATGTTGAGAAGAAGTTTTATCTTCCTCCCGGGTGTCGGCGAGAGGACCGAGGAAAGGATATGGAGCGAAGGTATCCTGGATTGGGACCTCTTCCTCGAGAGAAAGAAGGCCGGCCCCCTCAGGGGATGCCGCAAGGAGAAATGTGACACTTTGCTCGGCAGGACCAGGGACAGACTGCTTCAAAGGGACCTGGGATATTTTTCCCGTCTCTTGAGACCGGCAGACAATTGGAGGCTCTGGGACGAGTTCGGTGAAGGGGCTGTCTTCCTGGACATAGAGACCATGGGGACCAGGAGGTTCCATCCGATCACGGTGGTCGGTGCATGGGACGGGAGGGATTACACTGCCCTGGTCAGGGGAAAGGATCTCGACCATGGCTCCATAAGGAGCCTTCTGGATGATGCCACCATGCTCGTCACCTTCAATGGAAGGACCTTCGACATACCCATGATCGAGAGCAGGTACCCGGGTTCCGTTCCGGACGTTCCGCATCTGGACCTCCGTTTCCTGGGTTCAAGATGCGGGTTGCGGGGTGGACTGAAATCAGTGGAGATCTCGCTCGGACTGGCAAGACCCGACGATGTCAAGGGCATGTCGGGGGAGGATGCCGTGAGGCTGTGGCATCTATATGACAGGGACAGGAACAGGAATGCACTTAAACTCCTACTCAGGTACAATATGGAGGACACGGTGAACCTGGAGACCTTGGCAAAGGTCCTGGTGAGCCGGATGAAGGAGAAGGTGATCGAATGAAACATGACCTTGCTGCCGGATCGCTCGCACTGTTGATCGTCGCGGCCGTCCTGGTGACCCCGGTTTCCTCCTCCGGGGAGACCATCGAGTTCCAGGATGGGGAATGGTCAAGACCCCACATCAGCAATTTTGACATATCCATGGAGAACGATTCCGGGATCTTCGTATTCAGCCTTGACATGGAGGGGTCATGCCCTCCGGGAACCGAGGACCTCCAGCTCACCTTCGGTACCCTGAACGGGTCCACCGTGGAAGTGATGGATGACCTCTGGATCGAAGAAGGTGAGTCAATGCTGCTGGGGAACGGCTATGTACTGGAAAAGCTCGGTAACGGCTCCGATCCCTGGTCATCATGGAGGTTCCATGCCGGTCTGAGCTTCCCGATGGACATGGACCTTGACAGTATAATGGAGATGGTAACGGCCTTCACAGGTGAGGACCCCGGCGGGATAGAAATGCCGGATAACGAAACCCTGCCAGGGTTCGATGTGGAAGGGACATTGGAGAAGCTCTCAGAGACGCAGATCTACGTTATTGCCAGAGCCTACAACAAGACCGGCGCCTGGGGACAGGACAGGATGGATGTAACGAACGATCTGCTTCTCGAGGTCATCTCCTTCTTAAGCTCCGAAGACCTGCTCCCGGATACGGATGATGACGATACCGGGGTGGAAGAAGAGGATCAGGACACCTCCGAAAAGGACAACGGGGTGCTGATAGCGGCCTTCGGAGGTGCTGCGGTCATCTTCCTTGCCGCTGCATTGATCACCACCTTTTTCATCCTCTGGAAAAAGAAAAAGGGCCAATAGAAACACTTTATTATGTATTGAACGGTATCATCTAGTGTCATGGCAATTTAATTCTTAGACATTTATATATTCCAGTAACACATTACTCAAACATGG
>JAWOCK010000049.1:0-52643 GCA_046483845.1 Thermoplasmatota archaeon | reverse complement strand
CGGGTCCCCGCTCTCCCATCCGTCCAGCATGTACCTTGCAAAACCCAGAACGGATTCCGCCGAGTCCGGTTCATCCCCATGATGGGCGCCTATGAGCATTATCCACGGTCTATCATCGTCCTGCGGATCACCAAGGAAGAGTATGGGGATGCTTCGATTCCCCTCTATCTCCCTTGTCCCCAATAGTGACTGGGCAGTGGTGTAATCCGTTATCTCCGGATCATCCATTGACCAGTCCTCCAGAAGGACCGCTATCTCATCCGATGTATGGTAGGACCACATCTCCGCCGCGGTAGCAGCTCCTTTTTCTCGTTCGTTAAGAAATGTTGAGGGAGCCGCGATCAGGAAAATGATCATGAATGCGGTCAGGGCTCTCTTCGAATAGACCATGTAACTTGAAGAAGATGACGATTATATGAAGGTTACATAGAAATGATGGGCCTTTCCCCGGAGCATGGGGAAAGACCCTGGTTGTGGGAGGGCCGTCCGATCGTAACGGCCCACCCGGTTTACAACGCACTCATAATCCAACCACAACGGTTGGATGAACATGACCCTACGTGTACAGATATAATGTTTGCGTTTTTTTTTCCATTTTTCAAGTCATTGTTTATAAACTTTTGCGCAGAAAAAAAACCGGCTCTCGAGCTGTTCACAAAGGATATAATAGACTACAACATGTAACCTCAAGTACAACACTGCTTTTCGGATGAAGCAGGAGGTGAAGAGCAGATGATCGAAGAGAAGGATATCAAGGAACTTTTCGGAGCCCAGCTGGGAGCGATACAGGATGAGATCATAAGGAATAAGGTCGTAAACGCCTGGTTGCTGGGATGTGAAAGAGGGGGATGGGAGGATGTCGATGACCTCCTGGGAATACCCTTCACGCTTCTCACGGAGACACACGGGGTCAACTTCATAGAACATACGGTGGCGGTCACGGAGGGGGCAATGGGGTTGGCACTTTCCCAGATCGAGACCTATTCCTCAATGCCATATGAGATAGATATGAACAGGCTCGTTGCCGGTGGTCTACTCCACGATGTAGGCAAGCTCCTGGAGATCGAACCCGATGGAGAAGGGGGCTACAGGAAGAGCTTGAGCGGCAAACATACCAGACACCCCATATCGGGAACACTGCTGGCTGCGGAGGCGGGCATTCCGGATGATATATTGAACACCATAGCCTGCCACGCAAAGGAAGGGGAAGGACGACCGCAGGTGATCGAGACCATTCTGATCCACCAGGCCGATTACGCTACCTTCAACCCCCTGGTCTACAAGAACTCCGAGAAATTGATAGAATAGGTGATAAAATGGGAAAGACGATCATAGAGAAGATACTATCACAGAACGTGGGATATGATGTGGCACCCGGACAGATCGTTGATATCAACGTTGATACCAGGGTCGCAAGGGACTTTGGCGGGGCCAATGTGGTCAAGAACATAAGGGAAAGAGGACTCTCATTGGACGACCTCGACAGGACCTTCTTCACCTTCGATTGCAATCCCGGAGGGTCCGATCAGAAATATGCCGCCAACCAGCAGATCTGCAGGACCTTTGCAAGGGAGCAGGGGATCCGGGTATTCGACATCGATCAGGGGATCGGGACCCATATTTCGATAGATGAAGGTCTGGTCCATCCGGGAGATGTGTTCGTATCGACCGATTCGCATGCCAACATAATGGGAGCGATCTGTGCCTTCGGCCAGGGTATGGGGGATGTGGATATCGCATCTGCCTTCACCAGGGGAAAGGTATGGTTCAAGGTCCCTCCCTCCCTCCGGATCACACTAAGGGGTATGCCATCTTCCCTGGCTTCGCCCAAGGACATCGTTCTCAGGATGCTCCAGGTGATCGGGGCAGGGGGCCTTCTCGGTCACTCGGCGGAGCTCTACGGAGAGTACGTCGAAGGTCTCGGGTTGTCGGGCAGGGTCACCATCTCATCCATGTGCACCGAGATGGGGGGGATCATACTGATCATCCCACCCGACGAGCAGTTGGCGGAAGATCTCGGCATATCTGCCGGGGAGCTGAACCGGCTGAGAGCAGATGAGGATGCAGTATACGAAAAAGAGCTCGAGATAGATATCTCCGGGATAGAGCCAATGACCGCCAGACCGGGCCACCCTGAGGATGTGGTCCCGGTATCCGAGGTGAGGGGGACAAAGCTGGATTCCTGCTTCATAGGTTCATGCACCAACGGAAGATATGAGGACCTCAAGGCAGCTGCAGCGGTCCTCCGGGGAAGAAAGGTGGCACCCGGTGTGGTGCTGAAGATTGTTCCCTCAACAAGGAAAACCTGGGAGAGATGTCTGGAGGATGGTATCATCCGGACCTTCATGGACGCTGGAGCCCTGGTGGGGAACGCAGGTTGCGCTGGTTGTGCGTCCGGTCAGATCGGCCAGAACGGTCCGGGGGAGGTCACCATCTCCACCGGGAACAGGAACTTCAAGGGCAAACAGGGAAAAGGGAGCGTCTACCTGGCATCGCCGGAGACCGTGGCCGCATCCGCTGTTGCAGGCCATATTACAGACCGAGAGCATATTCCGGATGAACCGTCGGTCTTTGAGGGCTCCAAAGCGGATTCGGTCGGGGAAGAGGAGTGCACAGAGGTGAAGGAAAGAAACACGGTGTTTCGCGGAAAGGCCTGGTTCATCCCAATGGACAACATCGATACCGACATGATCTACCACAACAGGTACCTGGCCGTTTATGACCTCGAGGAGATGGGGCAGTACACCTTCGACAATCTGGAGGGATACGAGGATTTCGCCCGGAAAGCATCACCCGGGGACATTGTCGTGGTCGGAAAGAACTTCGGTGCGGGGAGCTCACGCCAGCAGGCAGTGGACTGCTTCAAGTCGCTGGGGATCAGCGTCATCATAGCGGAATCCTTCGGCTCCATCTACGAGAGGAATGCCATAAACTCCGCCATGCCGATAATGAGATACCGGCCGGAGAAAGGAGCCATCGAGACAGGGGACGAGCTCGTTGTTGATGTGAAGAAAGGAAGCATCAAGAACCTGACCAAGGGAAAGGAGCTGAAAGCGGAACCGTTCTCGGATGTTCAGATGGACATCTACAGGAAAGGAGGACTGCTCGTAAAACCATGTGAGGAGTGATGAAATGGGAGAGACATTCGTTGAAAAGGTGCTTGCAGGAAAGGCCGGCGAGGACCATGTGGTCCCGGGCCAGATCGTAACGCTCGAGCCGGACCATCTGCTGACCCACGATAATACCGCGGCGATCATAGGAAAGATACCGGACGAGCTAAAAAGATATGGTGTCATTGACCGAAGATTTCCGATAATAGTACTGGACCATGTGGTTCCGGCCGCCAACGAGAAGACCGCCTCCAACCATATGAAGATAAGGGAGTTCGTGATGGAACACGGGATATGCAACTTCTTCGACGCAGGGGTCGGCGTCTGCCACCAGGTCGTGGTGGAAAAAGGACTTGCCCTCCCCGGACAGGTAGTGGTCGGTTCCGATTCCCACACCTGCTCCTACGGGGCCGTCGGCGCCTTTTCGACCGGAATAGACAGGACCGAGGCAGCCGCTCTGCTTCTCAGGGGGGAGATGTGGCTGAAGGTTCCCCATTCTGTCAAGATGACATTGAAGGGGAAACTTGAAAAGGGAGTTTTCGCAAAGGACCTGATCCTGCACATCATCGGTGATGTATCGGCCTCGGGGGCCTCCTACAAATGTGTGGAGTTCCACGGTGACACGGGGGATCTGACCATAGCGGAACGGTTCACCATCTCCAATATGGGCGTTGAGATGGATTCCAAGGGGGCTATCTTCCCGGTGGATGAGATCACAAGGAGATATCTCCTTGAGGCAGGGGTCACCGAGGAATTCGAACCCGTATGGGCCGACGAGGATGCCTCGTACCACTCGGAACATGAATATCCACTGAAGGATGTGGTACCCGGGATCGCCGCTCCCCACAAGGTGGATAACTACAGGACAGTAGAAGAGGTCAAAGGTTTGCATATAAACCAGTTCTTCCTCGGTACCTGCACCAACGGCAGGCACGAGGACCTCAGGCTCGCAGCGGAGATACTGAAGGGAGAACGGATAAAGGTCGGAACAAGGCTGGTCGTCGCACCGGCGTCCAACTCCGAGCTGTGCAAGGCACTCGATGACGGGACCATAAGGACCCTGGCAGAAGCAGGGGCCATGATCCTGCCCCCCGGATGCGGACCGTGCCTGGGTGCTCATCAGGGTGTCATGGCGCCCGGCGAGCGGACACTGTCCACGGCAAACAGGAACTTCAAGGGAAGGATGGGATGCAAGGAAGCGGAGATATATCTCGCATCTCCGGCCACGGTCGCCGCCTCTGCACTGTATGGAGAGATCACCGACCCGAGGGAGGTGATGATATGAAGGTCTGGAGTTACGGCGACTCCGTGAACACTGACATGCTGTTTCCCGGAAAGTACACCTATGAGTGCTCCACGCCGGAGGAGGTGATACCACATCTACTGGAGGACCTGGACCCCGAATTCTCGGACAATGTGTCCGAAGGTGACGTGCTGTTCGTGGGCCATAACTTCGGATGCGGGTCCTCCAGGGAGCAGCCCGTGCTCGGGCTCAAGTCCGTGGGGATAAAGGCCATCATCGGCAGGTCCTTCGCCCGTATATTCTACAGAGCGGCTATAAACCAGGGTCTGATACTCATCGAGGCCCCGGACGCAGTGGACGCATACAAGGAGGGAGACAAGGTGGAGATCGATATAGAAGGGGGCAGGGTGATCGTCGGGGGAAAGGAATTCACGTTCCCGAGGCTCCCGGACCAGATACTGGCCATCAGGGATGCAGGGGGGCTGCTGGAATATACCAGAAAGAAGCTTGAAGAAAGAGAGATCCAATAACCGGAACCTTCCGATCAATGATCACTGGACACCAGTATCGAGCTGAAATATCATGTGTCCAGATCTGGCTGAAACAGATGAAGATTGATCATTCGGCGTTTCAGCCGACTTTTATCTTTTCCAAATAGAATATTGAATATTTAGGAAAAGAACAATTGGAGGGAGTTGATCTTAGAAAATCATAGATTTTCCGACCCACAAGTTTTGCGAAGCAAGCGATGCGCAAAACTTCTGGGACCAAGGTTCAACTCCCTCCGTGGGATTATATTTCAGTTCTAAAAATAATTAGAGTCAATATAATGAAGCCACTGGAGGGAGTTGAACCCTCGACCTACTCCTTACCAAGGAGTCGCTATACCTCTAAGCCACAGTGGCATAAGTATGGTTGGGGAGCTGGTGATTTCCCGTTTATTACTTAAAGGTTGCTGGTAGCGATCTTCGCTCCTCCTTTTTCTTTTCATCATTGATCCAGATCATTTGAAAAGATAAAGGAGTCCCCATACCTCCAAGCCACAGTGGCATAAGTATGGTTGGGGAGCTGGTGATTTCTCGTTTATTAATCAAAGTTTGCTGGTATATATCTCCGATCATCAGAAAGGATTAACAGGCTGTCCGTAACCTATCCAGTTTATTATCTCCAGGAATATGAAAGATGATATCAATGCCACCAATCCGTAGAGAACGGAGAGCGGAAGACCGGGCATCACGTTCTCCCTCTCGAGATATGACAGCGTCTTCTTCAGACCCAATATGACCGAGGCTGCAACCAGCATCGTGATCGATACGGCAAGGAGCTCCCCGTAGCCGAATTCATAGAAACCCATCCACGGCACCTTGAGCATCATCCACTTGAAGGTGGCCGTGACCAGGACCGAGAAGAAGATGAAATCGCCGATCCCCAATGAGAAGTGCTTGCCCTCGTAGAGACCATACGAAGTTATGTCCTCCCCCGCTTTGATATCGAAGAGCCCCCTGTTCTTCTTCTTTCTCTTGACCGGCCGGGAAGGTGCTCTCCCCGGGACCGCTTGAGGGCGGGTCCCATGGGACGCGTCCGAGCTCTTCCTCAGATGAGCGGTGTGCCCTGGTCTGCTCTCCTCTTTCCTGTGTTCGTCGGAGAGGTTGACCATATCCTTTATGACCCCCCTCTTCGCGGCCCAGAGGTCCCAGAGGGCGATACCCGTAAGCAGGAAGACGATGACCCATACAGGCAGAACGATGGTCAGGAAAGGGCCCATTATCACACAGAAGGCGATCAATGCAGTGTTCTTCCTTCTCCTGTCCATGGACCTGAAGACCATATTGTAAACTATGGCGATCCCGACGGCCAGGCCGATAAGGACTATGGACCAGTAGAACAGAGAACCCTCTTCTATACCAAGACCCAGGCCCTGGTTGAGGAAATACCTCAAAAGGAACAGGTAAAACATCACCGAGACCGAAGCGCAGAGACCCAGAGCCACCGCGAAGAACGCTTTCAAGGTAACTTTCCTTTTCATCTTGAAAAGAAAGAAGATCAAGAAGGCGGCCCCTATCGAGATCCCCACCATGAGTAGAGCGTCAAGCACACTTCCGATGAGGGTCTTCCTCCCGGATGACTGGGTAACGTTCTGCTGATTGCCTTCCCTGTCGGTATAGGTGATGTTCTCGTCGGCATCCTCTATTGCCCGGTCAACTACGGAATCGGGGACCAGGTCTATGGTGGTGGAGGTCTTCTCGTTGAAACCGGCGAATAAACCGTCGGAGTCGCTGACATCCTCCGCAAGCTCCCTGGAATATCTGAAATCCGTCCAGTTGGAGATGTACACCACAGGAACGGACAACAATATGACGATCAATACCGGAATGTAGATCGTCCATCGCTGGTCCTTCATGGGACATCCAGACAAGAGCAGGTAGAAAACCTTTTTGGAACGGATGTGCTCATGAAGGCAATACCCGAGAACACTGAACGGCAAAACGTTAAATAAAGGCCTCATTCTTGGCGGTCCTCGAATGAACACCTTCCTTGCTCTTGCCTGGGGAACCATAATCGGCCTGGCTCCGACCTTCGGCCTGCTCTTTATCATAACCAACCGCTATGAGAAGGTCATAGCGGAGGATGATACCATGAAGACCTTCATCATGGGCTTGTTCATGGGGGTGCTGGTGGTGGTGGCCCATCTCTTCATAATAACCAATTTCCAGGGCGGAGGGAGCTCAGGGAACCTGCTGATCTATGCTTACGTGCTGGCACTGGGAGAGGTCCTTCTCTGGCATCTTTTCATAAGCAGGAGGAAGACCAGAGGGAGGTCCGATGTACCGTTCCTTCTTCTCAGTCTCTCCCTGGGCATATCCGGGATGTACATCCTCTTCACCTCCGGACAGATGCTGGTTTTGACCGATGCGGGCTCCGATCAGTTCCTTGGCATGATCATCTTCGCCGTGGCGGTCTCATTGATGAGGGCTTCCATGGCGCTCTATCTTGCAAGGGGGGAGATGAAAAAGAAGATATTCATGAAAGGGTCCCTTGCCGCACTTGCACTCGGCACCTTCAATATCTTCTCGTTCCTCTACCTGGGAGCGGAGTTCCTCTGGACCTTCGCGGTGATCCTGGTGATACCCGCACTTGTATGTTTCTACCTGATCTACCCGGACCTGGCAAGGGTCAAAAGAGCTAATTTATGACACCGGTGGTCTCGGCTATCTTCCAGGCAGCATCCTCTTCGAGGCCGCTTCCGAGTATGGTGTATCTCTCCGGTCTTATCCTGTGTGCTTCCAGAAGCGCCTTTATGACCTCTTCGTCCTTAACGCCCAGTTCCTTGGCGGACACCGGAGCCCCGATGGTGCTCAGTGCTTCCCTTATCTTCCTCCAGTCCCCTCCGTGAAGGTACATCATCATTATGGTGCCCACTCCGGTCTCCTCACCGTGGAGGGCCGGCTTCTCGGCAACAGCGTCCAGGGCATGGGCGAACATGTGCTCGGACCCAGATGCGGGCCTGGATGAGCCGGCAATGGACATGGCAACCGAAGAGCTCACCAGCGCCTTGACCACGACCCTCACCGATTCCTCGAGCCTGGGCTTGATATCATCCGCCCTTTCCAGGACCAGTTTTGCCGTCATCTCGGAAAGTGCCGAGGCGTACTCGGAGAACATGACGCCCTTCAATCTGTGGGCAAGCTTCCAATCCAGAACCGCCGTGTAGTTCGAAATGATATCAGCGGACCCGGATGCCAGCAGCCTGAACGGAGAATCGGTGATGATACGGGTATCGGCAACAACACCCAGGGGAGCTCTCGCCTTTATGGATTTCTTCCTTCCGTCCATCTCGATGGAGGACCTGGAGGAGGCGATACCGTCATGGGAGGCCGCGGTGGGGACCGATATGAACTGCAGGTTCTTGAGAAATGCAACATATTTGGCCACGTCGATGGGTCTTCCCCCGCCGACCCCCAGCATGAAGTACTTTCCATGCTCCTCAAGGTATTCCACCACCTGGTCCACCGAAACGTCGGTGGCTCCCTCTATCACTATGACATCGGTGTCGTAGCCAGCCTCGTTCAGTGACCTCTCGACATCCTCACCCGCGATCCCCTTGGTGACTGGGTCGCATACGATGAGCCCCCTGCCCTCGAGGTGGAACTTCTCTCTGCACACGCTCCCGCTCTCGCGCACGGCACCGTTCTTTATGAGCACTCCCCTCGGAAGCTCCATGAACGGGAACTGCCTGAACTCCTTTGTCGTCAATCCGGCTCACCTGCGTTCATGAACAGAAGTTTCATGTTTATATCTTTCTTTGGTCCCCGACCTCTTACGTATGTTTCGTGTGAAACATTTATATCGCCGATGTCCGATGGACGCTGGATATCAGATGTTCCCGGTCACGGACGAGCTATTCAGCGAGGAGAAGGAATACGACCTCTCCATAGTTGTATCGGACAATGAGAAATTCCTGACATCCATAATGGACAAGCTCCGAACGGAAAAGACCATAGTTCTTACCTCCCGGGGCAAAGATGTGAACATCAGGGAGGGTGTGATATATTACACCTATGCAAGGAACCTGGAGAACTCCATATACTTCATGGACTTCATCGAAAGACTCATCTTCAGGATATTCTTGGGAGGATACATCACAGAGGACATGGAGGTCCTGCTGGTATCCGATTATCCATTCAAGTTCGTACTGGAGTTCAACTCATCGGCGATGCCTTTCTACCGGGTCATGAACGAGCTCTCCGACATCGTCGACAGGGAGGTAATGGAAGCCCTGCTGAAGATAATATTCGAGATCAACCTTGAAGGAAGGGAAGGAAAGCATATCGGAGCGCTCTTTATAGTGGGGGATACCGAGAAGGTCCTTGAGAAATCCAGACAGCTTGTGATCAATCCTTACCACAATCAGGAGGACAGCGTCAGGTCCATTCTGAACAAGGAGAACTGGGAGTCCATAAAGGAATTCGCCCAGCTCGACGGAGCCTTTGTCATAGATCCCAAGGGCAAGGTCTACAGCGCCGGAAGATACATTATGGTGGACCCCCAGGTGCAGACCATGGGGGGCCTCGGAGGGAGACATCTGGCAGCGGCGTCCATCACCTACACCACATCCGGTGTGTCCTTCGCCCTCTCCTCCTCGGGGACCGTCAGGATCTTCAAGAAGGGGAAAGTGGTCCTCAAGGAGGACCTCAACTGATCCGGGAAGGTTCCGCCAGGTACCTTGCTCTTCCTGCTGCTGGCGGCAGGGTCCTATTTCTTCTTCACCAGAGGGACCACTGACCTCCACCTGCTTTTACCCTTGATCACCCTGCCTTCCTTGAAGGTACTGCCGCTCATGGCCCGGACATCCTCCACGGTATAGAAGGCATGGGGGTTGAAGGATTTCACCTTCTCCACGACCCGCCTTACCTCTTTTCTCTTCAAAGGCAGATATATGATGTTGACATAGCCCCAATCGGAGGCAGCGTCCACAATGGTGTATTTCCTGCCGCTCCTGCGGAGCCATTCCTTCAGGTTGGTGGCTGACCGCCTGGTGATGACCCTGAGGATCACGAAGCCGATGGATATCCTGTTCTCTATGATGATCCCGACGTAATTGCCAATGGCGAAACCAAGCCCGTATGCGACATAGTTCACAATGTTGGAAAGGTTCTGCATTATCTGACCTATTGCAACAAGCCAGATGATGACCTCGAAGAACCCCATCACCGGGGCGATCCTCTTGAGGCCCTTGGAGATAAAGATGATCCTTAGGGTGCCGATCGTAACATCGACTATCCTGGCAAGACAGATCAAAAGGGGTATGATGACCCATTCGAACATCCAGGTGTCAAAGAATTCCATCCCGATCGCTCTCCTGCCGAATATAAAAGGGAGGAATAGATAAATCTTTTCGGGGGTTTCCCGACACTTCTACCCGGAAGGCGGGGGCGGAGACTGGTCAGGCGGGGCGGGCATTCTCTGGCCGGACACTTGACCCTGCGGAGGGAGCGCCCCTGCCTGTTGAGGGGGCAGACCGGGCTGTCCCGTTGACGCCGGGGGAGCCTTCATTGGCGGGGCGGCATTCCTTCTTCTTAGAATGACCAGGAACGCCAATGCGATCATCATGAGCAATATGACCGCTATCCCTGCGACCATGACGATGAATAGAAGACCGCTGTCCTCTTCCCCGACGGTTCCCTTTCCGGAACCACCACCGTCCGTATCATCATCGTCCGCCTCCTCCGGAACATGGACCCTGAAATCATCGGTCACTATCTCCGCTTCCAGGCTCTGACGGGAATCGTCCCTTGCCAGAATCCTGAGCTGGTACTGACCGGATGTCATCTCCGAGGTGTTCCAGGAGTACGAGCTTTCTGTGATCCCCTGGGCATCGGCTATGGGATACCAGGTGGGATCGCCCATGGGAGAATACGAGATGAAGTATCTGATCATGTCCCCGTCAGCATCCGACCCGCTCCAGCTGAGCGAGACCTCCCCGGTTATATTGTCACCCTGGGAAGGAAGGGAGACACCCTCGATCACCGGAGCATCGGGATTGTTGACCTCGAAGGCTGGGTAGATGAACTCCGCCTCCAGTCCCTGGACCGTGGGGTCCGGGACCAGTATCTTCAGGTAGTATTCTCTGTCCTCCATTTCCAGGACATCCAGTTCAAAGGTCCCCGTGTTGGGGTGGTTCTCCTCTAGCAGCTCCCAATCGCTCCCGTCCGTGGAGAGGTAGAACGAAGGTGCAAGGAGTGCGCTTTCCCCTCTATCCGGGTCGCTCAGGGAGTATGAGAAGGTAGCGGTACCCGAGACCGGTTTGCGGGGGCCCATGGTATTGAATATCACCGGAGCATCGGGGTTCATGACCTCGAAGGAGACCATGCCGGGTTCCGAATACTCCCCGTTGGTATCCCTCAGGACCACCCTGCAGTTGTAGGCGCCGTCGCCGGGATCCAGTTCCTCCGTATCCAGAGTGAAGGATCCGCTATTCACCTCATCGGAAACCAGTTTCATCCAGACGCCTTCATCGACGAACCTCAGGGATAGTTCGTATCTCATCTCCAGGGGCTCATCCTCTTCGTCGATGGAATCCCAGGTGATCTCGATCTCCCCGCTCACAGTGGCTCCCTCCTCCGGAAAGGTTATATCCACAGCAGGGGGATCGTTGTTGAATATCTCGAAGACGGGGGTCTCGACCTCCGAGTACAGACCGGTTATGTCCGTTGCCCTTATCTTTATCATGTAGGTGTCCCCGTCGGCGATCTCGGTGGTGTCCCAGACATGGAGACCGGTGTTCTCCACATCGTCTGCCAGAACATCGTAGTTCTCCCCTTCGTCGGAGGAGAGCCACAGATCGATGGTTATCTGGCTGTCATCCTGCTCCTCGTCCCAGGTGTTCCACCCGACCTCACCGTTCCCGGTCATGATGGTCCCTTCCTCGGTGGGTTCGGTAATCGACACTGTCGGAGGGTCGGGGTTGTTTATCTCGAAGGTCATATCGGACACCACCTCCGTACGGAGACCGTCCGAATCCTTCACCACTATCTTCAGTTCATAACCACCGCCGTCCGGGACGCGCGGGTCCAGGGTATCCCATCCGAAGCTGCCGGTGTTCGGCAAGGATGAAGCAATGATGGTCCAGGGGTCCCTTTTTTGCCTGTAATACAGATCGACCTCCAGCTGTGTACCGTCCTCCTTGTCCGAGGCCTGCCACTTGATATCGAACTCCTTCTCCACGTAACCCAGCTCGTTTATCTCCGATAGCATGCTGCTCTCCCTGAACTGGACCACGGGAGGCTCGAGCTGAAGAACCCTCTGCGTGTGTATGTCCTGTCCTATCCATCCAAGCCTGGCCTCCGGATTGGTCCCGTGTCTTCTCGGATACGCGTCCTGGACCAGGAAGACATGGGCATCCACGTTATCATTATCGAATTCCGCGCTCTCCACGGTGAACGTGAACTCCACCCAGGCATCGTTGGATGTGTGGCCGGCATGGGCCTGAATGCTGATAGGTGCGGTAGTGCCCCTGTTGTCGATGGAGTTCCTTATCCTCGTGTCGATGGAACTCGCGTTCGCAGAAGTGCTCCCCCCCACCCAGGGGTCCATTCCATCTATGATATATCTGGGGATGCCTCCCTCTATCTCGTATGAATCCCTTCTCTCCACCGCTGAATCATAGGGTGTTCCGGTCCCGTAGGTTCCGCCCCCGGAGTGCCATTCAACGCCGATGTAATTATCCGGGAACATGGTCTCGTCCATGTCCAGCCTGTTCATGGCTCCTATGACACCTGTGCAGTACCCGCACCAGGTGGCGGTGAAGTCCTCCACCATTACCCTTTGCTGGGTCCCTGTGGACACGGTCTTGCCGTCCAGGGGAACGAAGGCCGCCTGGTATATGTCCGAACATTTTGCCGTGGTCGACTGGGTTCCCTGGTTCTCCCTCTTTTCGACCTTATTGCGGTCCTGGAGAAGGACCACGATGGCCACGTCCTCCCAGGTGTTGGATTCCAGGTTGTCGTGGTTGTAGTGAGGGTCCGTGTCACCGTAGAGGTCCGGTTTGGGAAGTGATACGTTCAGTGTCTCCTCATATCCCTGGAGGCTTCTCGAAGGAAGGTCCGTGTTCTCCGAACCCCCACCGGGAACGGTCAGGACCGGGACCAAACCGGCTGAGATCATTATCACGGCTGCTAAAACCGGAACTCTTTGGAGGAGGTAAGACATATTAACACCCTGATTGATTTTATTCTGTTTCAGGAACATGGAAATGGATGTTATTTATCCATTATGGAGGATGAGTGATGGGAAGGGGCGAACCCTTCCCATGTGATCCACTTCACCGGGCGGGTGGACTCTGTTCGGGCGGCGCCTGCTGGGCGGACTCCCCCGCTCCGGCTTCGGGAGGGGGCGGGAGTTGTGAACCTCCCTGATCCGGGAGCTGCCCCTGGCCCACACCAGCGGTCTGAGGACTCGGAATACCGCCGGGCGGAGGCAGCTGGGCCTCCGACTGCCTCTTCTTCATGATCAACACACCGGCGACCACGATTGCGATGATCATGATCAGTACGATGAAAGCGATGATGATCACAATGGCCATTCCGTTGTCGCTGGAGCCGTCATCGTCATCATCGATTATGTCATCATCCACGATATCATCATCATCTGTAATATCCCCCACATGTTTGACCGTGAAGGTCTGCGTGAGCACCTCGGCCTTGTAACCACCTTTCTTATCTTCCTCTGCTATCACCTTAATTTCGTATTGGCCGTCGTCGAGGTCGGTGGTGTCCAGGGAGAAGACGGTGGTGGAAAGCTGGGACCCGCCGGTGGCAGGTATCCATGTGTCTTCTCCGGCTTTCCTGAAGTAGACGTGATATGTCAGCTGGTCGCCCTCCGGGTCGGTGGCATCCCACTCCACGGAGACGCTCTCGTCGTACTCGGCGCCCGGATCGGGTCCCTGTATTATATCAATGGTGGGAGGATCATTGTTGTCCACCGTAAGACCGGGGAACAGATGTTCGACCGTCATGTTGAACTCGCCCTCCTGACAATCGGCAATGAGCATCTTGACCTGGTAGGTTCCGTCATCCAATCCGGAAACGTCCATGGTGTATGAGCCTGTATTCGGAAGTCCCTCGGCCATGGCATCCCAGTTGGTTCCGTCCGAGGAGATGAAGAACCAGACCTTCAGCATGTCGGTCTCGCCAGGATCATCATCCTCCGCATACCAGGTGAATTTGGCCTTTTTCTCGACCTTGGTCGTGGGTCCGCTGGCGCTGATGATCTCGGGGGCATCGGGATTGTAGACCGTGAAATAGACCTCTGATGCCGGGGAGCTCTCATCCCTTGTGTCGGTGAGTATTACCCTGATGGTGTAAACCCCGTCGCCCTCCTCGAGTTCCGTTGTGTCCAGTTCGTAGCTTCCGGTATTCGGAATGTTCGCGGCCAGCTCCTTCCAGTAGGTTCCGGAGGAGTGCTTGTAACTGATGGAATATGTAAGATCCTCATCGTCATCCTCCTGGTCGTAGGATGACCACTCCACAGTGACCGTACCCGAAACGGTGTCCTCCTCCCTGGGCTCAAGGATATTGACCTCGGGGATATCGTTGTTGTAGATGGTGAAGGTGCCGGAGATGTCCTCCGCGGTCAGATCAGTCGGGTCGGTGGCGACTATCCTTATCTGGTATTCTCCTCCATCCTCGTAGTATGTGGAATCGAACTTCAGGGACCCTGTCGACGGAACGCCCGTCTTCAATACGTCCCATGTGCTTCCTCCGTCTTCGGTTATGTACACGTCGATGGTAAGGTCCATGGTGGACGATTCATCGTCTGTCGCAGTCCACCTTATCACAGGCTGACCCGAAAGCTCCTGACCTTCCACGGGTGATTGTATCTGTACGGTGGGAGGATCGGGGTTGTTGATCTCTATACCGAAGTCCGTCTCCTTCTCGGTGCTCATGTTGTCGCTGTCGGTGACCTCCACCTTGATGACATACCTGGTCCCGTCCGGGACCCTGGGGTCCGTGGTGTCCCAGTCATATGATCCTGTGTTATCGATATCCTCGGCGATCCGCACCCAGTCGATATCCGGTCTGGTGTAGAAGATGTCAACGGACAGGTACTGTCCGTCCTCGTCATCGTCTGCGCTCCATCTGATCTCAAGGGTGCCCTCCATGACCCCGTCCAGGTCCAGCTGGTCCTGCATGTAGTTGTTGTCCAGGACCAGGCTGGGTGCGTCGGGATTGAGGACCTCCACCTCGAAGGTGTGTTCGGCCGTCTCCTCCCAGTAATCCATTGCCTCTATCTTCACCTCGTAGGAACCGTCGGGGAAGTCATACTCACCACCTGTCAACGAGGCCGTCTTCCAGATGTACTTCCCGCTCTCTTTCTTGATAGGGGTCCACTCGGAGCCCCCGACCTCCCTGACCTTGACGGTGGTCACGATCTTGTCGTCAGCCGCGTCGGGGTCGGTCACATCGAATCGGATCTCCTGCTGTCCGTGGATCGTCGATCCGTCCTCGGGAAGCACGTTCTCGATCACAGGGGGAGTACCCACTACGGACTGGAAGATGTTGACGGATTTCATGGACTGCGCGATCCAGCCCAGATAAGCGTCGTCGTTCGTTCCATGCCTTCTGGGGAACGCGTCCTGTACCATGACGATATTACAGTCCACCATCTTGTTATCGAAGGTCTGGTCCTCTACGGTGAATGTGAAATTGACCCATGCGTTCGAGTCGGAATAGCCTGCAAAGGCGGTGATGTTGAACGCGGACGTACCGATCCTGTTGTTTATCTTGGACTTGATCGTGTTGTCTACCGAGGTGGAGTTGGGGTCGGTACCGCCGCCGACGGTTATGTCCTCCCCGTCTATCACCCATGTCGGGATCCCGGAGCCAGAGCAGTAGTAGTTTTTCCTTGATGATCCTATTGAGTTGCCGTATGTCCCGGATATGTGGTACTCAACGCCAATGTACTTCTCGGGCCACCAGTCAGAATGGTCCAGTCTCTCCATGGCCCCGATGATCGAGGTGCAATATCCACACCAGGTGGCGGTGAAGTCCTCCATCAGTATGGTCTCGGTGGTCCCCGTGGTCCTGGAGTCGCCGCTGAGGTTCACGAACACCGCCTGGTAGATGTCCGCCACCGTTGCACTATTGGACCCTACCGTCTTGGATGTCTTGTGTTGGTCCTGGAAGAACACCACGAAACCGATGTCGTCCCAGGTGTTGTTCTTCAAGTTATCATGGCTGTAATGGGGGTCCGTATCATCATAGAACGTCGGTTTGGAAAAGGAGACATTGAATGATTCCGTGTGCTGGTAAAGTCCACCTCTGGTGGGCTCTTCACCATCTTTCATGGCCAAGGTGTTGGAGATATTATCCGATGATATGAGGATCGGCAATCCTCCGACCACCATGGCTGCTACAATTAACATTGACAGGATCCTTTTTCTTTCAAGCATATGCTCACCTTCTTGGATAACTGGTAGTAACGTCCCTTCACAATGCCAACTGTGGTTATTTATTTGTTGTTGTCATTTATATCCTTTATCGGGTCATCGGTGTATTCACCCGGGAGCTCCGATCGACAGATATCCATGGTGTCGATGTAGTATTGTCCGACCTGGCCAGACCCAACATCACATCTCTACACGGTATCCCCGTTCCAACTACAGATATCATGGAGGCCCAGTGATAGGAGCCCTACGGGCCGATTTAACATTAGAGGCATCACTGCCTGACCGACCACCATTTTATATATGTCCCTCTTTTTCGGATAATCGTTCCCTGGCCGGGGTCCCGGAGCTGATGAATATGCATGACGATGTGGATTTCGAAGCGCTCGGTTTCAAGTGTGGGCTGGAGATACATCAGCAGCTGGATACTGACAGGAAGCTCTTCTGCAGGTGTCCCCCAGTATACCGGAACGACCCGGCCCATTACGAGATCATAAGACACATGAGGCCTACGCTTTCCGAGATGGGAACCTACGACGGCACAGCACTGATGGAGTTCAAGACGAAGAAGAACATTACCTACCAGACCTTCTCGGACACCTGCTGCTCCTACGAGATAGACGACACACCTCCCTTCGAGATGGACGTGAGAGCGCTGGAGGTATCCATGGTCATCGCAAGGGCGATGAACTGCGCACTGGTGGACGAGGTCCATGTCTCCAGAAAACAGTATCTGGACGGATCGATCCCCACTGGTTTCCAGAGGACCGCCATAATCTCGCTCGGTGGTTATGTCCCCTGGAAGGACGGGCACACGATCGACATAAGGCAGATATCCCTGGAGGAGGACGCCTGCAGGGAGATGAGCGATATTGGCCACGAGGTGGTCTTCAGGACCGACCGCCTCTCCATCCCATTGGTGGAGGTGGTAACCGAACCCAACGCCAGGAACCCCAAGGAGGCAGGGGAACTCGCCGAGGTCCTGGGATGGGTTATGAGGTCCACCGGGCTGGTGAGAAGAGGTCCCGGTGCCACCCGACAGGACGTGAACGTCTCCGTTGAAGGCGGCATCAGGGTCGAGATCAAGGGAGTGGACAAATTGGATCTCATCCCACCGGTGACCGCAGGGGAGGCCGTGAGGCAGCACAATCTGTTGAAGATAAGGGAGGAGCTCCTGAGCAGGGGACTCGACCCCGAGGGTATGGACGCCGACGATTTCACCACCATGGAGCAGCAGGACGTGACCGACATCTTCAAGGGGAGGAAGATACCCGTGATGGATACGTGGTTCGAAGGCCCAGTGGATGAGGGAGAGGACCTTGATGTCAAGGCTGTCCTTCTGCCCGGTTTCGCTTCGATATTCTCACATCCGACCCACGGCGACCAGACATTCGCGGATGAGGTGGCCGGACGTCTGAGGGTGATCGCCTGCCTTGACAGGATGCCGAACCTGCTCACCTCTGATGACGTGGTCTTCGGGGGAATAACGGAAGAGGACCTGGACAAGGTCAAGGAAAGACTTGGGGCAGGGGAGAACGATGCAGTGGTCCTGGTATGGGGGCCCGTGGAAGACACCCGAACCGGTGTCCGGGAGGTTTACATAAGGTGCAAGGAAGCTTTCCTTGGTGTCCCCAACGAGACAAGACAGGTCCTGACCCCTGACATGACGACCTTCGAGAGGATACTCCCCGGTCCCGATAGGATGTATCCTGATACGGACCTCCCTCCCAAAGTGGTGACCAGGGAGATCCTGGACAGGGTCAATGCCCAGGTTCCCGAACCATGGTGGACCGAGGAAGAAAAAGCGGTGGAAGCGGGTGTCCCCGCACATGTGGCCCACTCTCTCGTGGTCAGCCCCCATATCGATGTCTACAGAAAGGCGGTAGAGAAAGGGATCGACAGGAAGAGGTGCGCACTGTTCCTGATGGAGAAGATGAAGGCCCTGAAGAGAAAGAAAGCGGCCGATATCGATCATGACAGCCTTCTGGACGCACTCCTTCTCGTAAAGCATGGAAAGCTCACCTGGGAAGCGCTGCCCATGCTGATAGAGAAGGTTTCCGAAAGCGGCTCCTCTCCCGAGGATGTCGTAAAGGAGCTCTCACTTGAACCCTTGAAGGAAGAAGATGTAAGGGACATCATAAACGAAGTGGTGTCGGGTTCCGAAGACCTCGTGGAGATGTTCAGTAAAGGAAGGCATGACCCGCTGATGGGGGTGCTCATGGAGAGGTTCGCGGGGAGGGCCGAGGGTTCCGAGGTATGGAAGCGGATATCCTCAATATGCTGAGCTTCTACGATATTATTATTATCCACCAGCTCATTTGTCCCCTCCGGAAGGTGAAAGATACAATGTCCAGCGAGACCCATCTCGGAAGGCTTTTCACGTCGTCATTGGAAGAGGTACTGGGTGGTGAGGACCTTCTTCTGGAGGTCGCCAGGGATATGATCAAGGACGGGATAAAGGAAAAGGTAAGAAAAGCCCTTGACGAGAACCCGGAACTTAAAGAAGAGCTCCAGAACTCCCTGGAGGAGTATTACGAGGCAAGGTTGAAGCAGACCCTTGCTGCCATGAAGGTGGCAAAGGCCAGTGTACATCTCGGAGTTAGGACCGTTCCCAAGGAACTGCAGGAGGAAGTGCGCAGGGAAATGGAAAAGGAGATCACCAGGATAATAGATGACACGCTCTGATCAAACCCAGGTCAGCAGAAAGTTATCTATAATCTTGCTTTTGTATTCCTTCGGGGATGATCCCATGAAAGCTGTCATACTCGCCGCAGGTGAGGGAAAGAGGCTCCGTCCGCTCACCGGAAACAGGGGAAAGGGGATGCTGCCGGTGGCGAACCGACCGGTCATCTCCTACGTGATTGATTCCCTATCCAGGAACAACATCCGTGATATCGTAATGGTGGTAGGTTACCAGAAAGAAAAGGTGATGAACCATTTCGGTGACGGGAAGGAGAGGGGGCTCAACATCGAATACGTGGAGCAGAAGTTCCAGCTTGGGACCGCGCATGCCCTCTTCCAGGCCAGGGACAAGGTGGACGGACAGTTCCTGGTGGTGCCCGGGGATTCCCTCATCGGAGCTCCTCCGCTCGGTTCATTGATCAAAACGGCCAAGGGAGAATGGGGGATCCTGGCATCCACCTCATCAAATTCATCCAAGTACGGGGTCCTGGAGGTCAGCGGGGACCACCTCAAGGGGATCTCGGAGAAGCAGAAGCTCACCGAGGACCTGATGAGTTCGGGGACCCCGTCCGTCTTCGCCCTTGCGCTCTGGGAATATCGGGATACTTCCGGATCATCCCTGATAAATACTGGCACTTATCTGCTGGATACGGATATCTTTGCAAGCCTGGAGGCCTGCGGCCTCGGGGAGCCGCTCACACTGACCTCCTGCATATCGGAGGAGGCAAAAAGAAGAAGGATCAGCGTCCACAGGGCGGAGCAGTGGTTGGATGCCGTCTATCCCTGGGACCTTCTGGATCTGAACGAACACTGCCTTTCCTCGGTATCAAAGGATATCCAGGGGACCATCGAAGAGGGAGTTGTGATCAAAGGACCGGTGAGCATCGGGGCCCATTCCAGGATAAGGGCGAACACGGTCATACAGGGTCCGGTCGTGATCGGTTCCAATACGGCAGTGGGACCCTCCGCATACATAAGCTCCAACGTTTCCATCGGGGACAACTGCAACATAGGTCCTTTTTCCCATATCAAGGAGTCTCTGTTGATGGACGATATCACGATCGGGGGCCACTCCTCGATATACAGGTCCATAATTTCCCAGGGGGCATCCATAGGAGATTTCTTCGGAGTGGAGAAAGGGGAGTACACGATAAAACTGGAGAACTATGTGGCGTCCAAGATACTGGGAGCGGTCGTCGGTTCCGACTGCGACCTTTCCCACCATATATCTCTGGGACCGGGCGTCATAGTTGGCAACGGGAGCAGCATAGGTCCCATGAGAAGGATAAGGGAGAACCTATCGGACGGGACCAAAGCGGTGTGAGGGCAATGTGCGGAATAGTCGGATATACGGGCAGCCGCGAAGCAGCAACGGTCCTTATAGATGCATTGAAGAGGCTGGAGTACAGAGGATACGATTCCTCGGGGATCGCCGTTATAGACAGGAAAGGAGAGCAGGGGTCCATGATCGTCCAGAAGAGTCCCGGACAGATCTCTGAGCTTGAGGCAAAATTGCAAAAGACCGGCTCCGGGACCGGCATATCCCATACCAGATGGGCAACCCACGGCTCCCCCAACGAAGTCAACGCCCACCCGCACACGGACCAGAACGGCGATATCGCCGTGGTGCACAACGGCATAATCGACAATCACCATTCCATCAGGGAAGAGCTGGTCCAGAAGGGACACGAGTTCCTATCCCAGACCGACTCCGAAGTGATACCCCATCTCATATCCGAGGAGTACGATCCTTCGGAGGGGGACCTCCTGAAGGCGGTGAGATCGGCCATTGCAAGACTTCAGGGATCCTATGCCATTCTTGTGGTACATAGGAACCACCCCGGGGAGATCATATCGGCCCGGGAGAAGAGCCCCATGGTACTCGGGAAGGGGGTGAACGAGAACTTCGTGGCATCCGATGTCACCGCGCTATTGAAGTTCACGGACAGTTTTATGTTCATGAACGACGGGGAGATCGCCCGGATAACCGGGGACAACACCGAGGTATTCAAGGCGGATGGCTCCCCCGTCAAGCCCCGTTGGAAAAGGGTGGATTGGACCCTGGAGGATGCGGAGAAAGGGGGTTTCAAGCACTACATGAAAAAGGAGATATTCGAGCAGCCAAGGTCGCTCCACCAGACCCTGGCCGGTTGGAGGTCCGACGAACTGATATTTCCCAGGGACCTGGTGACAACCCGCTCGGTCCGGATAATAGCATGCGGCACCTCTTACCACGCCGGAATGCTCGGCGGATATCTGTTCGAGAGATTCACCGGGCTTCCCACGTCTGTCTCCATGGCCTCCGAATACCGTTTCGCGGATACCACGGGCGATGATCCACTGATGATCTTCATCACCCAATCCGGTGAAACCCTCGATACCATAATGGCCGCAAGGGAGGCAAAGAGGAGGGGCCTTAGGACCATGGCGATCACGAATGCCCTGGGGTCCACGATAACAAGGGAGGCGGATATCACCCTCTACCTCAGGTCGGGACCCGAGATAGGTGTCGCAGCATCCAAGACCTTCACATCCCAGCTCATCATGATGTACCTGATCTCGTCCCACCTCGGGTACTCCATGGGGCGTTTCAAACGTGAGGATTACAACAAGGTCCAGAACGGTCTGAGGACGGCAATAAGGGCCGTAGAGCTGGTCCTGAAGGACACTTCCCCGATAGAGGAGCAGGCCAGGTGGTTCAAGGATGCCGAGAACTCCTTCTATCTGGGCAGGTATCTGAACTTCCCCACCGCACTGGAGGGAGCTCTTAAGATGAAGGAGATCTCCTACATCCACTGTGAGGGATATCCGGCGGGGGAACTGAAACACGGTCCCCTTGCACTCCTTACCGAGAAGACGCCCGTTGTCTCCCTGGTTGCAGATGACCATACAAGGGACAAGATGCTCGCAAACATAGGTGAGTGCTCTGCACGTGGAAGCCCGGTCCTGGCGGTGGCCCCGGTATCGGATCGGGATGTGAAAAGATATACCGACAGGGTCCTGGCCTATCCCAAGGTGGACCCGCTGTTCTCTCCGCTTCCCATCTCGGTAATACTTCAGCTTCTGGCATATCACACCGCGGATATGCGCGGTTGCGAGGTGGACAAGCCCAGGAACCTGGCAAAATCAGTGACCGTGGAATGAAGGGGGAAGGATGAACGGAAAAATACATATCAACGGGAACGGGATACAAGGAGCAATGAGGAGTTTTGTCGTTCTGCCGGTTCTCACATTACTGTTGCTGTCCTTTGCAGCTGATGCTTATCCTGATGCAGTATCCGGAGATATCAATATCCCCGCGGACATCCCCGCCGAGAAGGTAGCGGACAACATCACCAAGATCAACGTAAAGGGAGACTTCGTTCTGAACGAGAAGACATTTCCCCATACCATTGCATCGATAGATGCCGAGCTGGACATCTCACAAGGGAGCTGGGAGGCCAGTCTTTCCCAGCATACCTGGGAGAACGTTCAAAAGGGAGAGCAGAACCCGTTCACCGTGGAGGTCATCATCCCATTGGATGCCACCATTGGAATGACCTCGTCCTTCACCCTGTATCTTGTCTTCATCGACAGCACCGGGAGCGAGGTCGGTAGCACCCAGAAGAACTTCATGGTCAGGGTGGACAGGATATCCCATGAGGAGGATGACGACGAGGAAGACGATGATGACCAGGGCGAGGTCGATGTCTCCGAGGATAAGTCCATACCCATCATACCTATCTTCGCAGGGGGAATAGCGGTCATCCTGATCATAGGTCTGATCTGGTTCTTCAAGAACTATGAAATGGTGAGGGAAGTGAACGGTAACAGGGGCATATTTATCAGGGAGAAGGATACGGGGAGGATAATACGGACCAAGAAGTGACCCGATCAGTCGAAGAGCTTCTCCAGCAGTTCGTCCGTTTCCTCGTCGCCTGAACCGGTATCATCATCCGTTCCTTCCAGCGGCATGGTCTGCCCGCTCTCCGTTGCCACCGGTTTCTCCTCCTTCCCCCCTTCGGTCTCCTGTGATACTTCTTCCGTATTTTCCCCCGCCTCTTCTGGCGCCCCCTTACCGATGAACTCCTCCACCGAGTCTTCCTTCTGCTCCTGACCAGCCATCACCATGGCACTCAGCTCTTCCTCGGTGGGCTCCCTTCCGTATATCTCCTTGTAGACCCTCTTCTGCTCCTTCAGCGGATCCTTCTTCTTCCTTGCGGAACTCCTGGTGAGCAGAATGCCAACGGCCACAAGAGCAGCGATGATCCCGATGACCATCAACAGGAAGATACCAATGATGAAACCGGTCGGAAGACCTCCCAGGAATGGAAGGACGTCCGTGATCATGTCCGATAGATCGTCGGCAATGTTATCCCCGCCGCTCTGGTCCGGCGGATTCTTCACCCGGACCTCTATGGACCCGGAATCTATCCGGGTCACTCCATCCTCCGAGGTCACCGTATAGGTGAGCGTGTAACTTCCGGTCCTGGCGTTGTCCTCGGGCTGGATGGAGATGATGAACTCGAAAAGGGAGTCTTCCGCTTTTAGCCTGGCAGCCTCCACGAAATAGGTATCGTAACTTTCCCCCGAGGAGTTGAGGAAGGCATATCCCTTGTCCACGATCTCACCTTTGATCCTCACCGTCACATTGTCCCCGAAGGTCCCGTTGTTTTTTATATGACAGAACATGGGTTCCGTGATCCGGATGCCCTCGACACCCTTGTAGGCAGCATGATGGTCGGGATGCACGGTCTCGGGCTTGTAGTCGGATATCTTGATAATGGCATGGGTAACGCGGGAATAGTTGCCGTCGTTGAAACACATGATCTGCAGGGAATATATTCCAAGGTCCGGGTCCAGGCTCCGGAGGTCGTATTCGGTGGTCTCACCGACCTCATACCATTCCAGGATGTCCCCGAGACCGGACCTGGAGCCGATCCTGATCAGGTACACGGCCTGACCGGTGTCGTCCGGCGAGCGTTCCCATTCCACGATACCAGGGGTGGTCATGTAGAAGGGGTCCGGCCGGGGAACCCTCTCAGGAGGAGGGGGGCCCGTGTCTATTATCCTGAATATATGATCGTAGATATCCCATCCACCTATTCCGTCCGTCACATTTATCCTCAATATGTAGAAGTTGGGTTCCAATGCCTGGTCGTCCGGTATGTCGAAATACCTGCGGGGACCAAGGTCGATCCAGTCGGTGAGTATCAGTTCCGACGGATGTTTCAGGAGCATCACCTTGTATGTAAGGGGATCCCCTTCCTCATCGTACGCAGGGTCCCACCACAGGTGCGGGGTTGGTGAGGATATGATGCCAGGGTAACCCTTGCCCACGAAGACGGGCCTGTAATTATCGGGTACATCCACGGTTATCCCGTACGAGGGTGACTCCCCCATGTTCCCCACCAGGTCCTCCGCCTTCCACTTGATGGAATTGTACATTCCCTCGTCCGGGAAGTTGACAAAAGCCCAGGCCCTGTACGATTCGGGACCGGTGGCGGTATAGCCATCGGGTTTTAGCCATTCGGAGAAACCCGTGCTTGTGGTCCTGTAGGCATACCTGATGGAGTCCGGGTCCACTCCGGTGAAGTTGAAAAGGGTGCTCCCTGGGTTGTTGTCCCTCCAGGTTATCGAACAGTTGACCAGTGGGTAGATCTTGACCTCCCTGGCCTTGGGCTTGGGGGCTGTCGCATAGGGTGCATCATAATCTATCCAGAGGTTCAAAGCCTCGGATTCCGCGTAACCGTTCCCCACCCGATCCTTGGCCACGAACTTTACATAGTTCTTCATGCCGGGGTCGAATCTGACCATCGCCCATGCCTCGTAGGTATCGTTGTCGATCTTCAGGAAACCTCCCGCCTTCTGGGGGTCCTCGAAATTGTCCGGACCGTTGACCGATTTCACGTATCCTATGGTATTGTTCCTTATTCCTGCTCCTCCCCGGTCGGATATCACCGCGGAGCACCTGACCCTTTCCTGTGCTATCCATTCCTTCTCCACAGGTTCCGTCATCTCGACCGTTGGCATGGTCAGGTCTATCACTGGCCCCCTCACAACAGGGGAGGTTACGATGTCCGGGGCAACACCGTCGTTCACCCGGATGCGGAAGTAGAAGTCACCTTCTTCAGGTATGGATATCTCCTTATGATAGGAAACACCGTCGATGAAGTAGATGTCCGCAGGCCCCAGCGTTCTCTTCATGGGGAGCCAGTCCGGAAGCAGGGGATCGCCTCCTTCCGGGTCCCTGAACACCTGCATCCGGGGATACCCCTCTCCGGGGGCATCGTTCTGCTCGTCCTTGTAGACACAGCTGAAATTGAACAACGTGGTGGAATTGCCAATGGTCCGATCGAAACCATAATCCCCTTCGAAGCGTACCTGATGTATCTCCGGCAGGTCGTTCATCTGGGAAAGGGAGTTGCTGTGCCTGGAAAAGTAGAGATCGAAATCGGAGGCGCCTATGGCCTCCTCCCTGGAGTCCATCCATACACATAGGGCCCGTCCGTTGTTATTGAAGGTGGATAAGACCCATCTCTGGTCGGTGCGGTCCTCTCCGTAGCGGTCCGTGTCATCCACCATGAGCTTATCGGTCCAGCTTCTTCCCCCATCGGAGGAGTTCATGTAATAGATATCGGCCTCGGTGTAGGTCCCTGATCTGTAATCAAAGGGTTTGTGCCTTTCCCAGACCAGTGAGATATTGCCGTTCCCCGATGCCGCAAGATGAGGGAACATGTCGGACATCTCCGGCGGAAGGGGGAAAAGCCGGTCATCCTTGGAGAAGGTCATCCCGTGGTCCTCACTCCTCCTGAAGAATATCTCATCGGTCCCCGTCCTTCCATCATGCCAGGCCACGTAGAGATTGCCTTCATCGTCCACCACTGGATATGCATTGTCCCTTACCGCTTCCCCTCCGGTATCGGTGCTGAGCGGGAAATCGTGGCCAAAGGTCTGTCCGCCGTCCCTTGAGATCGCCATGTAAGGCTTTGTCCCTATCGTTATGTTCCTGTCGTCATGCCACGTGGCATAGACGTTATCGCCGTACATGGCGACCTGGGGATAAAAATGGTCCCTGTAGATCCTGCCGTCGCTGTTGAGCATCACCGGCTCGGACCAGTTCCCGCCGTTGTCCGTGGAATAAGAGGACCAGATGTTCTTGTAGGCCCCCGCATCTTTCTTGTCCTCCCACACACATACCATATCTCCCTCCTCGTTGATGGCAAGGTCGGGATTGTAGGCGTGCCACGTGTTCACCTCCTTGGTGGGAGTTATCTCGATGCTCGGTGAGAAGTTGATCCCGTCGACGGTCCTGGAGTATCTTATCCTTATTGGTTCTGTAAATAGCTGGTCGTCCTTCTTGTACCCCCGCCTGTCCTCCCATACGACATGTATGGCACCATCCGGGCCCAGTACCATGGAGGGTTTCCATTGGGTGCTCTCGTCATTGCTCTCATTTCCGTCCCGAAGTGTATCGTCCACCCTGATCGGTTCGGTCCAGGTGATGCCGTCATCGTAACTATGAACAATATAGACATCCCAGAAGAACATCTCGTTGGTCTGGTAGATCATGGATACCCTTCCATCATTGTCCACGAGGATGTCCATGGGGGTCTGTTGGTTCCTTGACCTATCCTCAGGTATCACCTTGATGGATGCCTGGAAGACAGGCTCTCCTCCCTGGACCTCGGGGGCGAGATACATGATGATCGGAAGCAGCAGCACGCAGATTGCAATGATTACAAGGAATCTCTGTCCCTTCAAAGTGATCCCTCCACGGACACCTGGCGGTGACCTTTTCCAAAACAGTGGGTTAGCTGATATACTTTTCTACGTCACGAAGTGGCTATCCACTGTATCTTCGTACAACGTCCGATAGGATATCCATTCCTTCATTGATCCTCTCGGAGGTGTTCACGAAGGAGAACCTTAGATGGTATTCTCCCCTTTCCCCGAAGGTCGTTCCCGGCGAGCATATAAGCGAGTTCCTGGCAAGATCCATTGCCAGGTCGAAGGAGTTGATCCTTATACCATCCTCGTAAAGTTCGAAGGAGGGGAAGGAATAAAAGGTTCCGCGGGGTAATACCGCCCTGAAACCATCTATCTCGTTCAATCTCTTCGTTATGAGATCCCTTCTCTTCCGGAACTCTTCCAGCATCCTGTCCACATAAGCACCGCTCTGTCTGAGTGCCGAAAGGGCACCGTACTGCAGCGGGGTCGGGGGACACGCGACCATATGGTAATGGGCAAGTCCTATCTTTTCTATCATTTCCGTGGGGGCGCAGATATATCCTATCCTCCATCCTGTCATGGAGAATATCTTGGAGAACGAGTTCACCATTATCCCCTTCTCATAAACGCCCAGGAAGGAATGGTGCCGATTCCCCGAATAGACCATTGTGTCGTACACCTCATCGGATATGATCACCGCATCGTACTCCCTGGCGATATCCACGATGTCGTCGCGGTCCTGCCTGGTTATCATTCCCCCGGTGGGATTCGAAGGGGAGTTCATCAGTATGACCCTGGTATCGCTGTCCATGGACCTTCCCATGATGTCAACATCGGGTCTGAAATCGTTCTCCAGGTCCAAGGGATATTCCACGTACCCGCCCCCGGTGAGCAGTGTGTGAGGTTTATATAGAACGAAACCGGGGTCGGGAACAAGGGCCTTCCTTCCCCGCTCCATGAAGGTGAGGAAGTTGGAGAAAAGGGCCTCCGAACCGGAATTGGTGACGATCACGTTCTCGGGACCGGCCTCGGCCCAGTACTTATGGAGCCTCAGGGATATCTCCTCCCTCAATGACGGCATCCCCAGGGTCGGACCGTATTTGTTGAACCCCATCCTCATGGCCTCTTCGACCGCCCTGATCGCCTCCTCGGGGGGCTGGAAATCGGGTTCTCCGAGCCCGAGGTTCACTGAGTTATCGGTCACCATCTCGAACATCTTCCTCAGGCCCGAGAGCTCTATTCCGTTCATCCTGGAAGAATACATTGGTTCACCCATATGCCATAATACCAAAATATTATAATCTATCGGAGGTTAACATTCAAGGCGGCATGTCCTGTTCTTATATTATTCAACCGAAATGATTATTATGCACTTTACCTTCTCTATTAGATAGTCTTATATATACTACCAGCCTTCCATGGCAGGTTAGTGCCCTCCCCCACGGATGATGCCCATGTCCACCAGGATAGCTCTTTACCACGACGAGGCAAGCGGTGAACGCTACGAAGAAAAAGCCTTGAACAAGACAAGCACCAGGTTCGAGAAGATCGGACCGAAGGAGATGATCCTGGAGAAGCTGGAGAGATACGATGTGGTCTTCCTTCCCGGGGCATTTCCCCTGAAAAGGCACAACAAGGGAGGCTTCTTCGATTTCATAGCCTTTCTGAAGAGGTTCTACCACATCTACAGGAGCGATCTCCTCAGTTACATCAAGAACGGCGGAGGTGTGATCGCCGTCTGCGCTTCTGTGGGAATAATGGGAAAATCCATAAGGTTCCCCATACTACCCACCAACCTGGGCATCAAGACCCTTGGTATCTTTGATTACCACGCAAAATACGGCCCCAAGACGGGGATAGTGGACCTCGAGGCCGTCGAGTATAGAAAGCCCCCCCAAGCCCACAAAGTGGTGGAGGATGTGCTGGGGGATTATTCCGATGACCGATTCTCATCCCTGTACTTCAGGGGTCCCGCCATAACCTACGACAGGAGATCGGACATATACCATCCCGACCTGAGGTCCGATGATAAGACCCAGGAACTGGTGGTGGCGAAATATGTGGACGATAACCCCCAGCTCAAAGGCAAAGGGGCCATCGCCTACAAGGAGTTAGGAGAGGGAAAGGTAATATCCTGCTCCGTCCATCCGGAGTTCTCCACCTGGGACCTCTTCGATTCAATGATCGACGTGGTCTCGGAATAACGGAGTGAACAACCATGGCATTGGACATGGAAGGGGAGTTCTACAAGCTGGCCAGGAACATCCTGTCCAAGCCGAAGAAGCTCTACAAGATGGCCGCCCTTGCACCCAGGAGCGGCAGGGTCGCAATCATGGGGGCCGATGGTTTCGTCATGGTCGGGTCCTCCATCCTCAGGTCATTTACCAGGGGCCCGGAGAAAAAGGCATACAGGGTCGGGAAGAAGGCGGGAAAGGAGATGTTCGGCTCCCTGATAAAGGAGTTCGACGAGGAGATAAAGGACCTTCCACCCTCAAAGCTCCTTGACCTGGGTAGGATGCTCGTCTCCTCTCTGGGCTGGGGAGACATTTCCGTAAAGGATATCAATAAAAAGAAGGGACGGGTCATCGTCCATGCCAGAAGGACGGTGGAACTGAAGTACAAGAGGTCAAAGCATCACCAGCTAACGAACGGAATGATCGCAGGTGTGGCGACAATGGCCATGGGCCGGGAGATGGACGGAGAAGTGGTGGAGGAGAACACGAAAAGCGTTACCTTTGTCCTCAATGGCTCATGAGCCGCAGGACCCCATAAGAAAGTTTTTCAAACGTGGAGACCTTACCGGACCGTTGCAAGATGGTGGATGTACAATAGAGAGGATAGACTCCGACCAGCTCGAAAGTGTCAGGTCATTGGCCAATGTCAGACTGAGAGAGGACTACTCCAAGGAGCTTTTCAGCCATTTCTTCGAGAACTTCAGGGGCTGCTTCTTAGTGGCCCTGGAGAAAGATGAGGTGGTCGGTTTCCTGCTTGCGGTACCCAGGGATGAGACCGCCCTGAGGATCCTGATGCTCGCGGTGGATGAGAACCATCTGGGGAAGGGAATAGCCAAAAAACTGATGAAAACCGCAGAGGGATACGCATCGTCCCGTAAGATGGGGTCCCTGGTCCTGGAGGTGGGAACGGACAACACCCAGGCTGTGGGTTTCTACAACAGGATCGGTTTCAGGGTCGTCGGGATACTCCAGGAATACTACAAGGACAGGACCGATGCCTTCATCATGAAGAAGATCCTTCCCGTTTAGATCTACTCGGTCTTCCCTTTATCCTGTAGTACTTGATCGGGTTGGTCATCCACTCCTTTTGACACAGTCCGTCCGGATTATAGCATATGCCTCCTGAACTCATTGTGTCACAGTTGGGAACGTAATAGTTGGTCGCTGATGTGGAGCCGGTGATATGATCTATCTGATACCTGACCATATCCTCCTTGAAATCGGGGACGTTGGCGAATACATTGAAGATATCCTCCGGTGTTTGACCTATGGCATGGAGGAAAGTGACCAGTGCGAACCTTGCATGATGGGGCAGGTTCTCTCCTGCCTGTGACATCCCGAGGATCTGCCTCATACACGGGGGGAGTCTGGTCACGGTCATCCTTCCAAGGTCGGTCGGCGTATACTTCTTCCGTCTAGCCTCCGCTTTGGACCTGAGCCCCTCGATCATCTTCCTAAGGGTCTTGTTGCTCGGCATCTCAACCTGCCGGTGGAGTCCCTCCTCCACGCGGTTCTTTATCAGTTCCTGCAGGAGTCTCACATAGGATCTGCGGTTCAGATCGATATAACCTTCCACCATCCTCTGGTTGATGAGGTCCCATTCGGGACCCGATATGTTCCTCTTCGGTGGTAGATACTCAGTGAACCTGACCCAGTAAGACCGTCTCTCCCCTTTCATCCGATCCCCTACCGGTCTGACACCCTTAACGACAGTGGGGATCGCGGGAGGCTGGTGCTCGGATCCCGGCTCACTTTCAAGTGCTTCAAGCCCAAGCTCCCTGCCGATCAAGAGGATATTTTCGGTACTCTCCTTCTCAAGGTTATGACTTCCTCTTTCGCCCTCGTGGTGGGAGAACCATTTTATGAGGTGATTGTCGCCCACTGCGGCCACCATGAAACGGGCCACTGGATAGGATAGAAGCTCTCCTTCCGCATCCAGGACCTCGGCCGACGGAGCATCCGGATCCTTCCCCTCGATGGCCTCGTCTATGCGCTCCAGTGCTCTTCGTTGAACAGGTTCGTACTCACTACCAAGCATGTCCGCCATCGTCAGGTTTGCACTCCTTACGTGTTCCTTCGCCTCTTTCAGGAAAGGAAGCCGGGCAAGCCGTTGGAGGTCCTTCATAATTCGCACCTAGAAATAATTGACCGCGCCAATGGTGAAACCGCAATTCGCGCAGTAGACCAGTCGGTAACCTGTCATGTCCTTCAGCAACGCGTAGGAAGAGAGGTTCGATTGGCATGCGGGACAGAGCGGATCCTTCTTGTCTGTCATGCAGCCTCATAGGGTAGGTGTATTATCAGTTACCCGGAGGGGTGGGTGAAAATATATTGCACAAGTTATTTCATTGCAGTTCTCCTTCTGCATCCAAACGGAGGAAAAAGAATGTCGGACGTTCTTGAAAGATTCTTGAAATATGTCAAGGTCTGGACCACCTCAAAGGAAGGAGTGGAGGATAGATACCCTTCAACAGAGAGGCAAAAGGACCTACTGGTACAGCTTGTGGAGGAATTGAGGGAACTCGGACTGGACGATGCCGAGATGGATGAATACGGTTATGTGATGGCAACGCTCCCATCCAATCTACCGGAGGAAGAGGCCTCCAAGGTCCCCACCCTTGGATTGATCGCCCATGTCGACACATCACCGGAGGTATCCGGAAAGGATGTGAGACCCGTGGTCCACGAGGACTACGACGGTAAGGACATAGTGCTTCCCGGGGATGAGACCCAGGTCATAAAGGTGGAGGATAACCCCCATCTTCTGGAGAACATCGGCGGCACCATCATCACTGCTGACGGTACAACCTTGCTCGGTGCCGATGACAAAGCAGGGGTGGCGGAGATCATGGCTGCCCTGAAGATAATATTGAAGGACGGGTCCATCCCGAGGGGAAGGGTAAGGATCTGTTTCACACCGGACGAGGAAGTGGGGAACGGGACAAAGTACTTCGATGTGGAGAAGTTCAATGCGGACCTGGCATACACCGTGGACGGGGGAATAATGGGAGAGGTGGAGGACGAGACCTTCAACGCCATGAGCGCCACCTACATCATCAAGGGGATCAATTACCACCCGGGGTATGCAAAGGACAGGATGGTCAATTCCATAAGGATCGCCTCCGAGATCATCGATATGGTGCCCCCTACCATCGCCCCGGAGACAACGGAGGGCAGGATCGGATATCTGCACCCCAATCATTTTGAGGGATCGGTGGATGAGTCCAGGGTCAAACTCTTGATCAGGGATTTTACCATGGAAGGCATGGGGGTCAAGGTCAACATACTGGAGAACATCGCAGAGCTTCAGAGGGCCAGATATCCCAAGGCCGAGATCGTACTGGACATCAAGGAATCCTACCGGAACATGAAGCTCAAACTGGACGAGGATAAGCGGGTGGTGGACCATGCCCTCGAAGCCGTGAGAAGGGCCGGATTGGAGCCGAAGAAAGAGATCATCAGGGGAGGCACCGACGGAGCGATGCTATCTTACAAGGGACTTCCCACACCCAACCTGTTCACCGGCGGGATGAACTTCCATTCCAAGCAGGAATATGTACCACTTGCCTCCATGGAGGCATCGGTAAGGACCATCATAGAACTGGTCAAGCTCTATACGGAAGGGGACGAATGAACGGCTGGACCCCGGCACACGAAGAGGCAAAGATTAAATAATGCCCTTATGGATTTGTCCGCATGAGATGGTTTGTTGTACTAATGCTGTGCGTATTGGCGTTGGCGGCCCCCCTCTCCGCACTGTCCGTACATGAGGACAGGGGCGGAAAGGTATGGGCAGGGCCTGACCTGGGTGTCGAGATAAACGTGCCAGAGAACGGCGGAAGGTATCAAAAGGAAAAAGGACTCTCCGTGAATGCCACAGTTAAGAACCACGGGGAGGACATGGCACAGATCGGTGCCAACATCTCCATGAAGATAAAGACCTTGGAGGATGGTATCGTGATCCATTCCACGATCCCAAGGCCTTTCAGCGGATTGGGCTCGGGCGAGAACGAAACCTTCGAGTTTCCCAATTGGACAGGGATCACTGTGGGGCGTTTCATCTGCAACGTCACCGTTGCATACCCTGATGATGTCAACATGACGAACAATTATGCCGAACACACCTTCTCGGTCTGGACCGATTATTTCCCGTACCCCCCCAAGTTCAGGACAGGTTCCATTTCTTCACTGAAAGGGGATCTGGATACTGTATTCGAATACAGGGTGGAGTACAAGTTCAACGAACTTCCGGACGCTATCAAGGTTGAGATCGATGGACAAAACCATACCATGGTGGAAGAGGACCCGCTCGATGATATAGCCGAGGACGGCAAGTTCTATACTTATAATACCACACTTTCCATCGGGAACCACAGATACCGATTCTTCGGTGAGGTTTCCGGACAGGACCTGTTCGCCAGTCCGTACAATATGTCGCGCTACTACACCGGACCATGGGTGAACATTTCCCTCCGGGACGAGATGATATCCCCATACAAAGGCTACATCACCACGGAGTTTCTTTTCAAGGTCAATTACGGGTCCATATCCAACCTTCCACCGGATAGAATATATGTCACGCTCAACGGAAAGGTCCACAACCTCTCACGGTCATCCCCGACACCGAACTATCTGTCCGGTGACGTGGAGTTCAAGACACGTGTGCTCGGTATGGAGATCATCCCTTCCCCCTTTACATACTCCTTCAACGTGGAGACCGGTCCGGATTCATACAGCATCGGGCCCTTCAACGCGGACGGGCCGAGCATGGAGAGGGTGGACCTGGGAGGCCGGGTCACCGACCTGAAGGGATATCCCCTTGAAGATGTGGAGGTCGCGCTGGACCCGGGGACCTCAACCCTGACAGACGGGTCAGGATCCTATTCCATTGAGAGCTACGTCGGGAACGGTTTCCAGCTGAAGTTCTCCAAGGATGGGTTCATATCCAGGTCCTATGAGATAAATCTCATGGATGATCGGAACTTTAGTACGGAACTTGAGTCGCTTCCTGTCGGGGGCACTGTCAAAGGAACGGTACGTTCCGACATAGGCACCGACCCCCATCTCCTGGAGGAGGTCGAGGTCAACCTCACCGGCCCTTCCTATTCTTCCGAGTATATCACCGAGGAGGACGGAAGCTATATCTTCGCCAACGTACCGGCAGGAACAGGATACTCGCTCACCTTTTCTGAGATCAGACACAGGACAAGGACCATCCAGCTCGATGTCGGTGAGGAGGAGACGGTCACGATCAACGTCACCCTGATCGAAAAGGACCTGGAAATATCGGCATCCCCGGACCCGGTGGATGATGCGGTGGAAGTGGACCAGCACTTCGAGATATCATTTTCTTCCATCCCCGACACCTCAACGGTGGAGGTGCATTTCGAAAACGGGACAGGTTCCGTTCCCGCCGAGGTCCAGGGTTCGGAGAACTCAACCATGGTGGAGGTATGGCCCTCGAAGGATCTGAACTTCCATGAGGAATACGATATGATACTGCTGGGGGGCATCCTTAACCGGTCCGGGAGTTGCATACTCTGGAGGAATCTCACCTGGAGCGTTCTCACAGAGATGCCGCCCCAGGGGGAGCCGTACCTATCGCTAGATCCCGACTCCGAGGATGTCCCGCTCGATGCCGTGATAGAGCTCTCCTTCGGGATAGGGATCGACCATTCCACCTTCAACTGCTCCATCTACAACATGGATGTGATCTCAGGAGCTCTTGAATACGATCTTGAGTTCCGGGATTTTGTGAACTGGTCCGATTCGGGAAGGACCGATACGGTGATCAGGATAGACCCGATGAACCTCACTTTCCGGACGAGATATTCGGTGGAAGTATCCAGTTCGCTACAGGACATCTACGGGAGGTACATACTCTCTTCCCCAATGGAGTTTAGCTTCTCGACGGAAAGGGAGCCCGACTCCGACGGAGACGGGGTTCCCGACAGCGGGGATGCTTTTCCCGAAGATCCCACCGAATGGAAGGATTCGGACGGGGATGGGGTCGGGGACAACAGTGATGCTTTCCCGTTCGATCCCGATGAATGGTTGGACACCGATGGTGACGGGGTAGGGGACAACGAGGATGACGATGCCGACGGCGACGGAATGCCCGATCAGTGGGAGCTGGAGCATGGTCTTGATCCCAGGGACCCAAGCGATGCTTTCATCGATGGCGACGGTGACGGTTATTACAACATAGAGGAGTATTTGGCAGGTACCGACCCCAATGATAAGGAGAGCTCGCCGGAGGACGGAGGGGATGGCCCTACATCCATCCTGATCATAATAGCCGCGGTTGTCCTTCTGGTGGTTGTGGCAATAATAGGATCACTCTTCCTCCTGGGAAAGATCGGTCAGGGAAGAGGCACGGGTCCCGCTGCAGGTCCCGACCCCTTCCAGGAGGAGTGAGGAACCTGCTCCGGTCACCTGTAGGGTTTTTGTAAAGGGGCCCCCAAATCCAATATATGTATGAATAATAATATATGGAGGCAATACGGGTATGAAAGCTATGAGAAGATGGTCCAGATCGATCGTTATTGTTCTTTTGCTCCTTCAGTTCTTTCCTTACCCGGGCATGGGGGAGAGCGAAGACCCGTCCCGGGATACGGTTACCTGGACCATTCTCTCCTACATGAGCGGGGATAACGAGCTCGATGGATTCCTCATTGATGATCTGAATGAGATGGAAAGAGCGGCCTCGGAGAACGTCAACATCGTGGTCCAGATCGACAGGAGAGAGGACCACGGATCTTCCAATGGGGACTGGACCGATACCAGACGCTATCTCGTACAACCCGACGATACGGATGATATAGCCTCGCTCAGGATCGACGATCCCGGCCTTGGTGAGCTCGACATGAACGATCCTGCCGTCCTTCGGGATTTTCTGGAATGGGGACTTACGAACTATCCGGCCGACCATTACATGGTTGTCCTGGAAGGACATGCGGATGGTCCTGTCAAAGGTCTGCTGAAGGACAGTGACTCCTCATTGGGTTACAAGAACATGAAGACCAGTGAGATGGGATCGGCCTTCCGCGAGGCCGTTGACAGCACCATAGGAAGACCGGTGGATGTGATCTCCTTCGACGTATGCTACATGGGGATGGTGGAAACCGCCGCGGAGGTGATGGACCATGCTGAATATTTCATGGGGTCGGTGGATTACGTCCCGGCCGCCGGATGGCCCTACGATTTATGCCTCCCAATAATATATTCCGGGACAGGTACCCTGGAGGAGAGGCTGAGGCTTGTAGTGGACGAATTTTACAATGGATATTCAGGTCCCGACGGACCGGACTATATCAGCCAGTCACTGATCTACCTGCCGGATTTCAGGGATTCCTTCGTTCCCGCCTGGGAACGGCTTTCCACGGAACTGTTCTATACCGCTTTCGAGCAGCGCTCTTTCTACGAGTCTTTGATCGCACCACTCGACAAACCCACAGAAAAGGACGGATCGGTCTACAATGACCGCTATATAGACAGTCTCCAATTCGCCCGCTACCTGAGGGATGATGTCAGGACCCCGGAATTGGTCAGGATCGCGGCCGCAAGGGTGCTTGAGACACAGGATGAGTTCGAACTTTACCATCTGGGGGGCCCCAGCCATTCGGAGGAAGCCAGCCTGCTCGGCATATACATGCCCGAAGAATGGGACTCACCCGTCTATGGCGACCTTGTGATCTCGAAGCTGACACCGTGGGACGACCTTGTGCGGCTCTACGTGAGGGAGCTGGACCTGAGAGCGCAGTCACGGAACTGGTCGACATCAAGGCCTTCCACCATTCCATTCGTTCTGAGGACCGCAACCCCGGATGGAATAACCAATGCTTGGGTTGAGGTCAAGTCACCGCAAGGATACCACAATGTGACCCTTATCGGATACGGCGGTCATTTCAATGGCACACTTCAGGTTCCGGAGACAGACACGCTCCGCTTCCGCTACAGGATAGGGTCCATCTACGGAGGTACCATCGATCTTCCCCCCGACGGCCACAAGACCATACGTTTTTCCCATGAGGGAACCCCTCCCGAGCTTATGCACGAGCCCCCTTCAACTACCAGGATAGGGCTGGAAGGAGGAGGTCTGATCTTCCATATCAGGGACAACACCGGTATAGAGATCGAGGATCCCGAAAAAGTGCCCAGATTGGAGTACTGGGAGGACCCCGAGACCCCTTACAGCATACCTCTGGTCAGGAGAACCGGGAACATTTTCACCGGTTGGGTCGAATATTGGGCACTTCCTACCGGGATGACACCGGGGGAGCCTTTCCACTACCGGGTCGTAGTGGAAGACATCCTGGGGAACTCAATGGCCCATCCCGAGGGCTCCAACTGGACCTCAAGGATGGGCATTGGAAGCCGTTTCTACCTCGATGCCGCAAGGTCCCATTCCGGCGAACATCAGGGCCTGATCGATACCTTCCAGGACATGGGCATGGCGGTGGAGCAGCATATGGACGCATCGCAGATGGAGGACCTCTCTCCATACAAAGGGTACATCCTGATCGAGCCCACGGGGCAATATCCCCAAAGCGATGTCGTCAAGGTACTGGAATTCCTGGAACAAGGTGGCGAGGTCCTCGTTGTCATGGATCCCTCCGACCAGGAACAATCCACGGCCGCGGCCATGCTGTTCCATGATCTGAAGATAGATCCTTCACCAGAAGGGAGCATCAGTGGTTTCTATCCTGCGAATCCGTCCTCGGAACTTGGAAGCGATGTGCCGCCCCTGGCCGGGTCCAGCACCGGGTCCTTCCTGCTTTCGGAAGGACAGAGAGCCGTATACTACGCCACACCGCCGAACTCCGTGTTGTACACGGACTGGCACAGCAAGGGCAGGATGGTGATAGCACACAGCTCGATCCTTGACGATGATGTAATAGACAGGACCTCGAACGGCCAGCTGGCGGAATTGATAGTTTCCTACCTCTACCAGAACATGTTGCCCGTACCCGTTCTGAGCATCGAACCCGACGATCTCATCGCATCAGGTGAGAAGGTCACATTCAACATGACCGGGTCCTTCGACCCGGACGGGGAGATCACAGAGTACGAGCTTCATATCTCTGACGGGACCGCTCTCGTGGGGCCGGATCCCGTCGTCGAGCATGTCTTCATTGATGCGGGATTGTACTCCGTAACCCTCAAAGTGCACGACGCGGAGGATGGATGGACATCCCTCTCATCGTCAATAAGGATAAACAATCCTGCGACCACCGACCATTCCGTATCCGCCACCAAAACACATGCCGGGGAGGAGATAACCTTCAGCTACAAAGGCCACGACCCGGAGGGAGACACCTACATTGTCGAATGGGACTTCGGCGACGGATACAAGGTCACCGGTAAGGTGGTTGACCACGCGTACAGGACCAAGGGAGAATTCATGTACACGGTCCGAACAGTGGACATATGGGGCATGGAGTCCATTAAAACCGGCATAGTGATCATAGAGAACTCCGACCCGGTGATCGATATCGACCGCTCCGAGATCCTGGTCAACGGTGCTCCGGCAGAGTTCTCCGGTGAGCTCATGGTCACACTGTACATGGAAGAGGGGGACACCGTTACGATCCCCGCCGGAGGTTCCTATGATCCCGACCTCAACGACGATCTGAACTTCAGCTGGAGCATGGGGGACGGAACGGTCCTCCACGGAAGTGAGGTGGAGCACACCTATACCACCTCCGGTCTACTTACCATGAACCTGACCCTTACCGACGGTTTCGGCGGTTCGGACCATTATACGCTCACCATCAAGGTATCCAACAAGGCACCTTTTGCGGCATTCGAATGGAAGGAGGACGGGGGCAACGTTCATTTCGACGGCTCGCTGTCCACCGATGATGAATGGGATCTTCCGGGATTGGTCTACAGATGGGATTTCGGCGACGGGGAGACCGCCACCACCACAGAGCCCGAGGTATATCATGACTACACCTTCGGTGGCAGATACACCGTCACACTGGAGGTCATCGATGGAGATGGGGACACATCCGAATTCAAGCAGGAGATCGTGGTGTCCGGTATTCGGTTCACAACAACGGTAATATTGCTGATCCTTCTGATCGTGGTCCTTGTCTCCGTAGCTGTGTTCTTCTATTTCAGAAGGCAAAACACGATGACCCATCCGGAGCTGGAAGAAGGCCAGAAAGGAAATGAGGAGAGTGCAAGGGTCAGAAAGATAAGGGCGTTCACGAGGCCGGAACCGGCATCCAGGGACACGCCCAAGCGCTTGAAGTTCGGCGAAGACCGAGGCAAGGGGTAGGCATATGGAGATAGCCGTGATCTCCGATCTGCATGCCAACCCCTTCGCGCTGGAGGCGGTTCTCCAGGAGATCGAGGATGTTGACCTCATATACTGTCTGGGGGACATAGTAGGGATCGGCCCCCTGCCTGCTGAGACCGTTGACATGCTCATCGGGGAAAGAAGGATTAGAAAGGTACTGGGCAACCACGATCATAACACCCTGCACGGTACAGAGCTCGGCCCCATCCGGGAGATACCCAGAAGACCTCATCACGATTGGGTGAGGGCACAACTGTCCGGGGAACATATGGAACATCTCCGCTCGGATAAGTTCCTTCACCTGGAGGGGCCTCCGGAACTGTCCTTCATGCACAGACATCCCGGGGACTGCTGGTCCAAGGTACCTTATTTCTACGACAGTTCACCTGAGGTCCTGGACAGTTTCTATGAAGATGTTCGCGGAGAGATCCTCTTCTTCGGGCACACCCATATTCCCCTCGATGTAAAGGGAGAGCACGGACGGCGGTATGTAAACCCCGGAGCGGTCGGGGCCGAGAACGCCGGGCTCGCAAGGTTCGTCAGGTTAAGAACGGATCATGAGGGAAAGTACCGGATACATAACCATGCGGTTCCCTATGATACAGAGGCCGTCAAGGATGCCCTCGAGCAGAGAGCGCCTCCCTATTGGGAGTTCATTATCGATCATTTCTTCGGTCCACATCCCGCGGGATATCACCGATAAGGATATCTATGACGGGACCTCTATTCGAGCAATATTTTCACGGAGGAGCTTGTTTGAGGGTCACGAAGGTTCTTATATCCTCATGGATGGTAACGCTGTTTTTGATATCAACCCTGCTGCCCGCAGGAGCCTCCGACCTTCTGGAGATGACAGATGAAAAGGGTGATGTCATCTGGAGGGGGTTCGTTTCGAGGCAGGTGGACGGGTACAGGGAAATAGACATCGTTTCTCTCACAAGCTCCGCGTCCTTGCAGGATGTGACGGTGGAGCTGACCATGAAGGATGACGTCTCCGACAGTCTGGGTTATGTATACTCGGTCTCCGCCTTCGGGATCAACATCGCCTACACCGAGGGCGATTTCCAGGTGTGGAAATGGGAGAACGAGATAATAGAGATAGATAACGTTCAGACCGGTGTCAACGGGGAGGTGATAACATGTGTGCTTCCCAGAACGGTGATCTCGGGTGAGCTGATGTTGAACGCCACCGCACAGTACTACATTCCATCCGGCCTGGTGACATCATCGGAGAACTACTACGATGGGGTGGGTGAGTTCGGAGAGGGGACCAGGGCACCTTCCATAGGTGATCTCGACCGCCATTACATCGACCCCTCCGGCGATGTGGAGATGAGCTACTACGACGAGAGGACCGTGAACAAGGGGGCGGTGGACATACTGTTCTTCTCCGCAGACCTCAATGACGACATCATTTTCTCCATCAGCATGGAGGATGATATCGCGGTGGATGGGACCATAAACTACTCCTTCTTCGGTGCCGGCATTGAGGTCATCTATTCGGGAGGGGATACCGCCTTCATCATTGATGACGGCATTTTGGGGGAAACCCTGGACGACGTGGAGATATCCGGACCCAACCTCATGGTCACTGTTCCGGGGAGCGAGGTGAAAAGTTCCCTGGGACCGGCATTTGCCGCCGTGAGGATGGACGAAGGAGATGAAAGCTACTCCATTGACATGGTACCGGACGACCCCTACGCTTACAATGATCTGTTGCCCTTTCCATCCGGGGAGAAAGAGCTTTTAAGCATACATGTGCAGAGCCCGGAAAGGGTGGTTATGACCAGGGAGTTCACAGGGTTCTCTTCACGGGAGGCCGAGGACATAAGGAGCATGCTCGATGATGACGGCGACGGGAGCGTGACCCGGCTCGAGCTGGACCTCTTCTTCAAACCTTCCTCCGACATCTCCCTGGAAGATTCCCACGAAAGCGATGTAAGGCTCGACGGCAGGATCGGTTCACTCACCATGTCACTGAGTACGGAGGGGATACTGGGATCGTCCCCGTCATCCGGGGAGGTTCGGATCACCTGGAAATTGGCCTACACTTTCGATTCCCCCTCCAGGGACACGCACCATATAGAACTCGAAGGACCGTCTGACCCCTTGAGGAGTTACACATTCTATCCCGGGACCCAGGGTTCCACCTCGCTCCACCTCAGGATAGAACTGAACAGCAGCTGGAGGCTGGACCCGCTCAGCCTGGAGCCTAGTATAATAAGCAACCACATGGGGCCGGATGCCGGAACCATCGATATGGAGATGGACCCCGAGGAATATTCCCGGTTCGAGGCAGGGGAGCTGTATTTCGAGTTCTACAGGCGCTCCGAATACGATGACGATGAAGTGGCTGATGACCAGGAGGAGGGAGGATTTCTCTGGCTGTACATCTCCATCCTGGTGGGAATGTTGATCGTTATCGTGATGATCCATATCTGGTCCAAGAGCAGGGAGACCGATTGAAAAGGCTTATCAATGCTCCATGGATTATACCCGTATGAAACCTTCCAAGGAAATGATCAAGGTAATCCCCAGGGAACTCGTACCGGTGACCGACATTGACGTGAGGGAACTCGCCGAGATATACGAGGAGACCGAATCCTATCTCTCCATATATCTTCCCACGGCCTCGAAGGAAGAGATCTCCATTAACGAGACATATCTATCATCCAGGATAAGGGCGGTGGAAAAGGTCATTGAGGGAGAGTCCGCCTCGGAATTCGAGGACGCTCTGGAACTCGTGGAAGCACACATCAAACATGCACCCATACCCGGAGAGAAGGGGCGGATCATATTCGCCTCCTCCTCCGTCGGTCTATTGCATGTTTACAGAATATCGGTGGAGCCCGAGAGGACCTTCGTCCTGGATACATCTCCCTTCCTTCTTCCCCTGGCAAAGCTCCGGGATGATTACGTGGACTATGCACTGCTGCTGATGGACAGCCAACAGGCAAAGCTCTTCATGATCAGGTCCAACATCATGGAGATGGAAGACAGTGATTCCATGGATCTTATGAACAGGCACAAGAAAGGAGGAATGAGCCAAATGCGTTTCAACAGGCTGAGACGCGGTGCCATCAACGCCTTCGTATCGGAGATCATCGAGGACCTCGAGGAGCTGGAGGAACTCAAAGATTCCAGGGGGGTCGTTATTGCCGGCCCGGGGGAGGCCAAGAAGAACCTTCTCGAATCATTGCCCCAATACCTCAGGGAGCAGGTCATTGGCATAGAGGATACCTCCATTGACATCTCCATGGGTGATCTTCTCGAGATAGGGGAGCGGTTCGCAGAGAAGGACGAAAGGGACAAAGAAAAAGTGCTTGTTGACCAACTCCGCTCATCGATCATGAAGGGTGAACCAGCGGCCTACGGCGTTCCAAGGGTAAAGACCGCTCTCATCAACGGCAGGGTCAGCGTTCTGCTCTTGCTGGACGATACTTCCATACCCGGTTGGATATGTGAGAGGTGCCAGTCCATAACCGAAAGATCCACCCCTCCGGAAAAATGTCCCAACTGCGGCGGACCTACATCCGAGGTCGATGTTGTGGAGGAACTCTACGAACTTGCGGAAAGAACGGGTGCGGGGACCGAGTTCGTCAAGGAGTCCCCGTTCCTGGAATCCCTGGGAGGGATAGGGGCAATACTGAGATACTGAACCGGTCACTCCTCAACTTCCTCATCGGAAAGCAGTTCCTCGCTGTAGATGACCTTTCCCATCCATATATCGGACCTTACGTTATCAGAGGTGCCCTCCCTTGCATCGCACCAGACACCTATGGTCCACCCTGGTCCGGCGGAAAGAGCCATATAATCACCGATAAAAGGCCCTCTTGTGTTATCGCCGTCGAACATGGTATCGCAGAGCCTTATGTTCTGGAAGGTCCTCCCGCCGTCGTAGGATATGGCGAAGTATACACCGATGAGGTCGTTTTCGGGATCGTCCCTCCTGTCGTAGAACATCACCTGTATCGAACCGTCATGCCCCACCGCGGTCGCGGGAAAGAACTGATCGTTGTCCCTTACCTGGGTGGCATTGTTGACCTTTATCGGTTCGGTCCAGGTATCACCTCCGTCGTGTGAGGCCGTGAGAAGTATGTCCCCTTCACCCGTCCTGTGGTCGGGCCATGCGATGTAGATAGAACCGGACAGGTTGCCGTCGGTCAGGTCCACCGCCATATCGCACATGGTAGGTGTCCTGTAGTCTCCGTTGGGAAGGAAATACGGCAGTGGAGTAACGCTCGCTATTGTCCGTACCGGCTCGAAGCTCTCCCCTTCATCTGTGGAGCGGGTGTACCTCAAAGTATTCAGGTCGTATTCGATCCAGGCCACATGCACCACCCCGTCCCTGTCCACCTCGACCTGGGAACCCTGTACCTGCCTCTCCTTCCTTGTTATCTCCGATATTATCTGCGGACGGGACCAGGTCTCCCCCCTGTCCCGGGACACCGAATGGACCATGGCGGAGGAAACCCCGTAAAGCTGGAAGGCGGTCCATGTGACATGGACATCTCCTGTGTTGGGGTCAACCGCTATCCACTCCTTGTCATGGAAATTGGCGAACATGTTGGAAAGCGATGAAATGGATTGTATTACTATCGAGACCATGTCGAAGGTCCTTCCCCCGTCATCGGACCTTGCCACGAATATGCTGGACCCGGGCTTCCTGATATTTCCCAGCTCGGGCTCCCTCTGAAACGCTATGCCGGCCAGATAGCATGTCCCGTCCTGACCGAAGACCACCACCGGATCACCACCCCCTGCAAAAGGCCAGAGGTCCGATTCCCTGTTCCCGTCATATCCGGGTATCAGGCCCCTGTCCCAGGTCTTTCCGCCGTCAAAGGTGTAGTAGTATCCGCACCAAGCATCGCCGCTGGGAGTTCCATAGTCATTGGAACCCGCAACGATGTTCATGGGATCGGTCGGGTTCACCGCCAATCCCGGTTCGTTGTTGGCGGTGTCGAGGTCGGTCACTTTGGAATTGGGGAGATCCACGTACGGTTTCCAACCCTCCACCATCTCTCCACCCGCGGTATCCTCATCATCGGACACCTTATCTCCCAGGGATAGAAATAAAGCAGTTCCACCTATTACCATTGAGATGATTATAATCACTGTCAGGACCTTCTTTCTATCCGGGCCACCCGTTCCTTCCTGGGACATGGGCTAAAATATGGTGCTCGCTAATTCAATCTTTTGGTATCCCCGAAAGCTTCGGCCACTTGACGGATCAGAAGAGAAAAGGTAAAATAATACCCGAGGGATTGAATTCATACCCCGGGATAGACCAGATAGGTCCTGACCAGGGACACGGAGGATAATGATCCAACATGAACATAGATTGGCTTGAGGACCCCGTTCTGGGGCCGGACATACTGGTCCAGGACATCGTGATCGCAGGGGCTATCTTTCTGCTAGGCGTCCTGCTCTCCATGATATTCCCCCGTCTTCTCTCCCGGAACATCGCCAGGATACTGACCAATATCGAGGAGAGCTCCCTTTCGAAGATCAGACACTCGAAAAAAAAGGTCTCCGGACAGAAGCGTTTGATCGAAAAGAGGATGGAGCGCACGGTGGTCAGGCCGGTGAAAAGGGGTCTGGTCCTGTTCTACCTCATGCTCTTTTTCACCCTTGCGGTGGTCTCCCTCAACATTCAACTGGATACCGTGATCAGGATCTTCGCAAGGGACTATGAGGCATGGAGGATCCTCCAATTCCTCGTTACCTTCGTATTGATACTCATCCTTACCGTCTTCGCACTGGAGCCCATACTGAGGGCGGCCATCTACACCGCCCTACGGTCCAAGGTCTCCAAGTCCAGGAAGTACAAATTGTTCAGATCGATCAGGACACCCACCAAAGTGGTCTTGATAGTACTCGGGTTCCTGGTCGCCATGTCAATATCCTTCAGTCAATACCAGATCGGACCTTTCCGGATCATCATAGATATCTCCATATTCGTGACGGTCTTCGTGGCATTCTTTATGATCGCCCAGGTGGTGGTCACCATAATGGAGCCATCCTTCAGGACCGGTGAGAAGTCCAAGAGGGATACGGGAAAGGCCATTGGAAGAGTGATCAAGATAGCTTTCTACGTAGTGGGTTTCATTGTTGCTTTTCTCATAATAGGGATATCCCCGGTCACGCTCATAGGTGGTGGTGTCGCTGGCGGTATCATACTGGGTTTCGGCCTGCAGGATACCATCGCCAACTTTGCCGCCGGGATAATGATAGTCATGGACAAACCCTTTGTCATAGGTGACAGGATAAGGATAGACTGGAGCGGAAGGGAGACCTGGGGGGATGTTGTTGACATATCCCTCAGGTCCACCTGGATAAAGACACCCGAGGAGGAGCTCATCGTTGTTCCGAACAACGCCATTGCATCCTCCCAGGTCTGGAACTATACGCGGGAGGCCCCAAGGATGGTCCTCCAGTTCGATGTGGGGATCTCATACGATTCCGACTGGCGCCTGGCCGAAAAGCTCATAATCGAGATCCTCTACAAACATCCGCTGGTCCTCCACAAACCGCCTCCGTATGTGCTGATGAAAAAGTTCGGCGATTCCTCCATTGACCTGAACGTCTGGTTCTGGATACCGGAGGCCAGGGACAGGCTGGTCATCAGATCGGATGTAATGAAGAAGATAAAGGATGCCTTCGACCACAACGGCGTTGAGATCCCTTATCCATACAGGACCCTGGTCTACAAGCAGGACATACCAAAGCCGGAAAGACTTGTAGAGGAATACAAGAGTCCCCTCTACCTGCCGTCGACCGGTTTCAAGAAGGTAAGGACCATGGAGGATTCCATTGTGGAGGTGGACAGAACAGGCAGTGTTGTACTGGCCCCTACCTCCGGAGAGTTCCCGGCCAGGTATACTGCTCCTATCGTCATGGAGACAGCCAAGAAGATGGGAGCTTCGGTCACGGCGATCTTCATCAAGACCCCCGGGGGTTCCACCACCGAGGGTCAGAAGGCTCTGCGTATATACAACAAGCTGGCCAAGGCATATGGTGTCGACATCAAGCTCCTCTACAAAGAGGGTGATGTCCTGGAGAAGATACTGGAGGCCGTGGAATCCGAGAATGCAACCATCGTGGTCATGGGCTCTACCGAGGAGTCGATCTTCGGTCGAATAACCAAGCGGTCCGTCTCGCAGGAGATCCTGATGCACCTTTCCATACCGACCATGATAGTTCCTATCTCAAAGGGGATGGACCTCTCTAAGAAGATGGAGATGATAATAGGGCCCGAGGAGGTCCAGGATTTCGACGATGAGAAAGTGGATTTCACTTCCCTTGGGTCCCTGGACAAATTGAACCCTTCCGACGAAGAGTGACGGTTACTTGCGTTTTCCAGGGAGCACCATTTTGGCCCTCTGTCTCTCCTTCAGAATCATTTCCCTGATATCATGCAGGGTCATGAGGTCCCCATGCCCTATGCCGGAGCATTTCTCGTGGACCCTCAATGTCCCATCGGGCATCAGGAGAAAAGGATAAGTGGCACAGGTATAGAACCAATCGGGATACAATCTGCACGAGCGGGTGCTCTCATCCAGCAATCTGCACTTGTTCCCTATAACGAAGTAAGGATGGGAGAGACCAGTGTCGGGATCGACCTCCACCTTGTGGATGTCAAGATCGGATGCCCTCGGGTCTTGTCCGGACCTTTCGAACTCGAACCAGGTGAGATTCACCGCCCAGGAACTTTTGCAGCACTTCATGCACCTTATACATCTCCACCTTATCCCACCATGCAGTTCGGCCCATTCCTCCTCGATGATCCTTTCTTCGTCGGCCCGCGCATGTCTTTCCATATCCGGCAGTCGAACACCTTTTCGGCAATTGTGACTTATGGACTATAACGTTTTTCCACTCCCGCATTCTCAGCAAGATCCGGCCGAGCGTCGTAACAGAGAACCCAAGGGTCCAGGGAATATCCTGGCTTCGGTCGATCCACCGCTGCTTCGACAGAACCTCCCAAATCTCTATATCTTTAGTCCCCGATGAAAGGCTGTGTCCCGGAAAAAAAGTAAAAAATATTCGAGCCAGCTAATCAAGCTCGGGGCGACATTGCTGATCATGGTCCTGCTCATGGCAGGCACCCTTGGCGGTTTCTATCTCTACCTGCAGTATCTCATAGACAGTCAACAAAGGGAAGGGTTCTCTCCCGAGGACCTGATGGCGCCTCTTCATGAGGAAAGGCCACTTAAAGGCGAGGAAAGACCACTCTTCATCTCACCGGGACCAACCCCCTCTTTCTCCTGTAAATTGTACTGGCCTGTTAATGCATCCACCAAGATGCTTGATGGTTATGCAGGGATCGGTGCGGTGCTGAACATAAGTCTCCGGAACACCGGAACTGCGGACCTTTATGTAGAGCGGGTCCGTGTCTCTTCGTATTGGGGTGCTCAGGCGTCGGGTGAGGTCGGAAAGTACGTCCGGGCCAATGAGGAGAGGTATCTTCGACACCTGCTGTTGGACATTCCCGATCCTCCTCCTGCTCCCGGTAACCGGACCTACACGGTATCCATGGACCTGCTCATAAACGATGATACCACCTGGATAAGGAAGACCGACATGGATTTCGATCCATCCACCGTGAACATCCTTCAGCCCTCCAGCAGTTCCGGCGATCCGAAGATGAGGCTCAACAATGCATACTATTTCGATAAGGTGTCCCAGCTCATCGATCAGGATAGGGAGGTCATCGGTTCGCTTGTTGAGAACTCCACATTGGGGGAGGGAGCGTATACCATACAGAAGGTCTGCGACGTATATGAGTACGTGATCTCCTCCCTGGAGTATATACCCGATCCTGTGAACGGCGAAAACCAGTGGACATCTCCTGCATCATGCCTTTCAAGAGGGGGAGGTGACTGCGAGGACTATGCCGTTCTCTTCGCATCACTTATGGAAGCGGTTGGCGGGTCCGCCAGGGTGATCATCACCAGCAGCCATGCCTTCAACGCCGTCTATATAGGTGAGGATACCTCTTCATTGTCATCCATAGAGGAGAGGTACGGCCTTGAGATCCCCTTCCAGATATACGAGGATGAACTGGGCAAATGGTTGATCATCGAACCACAATCCTATCTAGTGTTCGGCTGGTTCCCCCTGGACGTGTCCCCCACAACGATATCGACCGAAACGATGTATCTATATGGAGACAATGATCTAGGATGGGAATTTGTAAACTCTGATGACATATATATAGTGGATATATATTTTAAATAGTATCTTTGTATATCGTCCCCTCGGGTGCATCACATGGAAACTAGGAAGGTACAGATCTCGGGAGGTTCCACGTTCATCGTTTCCCTTCCCAAGACATGGGCGAAGAAGAACGGAATCTCATCCGGGTCCTCCCTGAACATAATGGAGGACAAGAATGGCCATCTGATACTCTCACCACATCCCATGAACTTCAAGGAGTACATAACCGGCGAGATCAGGATAAGCGGAAAAGAATCCCCCGACGCTCTCATGAGAAGGCTGGTGGGCGCCTACGTATCCGGGGTGAACAATATCATCGTGGTATCCGAGGGGGCCATGTCCCCGCTGCATGCCAGGAAGGTCAGGGAGTTCACACGGCTGGTAATGGGCGTGGAGATAGTGGAGGAGAGAAAGGATATCATTAAGCTCCAGGACCTGATAGATCCAGCCGATTTCTCGGTGAAGACGGGACTCAAGAGAATGTCCTATATAACCGAGAAGATGATCGAGGATTTCCTGCGCGGTATGAAAGAGGAAGACATGGGCTTCCTGGACGATGTTATCACCAGGGATATCGAGGTGGACAGGATCAACTGGCTGATCCATAAGGAGTACAACATGGTGAACCAATCCCCCAAGGTGGCGGACAAGACCGATATCTCAACAGAGGAAGCTTTCAACTACATGCTGTCGGCCAGGATAGTGGAGAGGGTTGCCGACCACACGGTCTCCATGGCGGAACATATCAAGAAGCTGGGTGAATCCTCCGATGGTGAAATTATCAAGACCATAAACAAGGACGGGGGCATCGCCAAGGATATCTTCTCTGATTCGGTGGCCTCTCTTTTCTCCGAGAACCTGAAGATGGCCGATGATGTCATCGACAGGTCGCGGATGTTGAAGGACAAGCTGGAACCCCATTTGAAAAAGGTGTTCACATTGCCCGCCGACGAAGCGGTCCTGCTCGCATACGTGCTGAACTCCATCGAGAGGATCGGTGCTTACGGCGGCGACATAGGCAAGGTCACCCTCAATACCTTCACACCGGTAAAACCGGTTCAGGACCTTTGACGAAAATACAGATATATCCCTACACCCAGCGCTACTATCAGAACTATCACTACGGGCAGTATGAAGCTTCCTCCGACGAAGCCTTCCGGTCTCTCTTTTCCGACATGATAGATGAACTCCATGAAGGAGTGGAGCGATTCGCTGTCCCCGGCGGTGCTCTTTACCCAAAGCGTGTGGACACCTTCCTTCAATCCTCCAACCTCTATGGTCCAGGGATGGAAATCCTCCTCGGGTCCCAGATCCAGCTCCTTCCACTCGGATTCCCCTATTCCCTTTGCAATGGAGCCCTCGCTTATGGCGTATTGGGCTCCATCGAAGGGGCCTCCCTTGGACCAGGCAAGACCTGATACCTCGAAGGGGGACTCGGCGATATACGAATAGAACGGCTTCTCCACGGAATAGTTCCCCGCTTCGGTGACAACGGTATTCGAAAGGGAAAAATTGCATATATGCGCCTGGAGACGGGGGTCCACCGAACCCAGGTCGGGAATGTTCTCCGCCAGGGTGACAGCGGCATAGGCGTCAACAGAGCCGTAACCATGGTCGCTCTCCCAGAATGGATCAAGCTCGGGGATGGTCGGTGGGTTCTTCCTGTCAGCGGTGTACTTCAGTATCTCCTTTACGATCTCGTTGTGTCCCCTCAGCTCGGGGTTCGCTTCCAGTACCAGTGCGACCACACCAGCGACCAGGGGAGTTGCGTAGGACGTGCCCGATCCCCTGTTGCCGTATCCGTTGTTCGAGGCATCCCCCGTTATCCTTGTGGTATCGGGCTGCAGCTGAACGATATTGGTCCCGGGGCCCGCTATGTCCGGTTTCAGCTCGTTGTACGGATCACCATCACCGTCATCGTGCCTGGGCCCTCTGGAAGAATAGAAAGCTATGATGTCATCCCGTTGGTCCATGGTGTTGTTGTCATCGGTGGCTGCCACTATGATGGCCTCCGAAGATGCCGAAAGTCCCGAGAAACCGTCGTTGTTCGGTCCATTGTTCCCCGCAGCGTTCAGGACAATGGCGCCATTGTCCACCGCTGAATCAAGAAGTCTTGAGTACTGATCGGTCCCGTCGCTCGGGGACCCCAGATCGATACCCCATGATATCGAGAATATGTCTATCCCGGTGTGTTCGTTGCTCCCCCATTGGGTTTCCAGGTTATCGTTGGCCCATTGGATACCTCTCAAGGTACCATCAAGGAAGTGGGGGTCGTTCTGTGCCCCTACCCAGAACTCGCCGGGTGCATAACCGATCTTCGTACCTATCCTGACATCAACCAGGCGGGCGTCGGGAGCGGTTCCCTGGTATTCGCCCTCGGGCGCCCCGGTTCCGGATGCTATCCCCGAGCATGTGGATCCGTGCCCCTGTATGTCATCCGGGTTGTAGGACCCATCCTGGGGAAAAAGGAACTCCATATTGTCCGGTTTGGTCATGTCCACACCTGCCAGGAACTTACCGGAGAGCGACGGATGCTCGTCATCTATACCTGTGTCTATTACCGCTATGGATACTCCCTTTCCCGAGTATCCCTTTTCCCAGGCGGTGTCGGGAGAGAACATCTCCGAGGGTTTGGCCCGCACGGTCGGTGTTGCTATATCGGAGAAGAGGACGGGTGCTGAAATGGGTTCCACGAAGACGACCCCATCCATGTTCATTATCTCATATATCCTGTGGGATGGGACGTTCAAAAGCGCGATACCATCGATGGCATCCAACAAAGTGGCCACCTGGAATCCCCTTGCCGAAAGGATACCGCCATCCTCCGGTGTTATCTCCCTGTCGAAGGAGACCGTTACATGAACTGGTACGGAGGAATCCCGGGGGAGTTGCGCATACTCTTCGAGCACATCCGAGATGCCGTCCCCGTTCCGGTCGAACCTGGTCCTCTCCCACCAGGGGGTGTCTTCCAAGGAGCTTTCCTCCTCAACAATCTGACCTTCCTCGGATATTCTCTCCATGCCTGGGCCCTTTTCGATGGACAGACCAAAGGGCAAGAGCATCAAGGATGATATCAGAAGGATGCTGAGATACCTCATCATGAACCTGGAAACCTCTCTATGGATTTTAAGGTTTTAGGATAACATATGATAGGAAGGGCCATATAAGAATGGACGAGGGGGAATGTGGGGGATCTAAGAGGAGAGAGGTGTGTTATAAAACTAGATCGTTCCCCCTCGTCTCATACTAGGATTGTTATAGAGGTATATCTAAATGAACCCTAAATTTTTCAGTGTATGTGTTTCATCCACAGGGCTCGTCCTCATCGATGAACCTTGCGTGCTCCGCAAATGCCGGGTCCTTTCTACACTCTGTAAGCGGCACCTGCTTCATGGGAGCCCCGCAGCATTCCGGGTCGTACTGACCCTCTCCGGTGGCCTTTACCACATTGTGACACTCCTTGCACACGTATACTATTTCCTCTGTCATTTCCATCACTTGTAATGTATATCCTTCTCCTTAATTTTAATACTGTTGCTGAAAATGATAGATGGATAATGTATTAATCCCGGAATGTATTCTCTATGGGGGAGCAATATGAACAGGAACATATTATCTTATGGTCTCTGGATATCCCTGATATCCATAGCCGTGATCTTCTCCGGTTGTATAACTTCGGAGCATACTGAAACAAAAACCTATCCTCAGTTCGATATTGAACTTGATGCCGGATCGGACACCGTTGAGATAGAGGTGATGAGCGGAGACTTGGAATGGGAGGATTACAGGGTGACCGTTGATGGTGTGGAATTCACCACCAGTGCCCAATCCTCATCGGCGGGTGATTCCTTGACCTTCGCCGATCCCGATGAAACCTTCACCATCGAGGTCGGAGAAGTATACGAGGTGGAGATATCGAATATAGAAGAGGACAAGATCATTGCGCAGGCAACCATCACCGCTGATTATTGACCATGATGCGCGGGCGCCCCTATAGGGCCTTGATTTGACCGCGCAGCAATTCCTTCGGAATTGTGCTGGCCCACAACTTTCGCGGAACAAGTGAAGCGCGAAAGTTCTGGGATCGAGTAAAACCACAAGTGGTTTTACTTGCCTTGATGCACGTATGCATCAAGATCAAGATTCAAATTCCCTGTCAGGCATCTATTCTTTGAATTAGAAAATGATCCGGAAA
>JAWOCK010000011.1:0-17457 GCA_046483845.1 Thermoplasmatota archaeon | reverse complement strand
GGACTTCGAGTTATAGACGGTGCTTTTGATCGGGTTCCGTTTTTTATACACACGCAAAACAGTGTCTCTAAGCGACGCTCTGTTTTGTTTGGATCTTGCGATATCAGCCATGGTCTCCCTTAAGGTTCTCGGATCTTATCTTTTCAAGTTCCTCCAGTAATTCCGGTATAGTGATCGAACTCATTTCGCATTTTGAGATCCTTGTCTTGTTTCTTTCAACATCAAGGCCGACAACGAACCCTCTTCTTGGCCCGTATCTTTCAATGAAGGACCTGAATCCTCTTCCTACCTTCAATTTGGGGATCGTTGTCTTGACCTCTATTGGTATGATCTCCCTTCCTATCTCGAGTATGATATCTACTTCTGCTCCGGACTTTGTCCGCCAGTATTTAGAGCCCTCCTCGTTCATCTTGAAGACGGCGAAATCGTTGTTTTCAATCCATGATATCAAATGCAGGCCGATCACGATGACCCCAAAAAAGAATAATTAGTCAGTCCCCATTCCCTTTCACATGTCCTTAGAGGACCCGACTTTAGGAACCCAGGAGCAGATGAAGAAGGATCCCAAGTGGAACGGGGTCCCGCCGGTCGGCAACAAACCCATAAGGAACAGGTGGCGTTTCCTGTGGTATGTTCTGATCGTATTCATGGTAAAGATCGTGATCTGGGGGATCTTCAGATACGTAACCGGTAATGTATATCCCTTCACCGACCCGGGGCTGGGTGACGAGATCGGTTACTGGGTGGCGATGATAGCAAAACCCGTCCTCCAGCTCGGACCCGTTTTCTTGTTGTGGTGGTTCTTGTTCAAGGAGAACGGAAGCCCATTCCGGTTCACAAAAAAGAACCTTGCCTCATCGATCTTCTGGGGCTTCGTCGGCGTGATCCTCTTCTTCATCGTATCAACGACATCCATGAGCATACTGATGTCCGTGCTTGGCTACGGGGACAACTTCCGAATAGTAGCAGGCTGGGACGATCCCAACGTGGGTTGGGGACTCGTCATTGCCATGATGTTCAGCTACATGATCGGAACCGGCCCCGCAGAGGAGCTCTTCTCCAGGGGTTTTCTGCAGGACCAGACGGCAAGGGCGTTCCCGATATGGTTTGCCATGGTATTTTCCGCGGTCCTTTTCGCAGCCGGTCACCTTCCCATATCCATATTGATGCACAAGATGCCCGCGGAGGCAATATTCTGGTACATGCTTGTGCTCTTTGTCATGGGCATGTTCTTCTCACTCATCTACCAGTGGTCAAGGAACATAGTACTGCCCATATTGATCCATGGTCTTTGGGATTGGTATCTTACCCTTTTCTCATGGAAAGGTGACTGGTCAAGCACCTTCCTTCAGAAGTCCGACGTTCTGTTCCTTAAGATCGACTTCTTCAACACCATGATAACACTTGCTGTAATGCTCCCCATATTCTACTTCCTCTACAAGAAATTCTGGCAAAAGGACCGTTTCGCCAGCGGTTCTCCCTTCGAGCCCAAGAAGAGCGAAAATGCATTCTTCCGGTGGCTCAGGGACAGGGACCAGGGCCACTGGCCGCAGAGACCCTGGATATTCACCATCACAATAACCTTCCTCTTCTGTCTTGCGATGATACCGGTGGCGGCCTTTGTGGGTGTCGATGACCCGTCGCTGCACGAGGATACGGTCATGGACCCCATTGGAGAGGAGACGGAGGTTTCGGAACAGCACACCATTTTGCTCACTGAATATTTGGCGGAGGGGGGCAGCGAGCAGATCACGATACCCTCCAACTCCTCGACCATAACCAGAGTGAACGTATCCCTGGGATGGGAGGATGAACCTGACCAGGGTTTCAGGTATACCAACACGCCGGACATCTTCGAGATAAGGCTGATGGACATGGAGAATGTGGAGTTGGACCGCGACAGGGGATCCTCGGGCCACATTTCGATAGTATGGTCCCGAACGGAGAACGGCACAGCAGGGAATCTCACCGTGGAAGTAAATATGGTCTCCGCAGGGGACCAGGAGCCAATGGTCAACCTGCTGGGGTTGAGGGAAGTGAACGACGAGGGAAACGAATATGCACTGAGGATCGATTACCAGATACTCACATATCAAAAGAAAGAAGGTGAAGGGTCCGGGGACGTACGTTGGTGATCATAGCCGGAGTATGAGATAATTGATGGCATTCTCTGCGATATCGGTGGAGTACTCTCCGGTCCTGAGTATGGAGTCCTCTATCCTTCCGATACATCTGTCCATTTCCCTGTCCATCGAATGGGACATGTCCTCGATGGCAAGACATCTCTCCTTGAGATCTCCGATTTTTTCCACCGTCTCATTTGCACCCTCGAGCTCCTTATGGAACCAGGAACTCATCGCCATGTCAAGGAGTTCGAGTGAGATCTGGCTGGCATCGGCTATCAGATTCTTTATGTTCCCTGGAACATCGAATTCCATCATGGTCTTTGAATTTTTGGCAATTATCAGAGAGTGATCTCCGATCCTCTCCAGGATCTTTCCGGTCACGAAATAGAACTCGGAGTCTATCTTGGAGAGGTCCAGTTTGTGATTGAGATTGGATTCGTTAATGATATTGTATTGGTGGGCAAGCAGCCAGTTGAGCCGATCCACCTCCATGTCCCTCTGCTCCATGTCCTTTATCCGGGATATCTGGTCGTTCACCAGTGCATTGATCGCGTCTATGTGCATGTACCTTACGAGTATGTACATTCTTTCAAGGGTCTTCTCGAAGGGCATCTTCGTGGGATTGAGAAGGTCCTTTATCACCAGCTCGTTGGCGGTTTCTTCGATTATTTCCGGTCCGATTACCTTCTGGGTGAACTCCGTCACGGTGTCCAACAGACCGGCCGGAAGACCATTCTCGGACCTGATGGTTATTTTCGAATAGCCCATAACGTATGCTCCGACCAGCAGTCTGAAGGTCGGGTTCACCTTCATCTTGTCCAGATCGAGCATCTTCGAGCTTTCGATCTTGCCCCTGTTAACGTTCGGGTTCACGAGAAGTGTCCCGTCGCTCTGAACATTGAGTTCAACCGGGCTGTTCTTCTCGATCCCTTGAGACCTTACCCAGTCCTTGGGCAGGCTTATTGTGAACGAAGAACCCCCCGTTATCTGAACTCTTCTTATCAGCATTGCTTACGCCATGGACCAATAATACGATATCCTAGATTAATATTATCTATAGAAAGTATGATTGGTACATAGCCCTACATTGTTAACATATCCTGAAGCAGTTCATACCTTTAATAGATCACCAGTTATCCCGATTACAATAATGATCGGAGTATCCTGAGAAAAGAAGAATAATTAAGATTACACCCATATAATGATTATTATGCCATAATATATGAAACTAGCGAAACATGTGATGTACGTTATGTATATACCCCTATATATCAGAGGTATACCAATATATAGTACTGTCATAATTATTAAATCCGTTCCTGAGATGCTTGTCCCCGGTGATTAAAAATGACCAAGACCAAAATACAAATGACTCTGGGAATGGCCGGGATTACCTTTTTGGTGGTCGGGGTTCTACTAGCTGGTTGCCTCGGAGGAGACGATGAAGGAGAAGAACAAGATTCGACCCTGGAGATATCAGGGTCCACCACAGTGCTCCCGATTGCATCCAGTGCAGCTGAGGAGTACCAGAAGGACCATGACGTGACCATCAATGTGAATGGTGGAGGCTCAAGCGTTGGTGTGACGATGGCCGGGACCGGTGTCGCTGACATCGGAATGGCATCCAGGGAGATAAAGGACTCGGAGATGGATGAATATCCTGACATCATATCCATCCCTGTCGCAAAGGATGGAATAGCCATCATAGTCCACAAGGACAATACAGTGTCCGGTCTTACCGTGACACAGGTCAAGGAGATCTACCAGGGAGACATAACGAACTGGAACGAGGTAGGCGGTCCCGACATGGAGATAGTCATGGTCGGAAGGGACAGCGCCTCCGGAACCAGGGGAACCTTCGACGAGCTCGTTCTCGACAAGGAGGATCCATCCCTGGACATGATCGAGCAGCAGTCCAACGGAGATGTCCACAGCACCGTCAAGACGACCAAGGGGGCAATCGGATATGTAGGACTGGGATATCTGGACAATGAGGTGAAAGGAGTCCCCGTCGACGGCGTGGAGCCTTCCATATCCACGGTCCAGGACGACTCATACCCAATAGCCAGGAACCTGAACTTCCTCACTCTCGGTGAGGCAGAGGGTCTGGCAGCGGATTTCATAGATTTCGTGCTGAGCTCCGAAGGACAGGCCATTGTCGAGGAAGAAGGTTTCGTACCTCTTTCCTGAGATCAATTGAAAAAGGGCTTTTCGAAGAGGGAAGGGGTTAGTGTATGGGCATTATTGGATCCCAAAGGAACTCCATCGTGAAGTTCCTGGAACCTTTCCTGTCCCTGAGGATGAACCGAAGGGCCCTTACTGATTTCTTTGTAAGGTTCATCCTTCTTTTCTGTGCTCTATCTTCTATAATAGCACTTTTTTTTATTGCATATTATCTTTTCAAAAGCTCCATTTTCGCTGCTGAAGAGATAGGTATCTGGAACCTTCTTAGCGGAGACCAGTGGAAACCCGCCAGTACCTATAATGAGTCCTTCGGGGCTTTCAATCTCATAATAGCCACCATACTCGTCTCCTTCGGGGCCATGGTGATCGCAATACCCATCGGAATAGGATCTGCGATATTCGTTTCACAGCTGGCACATCCCAGGATAAGGGATTTCCTGAAGACCTCCATAGAACTTCTGGCAGGTGTTCCATCCATTGTATATGGTCTCTTCGGAGTACTGGTCCTGAAGGGATGGTTGGAGGACCTCTTCGACCTTTCCATAGGCTACAGCTGGCTGGCCGGGTCCATTATTTTGGGGATAATGGCGCTTCCCACGATAATATCCGTATCCGAAGACGCCATTAGTTCAGTCGGCAGAGAGCTGAAGGAGGCCTCTTTGGGACTTGGGGCCACGAAATGGCAGACGATAAGCAAGGTGATCGTTCCGGCCTCAATATCGGGCATAACAGCGGCGATAATACTCGGAATAGGCCGGGCGGTGGGTGAGACCATCGCCGTTATGATGGTGGCGGGCAATACCGCAACGCTCCCTGAACCACTTTGGGACATATTTGCCAGAATAAAACCCATAACCGCTGCAATAGGGATAGAGATGGGTGAAGCATCGGGCACGCATAAGAGCGCCCTCTTTGCACTGGCGGTGATCCTTTTCTTCATGGTCCTCTTGATCAATTCGGTGGCCATCTACATAATGGGAAAGATAAAGGCAAAACATCTGGGCCTTGTAAAGAAAGAGTGTATGATCCCAGGTCTGAAAATGCCCGATAATATGAGGTTCATGGTCTTCGTTATGCTAATACTCTTACTCTCACTCATCGTATTCTTCCTGTTCAACGATCTGATCGATGCCAAGTTCGGGATTATAGCGGCCCTGGTCCCACCTATCTGGTTCCTTGGATTCCGGACCATGCTCCCCTACATCTCCTATAAGTGGCTTCATAGGGGGTTATTGAAGGACGATATGGTGAATGACCATCCAATGGACCATATGTCCGGCCCAGTAATCCTTCCGGATAACATGAAGGATGTTCTGACGTTCATATCCAGGCTGGTACTGGTAGCAGTGGTCTTCATGCTCTTCAACACCTGGTTCGGTCTTGTTCCAGGCATTGTCATGGCCGCTGTTCTATCCATTTCACTTATCGGAACGAGGTTCCTCCCTCCGAAGATATCCCAGTTAGTTGCCTTCACGATGATTGGTGGAACCATGCTGCTTACAGTTGCAGCTCTTGGGTTAATAATGTATTATATTATTTCTGAAGGTATCGGGGTAATGTCCTGGGAGTTCCTCTCAGAACCACCGACCAACCTGGGAAGGGACGGTGGTATCTATCCTGCTATCGTAGGAACAGCCTTTCTTGTGATGGGGGCCATCTCGATCGCCATGCCGATCGGTATCGGTGCCGGGATATATCTCTCGGAATATGCCAAGGAGGGACGTTTCATAAAGTTGATCCGACTGGGGATCGATAATTTGAATGGCACACCGTCTATCGTCTTCGGCCTTTTCGGACTTGCTTTCCTTGTTATTGTCCTCGAGATGGGGATATCGTTGAAAGCGGGTGTCATTGTGGTCTCCCTGATGATACTTCCGACCATCATCAGGACCACGGAAGAGGCAATGAAAAGTGTTCCTCAGAGCATGAGGGAGGGAAGCCTTGCATTGGGAGCCACGAAATGGGAGACCATCCGGAAGGTTATACTTCCACCGGCGTTCCCTGGAATAATAACAGGGATCATCCTGAGCATAGGAAGGGCGGCGGGCGAGACAGCTCCTATACTGTTCGTTGCCAGTACTTTTCAGTCTCCCGGACCGGTGGGATCCCTGGATTCATCCTCCATGTTCCTTTCCACACATATCTTCTACATGATAAAGGAGGTTCCGGGAGGTCTGCCGAGAGCAAGCGGTACCGCTCTGGTATTGTTGATGATAATCATGATAATATATTCGTCGGCTGCGATATTGAGAAGGAAGTTCAAGAACAAGACCAAATGGTAGGAGGCAAGCAGGCAATGGAAAAGATCATAGATGTCGAGGACCTGAATCTCTGGTATGGTAAGAAACAGGCCCTCATTGATGTGGAGATGCCCATATACAAGAACAAGGTCACAGCACTGATCGGCCCTTCAGGCTGCGGTAAATCGACATTGATCAGATGTTTCAACCGAATGAACGATACCATCGACAGTGTGAAGATCGAGGGTAAGATAATCTGGGAAGGGAAGAACATCTACGATAGGCGGGTGGATGCAATGGATGTGAGGACCAAGATCGGCATGATATTCCAGAAACCCAACCCCTTTCCCAAGTCCATTTTCGATAATATCACCTACGGACCGAGGATCCATGGTACGAGGAAAAAGAAGGTACTGAACGAGATATGCGAGAAGAGCCTGAAACAGGCGGCGCTCTGGGAGGAGGTAATGGATAGGTTGAATGAATCCGCAATGGGTCTCTCTGGTGGTCAGCAGCAGAGACTATGTATTGCCAGGACCCTGGCTATCTCACCGCAGGTCATATTGATGGATGAACCCACATCCGCCTTGGACCCTCTTGCTACATCCAAGATAGAGGACCTTGTGTTCGAACTGAAGAAGAGGTACACGGTGATAATCGTGACACACAACATGCAGCAGGCTGCCAGGGTATCGGATCACACGGGTTTCATGTACCTCGGAAAGATGATAGAGTTCGGAAAGACCAAGCAGATATTCGAGAATCCGAAAGAGGAGCTTACGGAAAATTATATCACGGGAAGGTTCGGATAGGTGAGCGTATGCCTGAAAAATTCGATATTGAAATGGAAAAACTGAACAGGCAGATCGAGATGATGGGCGACCTGGCAACGAAGATGCTGCTGGATGCAGTGGATTCCCTCAAGAACAGGGACAAGGATCTTGCCGAGGACGTACTTGCGAGCAAAGACAAACTATACGATCTGGACAGTGCCATCGAAGAGAAGGCCTTGAGGGTTCTGATGCTCTTCCAGCCCATGGCCAAGGATATGAGGAACCTTGCGTGTATACTGAAGATGATCACCTATCTAACGAGGGTTGGAAGGTATGGCTACGATATTGCAAAGGTAACCCTTGAGATAGCGGATAAGCCGCATGTGAAAAGGCTCATCGACATCCCCAACATGGCGAACATTGCGGCATCCATGGTCAAGGACGCTCTCAAGTCGTACGAGACAGATGACCTCTCCTTCATCGAGGATATAGAGGACAGGGATGACACACTGGACGAGGAGAGGTATTCCATATTCCGGGAGTGCCTCACCTACATGATGGAGGACCCCAGGACCATTACCAGATGTACCCATTACATTATGGTAGCCAGATACCTCGAGAGATGCGGCGACCACGCCTGCAATATTGCGGAGAAGGTGGTCTACAAAGTAGAGGGCAAACATGTCGAGATAAGCTGACCCTACCGGTTCCTGGGATCGATATGTTAGAGTCACCTCATAAGGGGTAAGCCATATTTCGGGTAAGATGCTGCTCTCTCTGTTCCAGCAGCTTTTTCGGCTCGTACATGGCGGAAGTCATTCGACCCTTTGAATACTCATTGAACACCTGACCTCGCGGATCGGGATCATAAGTTCGGACCACAATGCTTTTGATCGTGCTTCGATTTTCATGATGCGGGAAATATAGAGGTGATCTCAGCCCGATGAAATGAGTGCTTCATTCCATATATTGCCAGTTCCCTCAACGAACCATTATAATATCTCTACAAACATTAGAGACAGGGATCAGCATGCTAAGGAAACTATCGTTCTTCGCCATCATTCTCACGGCTTGTCTACTTGTTCTGCCCTCTGTCAGACCGGACAATTCTCATGATGGAGGGGATCGAATGGTCGCGGTCAGGGAAAAGGATCTGTCACTTAACAGCAGCACCTCCTTTTTCGTGGAGAACAGGGGTCAGTGGTCTGACGACATCACACATGTCGCACAGACCTCTTACGGTCAGATGGGGGTCTCCCGGGATTCAATGTACTTCCATCTGATGAACGAGGAAAAGGATGATGTGGTCAGATATTTTTTCTTAAACAGCAAAGACCCCGCTATCAGTTCGGATGAGCAGGTCCCCGGAGTTTTCAATTATCTGATAGGAGAGGACAGCTTCATCGATGCCCGCCAGTTCAGGAAAGTGGAGCTCAAAGGTGTCTGGAAAGGTGTTGACCTGAGGGCCACTGCATGTGAAGAGGGTTCCAAGTACGAGTTCGTTCTGGCTCCCTTTGCCGATCCTGCGGACATATCCGTTCGGGTGGATGGTGCCAGGTCGATCGATGTGGCTGGGAACTCCCTGATCATCGACACCATTAGCGGAAGGGGCATCGAGGATTCCGGCCTCATTGTGTTCTATGAGGATGATCCCGACCAGAAGATAGAGGCAGGGTACAGTGTCGAGGGGAGCACTTTCAATATTTGGCTGGGAGATTACGACAGTTCCAGATCGGTGGTGATCGATCCTCTCGTGAGGTCCACATACATCGGCGGGTCATCCAACGATGCATCCTACAACATGGTGCTGGACGATGATGAGAACTTCGTGTATTTCGTCGGTGAGACCTACTCCTCCAATTTTCCGATCACCCCCGGCTGCTATGACAGTTCCCATAACTCCGGGTACGATGCATACGTATGCAAGATGGACGTGAACCTTTCAACCCTCTACTTCTCAACTTTCATAGGAGGCTCCTCTTCGGATTACGGACTGGGTCTGGATATAGACAGCAGCGGGAACATGTACCTCTGCGGAAGGACATATTCAAGCAACTTTCCCACGACCTCAGGAGCGAACGACACCACTTTGAACGGTTCCGGCGACGCCTTCGTGCTGAAACTCAGCAGTTCAGGTTCAACTCTTCTCCTTTCCACATTTTACGGCGGAAGCGGAGCGGACGGGGCCACGGATATTAGGGTCGATACCAACTCCAACATCTACGTCATAGGTGAGACCTCGTCCAGCGACCTTTACACCACATCCGGTTCGTTCGACGGAAGCTTTAACGGCCAGACGGACATATTCGCGGTCAAGTTCCGCTCTTCCGGTGCCGATCTGCTATATTCCACATACATAGGCGGGAGTTCGTACGACTATGCCAACAGGATGCTGCTGGACGGAAGCGGCAACGTAATATTCACCGGTTCAACACGATCATTGGACTATCCTGTCACCAACGGTGCTTACAGGACGTCCATGACAGGCAGCGAGGATGTTGTTGTAACGAAGATCAATTCGGTGGGTAGCTCTCTTTTCTTTTCCACCTACTTCGGAGGTAGCATCACCCAGGAAGGATGGGGAATATCCAGGGACATCGCCGGGAACTTCTACATAACCGGATACACAAACTCGCTCGATCTCCCCGTGACCTCGGGATGCAACCAGTCCACCAACAGCGGGGGCTATGATGCCTTCATCTTCAAACTGGGATCAGCCGGGAGCACCCTGCATTACTGCACCTATTTCGGAGGCTCATCCTCTGATTACGGAATCGCAGTGGATGTGGATGGGAGCGGTTATGCGGTTGTAACAGGGTATACCAGATCATCGGACCTCTACACTTCCAAGAAGGCAGAGGACAGGACCATCAACGGATATCAATGTACGTTCATATCCAGGCTTGACCCACAGGGGGCCAATATGGTCTATTCCAGCTACATTGGCGGAACGAACTATGACTATGGTGAGTCCGTACGGTCCCTTTCGAACGGCGAGGCCATGCTCGTTGGCACTTCCAGTTCAACCGCCTATCCCACCACCAACGGAGCATATTCACGGACCCACGGAGGTTCATATGATACCGTTCTCTCCACCTTCAATTTCACAACAAGACCCGACCCGCCAACGGACCTTACAGGAGTTTTCACCTACGGTTCTGTGGAACTCAGCTGGGAACCTCCGGAGGACGACGGTGGAATGCCACTGAGGTTCTACAGGATATACAAAGGGGAGATAGGGGCCCAGCTCGTATACTACAAGGACACCACGGATCTAGGATACACCGACCTGAACATAACCCCCGGGATCGGTTACAAGTACACTGTCAGGGCGGTGAACTCAAGGGGGGAGTCCGAGGATCCCGAGCCTTACCGTGCGGAGGACCTGGAACCCCCCGTGCTCGAGGAGGACCTCACAGCCAAGAATGCCACCACCGGTGACCGGTTCTTCTTCGTGGTGAATGCCTCGGACAACATCCATGTGAAAGAGGTCGCTGTGACCTACCGTTATGGTTTAGGGGATATATTCCAGGAGAACCTCGAGAGGACCGAAGGGGTCTTCAGGCTCGAAATAACGGTAAAGAACGATCTGGACCCGATAAAATACCAGATAATGGTGAAGGACGACTTCAACAACCAGGTCCTTTCCGAATGGAAGAACATCACCATCTTCGATGACGATGTCCCTGTTTTCCTGGAGGATATCACTGAGACAGAGGGAACCACCGGTGAGAGGCATGTCTTCAAGGTCAGGCTGAAGGACAATATAGGTATCCGCTCCGTTGATCTGCATTACAGATATGGCGAAGGTCCCATGGAACCACATTCCATGGAGAGACAGGACGGTGGTTGGTGGAATATCAGGATAGATGTCCCGGACGACTGCACCGATGACCTTTACTACCTGTTCACCGCCGTTGACGGTTCAGGGAACCAGAACTCCAGCACTGAAGCGAGGGTCAATATATCAGATAACGACCCGGTGGTATTCCTCGAGGACCTGTCACAGACCGAAGCCACCACGGGTGACCCATTCCATTTCAGGATAAACGTCACTGACAATATTGCTGTCCTGAATGTCAATGTGGAATATTGGTTCGGGGAAGGAGAGGTACAGAATATGGAAATGGAGGATGGGGAGATGTACCGGGCAACCATCAAGGCTCCATTGGGATCCACCGATGAACTCTACTACCGATTCCGTGGTGTGGACCTACAAGGGAACGTCAACAGCACCGAGACGGTGGAGGTCTCCGTTATCGATAACGATCTCCCACGAATAGAGGACCTCACCGGGTCCGATACCGGGACCGGGCAGGTGCTTGTCTTCAGTGCCTCTCTCGATGACAATATCGGGATAGACCGGGCAAAGATAGTCTACAGGTTCGGAGAGGGTTCGGAGCAGGATAGGCTCCTTGTGGACCATGATGGGACCTACAGGGCAGAGCTCAAGATACCCAGGGTTTCCATTGAGGATGTATACTATCACATAGAGGCCTACGATGCCCATGGAAACAGAAAGATGACAGAAGAGAAAATAGTGCTTGTCCGGGACGTGATCCCACCGGACATTTCGGATATGGTGAATATAACGCTCTACCAGGGAAAGATCTTGTCCACAAAATTGGAGACAGAGGATAACATCGGTGTAACGGCCCTCGATTCCAGCGGCTCCCCGATCGAACCTTTCTTCGTGGACGAGAACAACACCATCATACAGATGAGAGGTCATGTAAGGGAGTCAGGTGTGTATCCCGTGGAGATCACCGCAGGTGATGCGGCCGGAAATACGGTGACAACCTCCTTTACGATCACCGTTCTCCCATTCGATAACGACATCGATGGTGATGACATACCGGACCTGGTCGAACTCGAAAATGGCCTGGACATGAACGATCCCTCGGATGCATCCCGGGACAAGGATGGCGACGGTCTTTCCAATCTGGAGGAATACCGGCTTGGAACCAACATAACCAATATTGATACTGATTCCGATGGTATGGACGACGAATGGGAGGTCAAATACGGACTGGATCCCTTGAACGCATCAGGTTACCTCGATACCGATGGCGACGGTCTGACCGACCTTGAAGAGTACCGGAGGGGGTCCGATCCCACCTTGAAGGAGTCGGAGGGTTTCCCCCTGTTGGCGGTGGTCATCATCGCTGTTGTGGTGCTGGTTGTGGTTTTGGTGGTTCTCTTGATCGTCAAGGCAAGGAGAAGAGAAGGGAAAGGTGAACCGAAGAAGAAAGAACCCCCCCAGAACGTTCCCCCTCCGGAGGAGGTCTTCAGGGTTCCCGCCTCACAGCTGGACCAGCCCCTTCCTCTCCCTTCGCATACCGGGGAGCTGCCCCAACCGGTCCCCGCTGAGGGAGAGCTTCCCCAGCCCTATCCTGCTCAGGATGAGCTGCCTCCTGCGGGATACGATGAGCAGGTACAGTATGATGACCTTGGCCGCCAGGTGTTCTACGACGAGCAGGGTTATCCATATTATATCGACGATGAGACAGGTCAGGCATATTACTACGAGCAGACGGATGAATACCCACAGCAGTACGAAGGGGAACCGGACATGGGAGAGGAGCAGTATACGGAAAAGGAGCCCCGGGAAGAACAGGTTCCTCCTGAAGAGGGAATTCCGAAAGAGGAACCTGTCCGGGAGGAAAATATTTCCGACGATATGGAACCTGCTCCCGACAGGGAGAACGCTCCCCCTGAACAGGGGAAACAGGACGAGAACGGTGCCTCCTCCCCGGCTCCGTGATATCCATCGTGAACGTTTGGAAAGATGAGGGACCTATGAATATATCGAACCGCTGTTCTCGTACGGAGGTTCCGGAGCTCATAACAATATCATGGACCTCCCGACCCGAAAATCCTTCTCGAAAAGAAGGACCCTAAGGACAGGAACATAGAAGACAGCAATATCGATAGGAGTAAAAGTATCTCCGAATCAAATGAAAATCCGAGGATCATGAAGATAAGGGAGCAGATGAAGGAGATCAATACGAACATGGTGCCCCGAAGCTTAATGAGAGGCAGGCCAAGCGAGAGTATCAGCATGCCCGAAAGCAGCATCACGATGACCTCTATGAGCGGTGTTACCGCTCCGCGGATGACCATCAACCAGAACCACAGGTATAGAGAGGCCATTAGTACGATCATTGCTCCTGCAAGACCCAGCATCGATGCTTTCCGGGTTCCCCATTCCGCCCCGATCCTTATATGGAACACCATGGAGCTGAATACCATCACGCTTCCAAAGAATATAATGGGGATCGAGAGGAAATACAGAACGTCCGATGCTACTATGCTCCAGGATATTTCTGCGGATATACTGAGGAGCATACCAACGGAGATGAAGAGGAAACCGATCCCCTGAACCAGAAGCACCCTGGACATCCTGCTTCTCCTGGACATCATGTTCCTGACCTCGTTTCGAGATGTGATACGTTTTCCAATGGTGCGATCGTTCATTCTCCTTCTCTTGTTGAAGGAAAGGATCGTATGTGTTATACTTATTTTTCTATTGAGCCCTGATCTTCGCCAGGATTTCCCCCTTCTTTCTCCGGACCCACTTTCTTGTCACCCTATCGATGATCCCATCCCCCATGCTCGGATATGGGATCCGATCCCAGGGGTCCCGGGGTCCTATTCCGGATGAGGTCGGCTCCCTGCATAGCCATTGGCCCGGGGGTCGGAATAAAGATACCTGACGGACGGTATACTCTTCAGGCCAGAGATAATATCGGTCAGTATCATGGTGAAGGACCGCTGATATCCTATTGTCCCAATTATTCCTACATCCCAATATGTATAAGTTGGCGTTGACATTTGTGTTTTGGATGGATTTATAAACGCGCTGGAATCAATAAAATTCCAACATGAATTGCTTTCTACCCTTCAATCTGTAGTAATGACTGAAGCATGAAAATAGATTATTTATGAGGATCTTACCGATCCAAGCCGATCTTGACGCCATGGGAACTTACCATTTTTTTAATGAAAATCGACCCCTTTGCTCCTAAATGTGAATTCACGGCTTCATTTCTTTGTTCTTCTGCTAACAACCATTCACCTATCCTACTCATTATCAATTACAGGATTCTTATCATTTCGTCGCACTCGTACCACCCCATTCCGTTCACGAGCTTTCTTTATCATGGTATCCAGACGCTCGTTCACTCCGCCCGCTCACCGCTCCACCCTTCGCCCTCTATTGCGCGTATCAGGCGAAGAGACCAGGGGCCGATAAAGATTTTCATTTGCCATTGACAGTTATCCCTTCCGTGCTTCCGCTGGATCTCACCCTTCCCCCCTCGGTCCTGCTCGGCACGGTCGGTATTGAGATAGATGCCAATACAAATTCAGATAAAACGGGGTAATTTGAACAGATCAATATAGGCCCTTTGCGTCGTGGATGTTCATTCACTTTTCTCAGATCATGCTACTGTATTCAGAGCAACATTGGACCATAACCTACCAACTTGATACTTACAAGATTCTGAACATCAACTCGCACTCTCCCCGTTCCACCCTCGCTCCATACTTCCGCTCCCTCGCTGATCAGCTTGGCCGAATCGCTTTGTACGCGTATCGGGCGAAGAGAACAGGGGCCGATATACGATCTCACCCTTTAACTTGAATCGAAATATTGGATAGAATTCTAACAATATCTTTACTTAAACCATCCAGTTTATATACATCATTATTAGTAGTAATTATTATTTCATCATTCGACTTTTTATTAATATTCTTAATATCTGGCCTTTTTATTGTAAGATTTCCAATAAAAGGTTTATTAAAAAGTATTTCATTATCTGTAACTTTAATACCTAAACATGAACCTTTCATATGTTTCTTTACCATTGTATAAAGGAAATAAGGACTAGAGAGCATCACTAATATTAAAATAAATTCAAAGAACTCGTTTGATCTACCTTGCTTTCCGCACATCTCAAATGTCTTAACTCCGATTTAATTGTTTCGAAAAATCGACATTAAGATCAGGGTTTTTGATAAACCTCCACAGGAATATCCAACAATTCGAGAACTTGCTCTTGAATTTCATTCAGCTGAGGTGGAAACGTCTGGACAACAGCACCATTTCCAATTAGGTCATGATAATGAAGGTTTTCAAAAATACCCATTATTCTGTCCGTGGTGGGAGAATAACATTCACGAGATTCGGGGTAAATCGGGATACTCTCTAGGCCATTCTTTTTCATACTCTGTCGAATATTACGCTCGATAAGGGATTGGATCAATAGAGCTACAAAATATAGAAACAAGAAAGCTTCAATACGAGCAACACTGTTCAACCACATAGGGGCAACGTCATAAACTGTTTTCAACTGTTCATGGCGCTTTTCCAATCGTGGTTGGTACTTGTACTTTTCAAGAACATCTCTGCAACCCAGATCCTTATGATTCGTTATCAATGGAAACATCCCGTCACTACAGCTATCATTTTGAATCACATCTTCATTGATATGACAAGAAACATGAAAATGGGTTATTGTTTCAGAAGCATAATGTGTATTTGGCCCCGGCCTCCCTTTGCCTACTTGACGAATTGTCCGTTCAGGTTCCTCATCGATATTGTAGGTCACCCAACGACCAGCACCAGTATCCTTGATGATCTTATCTGCCGCTCGTTCTACACCGCCTCTGGTTCGTATACGGCACCTCTTGTTTTGGAGGCGTTCCTCCAGTTGGTTGAATGATTTGTGAGCATTCTTGATCGAGTTATGACGACGTTCCTGATCAGATTTCTCTTTGGTCGAGTTCCAAACCCAGATAATGCGGAATCCTTCGGCCGATGGAAGGGGAGATTCAGCAACTCGCCACTTTTCAATCCATTTATGCTTATGAGTGGACCGAGATTTTTTTTTCTCCCATTCTTCTTGCCACTGGATCTTATGGGTTATGAGATAATCTCTAAAGTCCTGTTCTTCTTTTCTAATAGCAGGTACCACCGTTATGAAGAAACCACCATTTCCGGAAATATGCTTCATCGTTTCGGACACACAAAGCTTACTATCTGCAACGTAGATGAAGTCCTTTCGTCCTAAAAGATTACAGAGTGTATCCCACGTTTTAACATGCGTTGTATCATCTGTTGTGTTCCCATCACAAGCGTTGTAATGCAAAGGTATGGCTCCATCAGCGGTCACTGTAAGTATCCACAATATTTGTTTCAGGTCAGGTCTGTGATCTTTATTGAAACCATTCGTTATGACCAAGGTTTTCTTTCCATGCTTGGGATTTCCATTTGCATCTTTGTATTTCCCTGTAAACGTAATGGTGGTAGAGTCATTATGTAATTGGTTCACATTAATGTCAAATTCTCTAATCGCTTGGAGAACGATATTCGTTTGGAGCGATGCCCTGTCCGCACAGAATAATTTATCGAGAGCCCGTCCAATTCGATCATCATTCAGGTATTCGATCTGATCGTTTTCTATCGGTAGTAACTGCGGTGAAAATTCTGCGGCCCACTCTCTGAGTTCGTACATTGGCTCTCGCCCATCGATGAGATTCATTATCATGAGGAGGAGGCATTTGTATGGTTCAATTTTATGGCTTTTATCATTGCAGTTGATAGCATATTTCAAAAGGTTAGAGAGTTTCAGCCGCTCAAGAAAGTGATCTATAATTGGCAGTGCTCCAAACTGCTTTGACTGTAGTTTGAAATCATCATTGATGTTATTCATGATCATGCATGGGGTCGACAACTATATACATGTTGCGTGTATTAGGACACATAATGAGACTATTTATTGTTATTTTCCATTTGCCACCAAACACACCTCGAAAGATACGGAATAAGTTTCCACAGAAGTTGTATGGCCAAGCAGTTAGCTCTTGGGGAGGAAAATACAGGTATCGGAAGACAGGTTTTCTTGAATCGATTCCTTATCGCAAGTTGTATCGGGGTATAATTCTTGTTCGCGATGAAGATCTCGACTCAGTACGGAATTTCTTAGAAGGATGGGATGCTATCATTCAGGTAAGAGAAATTATTCCACTCGATGAGGACATAAAAGGACTGTCCAGTAGTGAAGATTAATGCGTTAATGTTCAAGTTTATATAAATCGAGTTTTAGCATTCTCAGATGTGCGGAAAATAGG
>JAWOCK010000012.1:0-57043 GCA_046483845.1 Thermoplasmatota archaeon | reverse complement strand
GTTTCGTCGATGTTCATTCACGGACCTTGGATTCTGGTACATTCCGATTCATTACCACCATTCACCTAACCTATTCATTGGATCCTTCGGAGACTCAAACAGAATCGGTTCCTTCGGACTGCGATTCTGCGAGCATTGAAAAAAGTTCGATTTTAATCGTGTTTTAAACTTTTTTCAATATTCTTATCATCGACTCGCACTCGTTCTCCCCAACCGTTCCTTCACTTCGTTCATCCACTTCCCACATTAACAATTCCACCCTTCAGCGCTATGTTCGAATACGCTTGAAGAGACCAGGGAAATATATTTTTAATCATAGTAGCAAATGAAAAAAAGCCTAATCTTTATGTTTCTAATCTGATGCTGCATATAATGAATATACATCAAGTTCATTCCAACCATTTTCTAAAATGCCTGATATTTCATATTCTAAAAATGGGGCATCTTTAATATTGATGTGCAATTCAAAAGATATATTCATATCTACCTCATTCGAATTATAATAAACAAATATTGTCCTTTTTTTCTCATCATAAGTGTTATTAACACCTTCCGGGGTGTATGACTCATTTAGACTTGGCATTTTTTCTTTAAAAACCTGTAATTGGGAAGCGTCATCAAATGACTTTTTAAAATGGAAAGTATATGAACCTATACTTGATAAGTTCATAAAAGAGGATTCGGATCTTTGAATGAAACCGATGGAACCAAAGGAATCTTCAATTTGAAATAAGTTAGAAAACGATGCATTTGAGTATTCTAATTTGCTGTATATTGGGATATGAATATAATATTTGAAGTCTTCAATATTTTCATTGATTTTAACTGTTATTTTCATTTCATATGAGTAATCATCTAAACCTTCTAAGGATAAACATCCACATGCTATTAGAAGAAATGGCATAATGAAGATGATTGTCGAATTTCTTTTTTTTGGGACCATATTCTCACCTAATTAAAGGAAGCTTCTGAAATGTTTTCTAAATTCAAATCATTCCATTCATCATCCGAATAATTTACATATGAAAGAATGTAATAATAATTCATACATGAATGATGTCCATTTGGTTCATATCCTTCTTTCATCCCTAAAATATGATATCCTCCAGTAAAGATTAATCCTAAATTGTGACCTAATTCATGCATGAATATTGCTGCCTGCACAGTAGATTTGTCTCCTTTTGGCGGAGAAGCAATAGTACCCACTAATCCAAATAGTTTCATAATATCTGGAATGCTTTTGTGCCAATTCTTTTCTCCAATGATGAAGTCGTCTGCTCCTTCTAACAAACTACCTGCATAATCACCATATTCTGGCATCTCTGAGACACCCATATGAGTTGATCCATCTGATAATTCAGCTTCGCGAGAAAACAGACAATAATGAAAGATCCCTTGCCTATCTTCCTTGAAATTATTTACTTTAAATTTATCCCAGAAATCATTATTATCGCTATTTTTATTATAAAATGCTGTTTTATCCTCATAATAGCTACTTGATAAACTTCCTCCCCCACCCATGCATCCGTCATCTATGTGCAATTTCCCACTGGCCGCTCGCTTCGCTCCCTTGTCTCGCATCGACTCCACCTTCCGCTTTGCTCCAGGTGCCTTCGATGTTGGCGACTCCACTCTATCGAGTGCCTTCACCAACCCTTCGAACCTCCGGTCCTCGGGCGGACGCCTGTAAGAAGCCTCACCCATTCCGCCCCTGCGGTGGCTCGCGCCCAGACCCCGCTCACCTTCCTCGGGGCGGGTCATCTGTGACATAAATCCTTCTCTCATTCTACCTACCATCACTTAGATGTTTTATACCCATTTTGGAACAGATCTTTTACAGTTTCTTTCTCTACTAGCATACATACACTTTACACATTAAATATCTTATCATCGGTTTTCGGAAACAACCTCAAACGAATGTAAGATCTTTGGATTACCATCCACATTTTAGCTTTAATATTTCCCTTTATTTCCTCGCTGATCATTCACAAGCTTCGCTTCATTTCTATTTTGAATAGAACCGTTCTCCTACCCTAATCACTTTCAGCTCCAGGATCCTGATCACCGGCTCGCACTCGTTCTCCCCAACCGTTCCTTCACTTCGTTCATCCACTTCCCCCATTAACAATTCCACCCTTCATTGCTCTGTTCGAAGGCGCGCAGAAGAGACCAGGGAAATATTTCTCTCTCTCCTTCCGGTTCCGTCACCTAACTGCCTCCTCCTTCCGTTCTTTCTCAGGAATTTTCCGAAGAAAGATCTTCAGGAGGAACAAATAAATGAGCTGGCCAAACCATCTGACTGACTTTCCGCAGTTTTGAAAATGCTTAAACTCGAATTTCTTTCACGGCTTCAAGTGTGACATTTTCCATCTTTGACACGGTTTTCTTGAACCGTTTCTTGTTTTCTACCCATTCCATCAACAATAGTGCTTCATTCTCTTTCAGTCTCACTGTAACAGTTTTTCCTCGAACCTTTCTCGTCCATTCATAATAGGGACCATGAAGCGATCCGGGATCATTATGGCATTTGCAACCAGGTGTGCCACATCGAACATATCTTTTTGTTATGCTACCTGGAAGTATGAAGCCGATCCGACCCAATTCCTCTCTGTATGCCTCGAATTTTTTCCGTAGTTTGTCAAAACCTCGACTTTTATCGGAACCATCGTCCATCGATATCTTCCTCTATGACTACAGTAATACACCTAACAGTATATATACTGTTAGGTCGATATCATTCCATGAACAAAGAGGGACCATTCAAACTGGAAACACAGATGATCGGGGCTCTTCCCATAGTTAACCATTTCATTGATAGAATCGGTCTTGACAACATCCTTGGCAATCACCTTGTAGCAGCCAACAATAGAAAGATCAAACCCGCTCAGACAATTGGGGTATTGCTCCGCAACATCATCATTGATAGAATGCCAATGTATGACCTGCAAGAATGGGCTTCCAAATACCGACCCGATCTCTTCGGTCTTGAACCGGATCAGTTGAGATCATTGAACGATGACAGGGTAGGCCGTGATCTCGACATGTTGTTCGATGCGGACAGAGCCTCTATCCTAACAGAGGTCATTGTTAAAACCATCAAGGAATTCAAGTTAGAGCTAACAAGATTCCATACGGATTCAACAACCATAACATTCCACGGTTTCTACAAGGATGCAATCGGTGATTGGAAAAGGGGAAAGAAATCCATCAAGATAACATTCGGTCACAATAAAGATCATCGACCGGATCTCAAGCAACTGATGTGGTTTCTTACGGTCACCTCAGATGGTGCAGTCCCCATCCATTACAAAAGCGCGGACGGTAACGCTGGAGAAAGTCCTACGTATATCGAGACATGGAACATACTTGGAGAACTGGTTGGTAGATCCGACTTCATCTATGTTGCCGATTCAAAATTATGTTCCGGAGACAACATGAAATATATTGATGGACACCAAGGTAGGTTCATAACGGTATTGCCCAGGCTAAGACGTGAGGATGGTTGGTTCAGAGAATACATTCAAACTCATGAAGTTCCATGGGAAGAGATCGAAAGATCCGAAGTAGGTATGGAGAATGAAGATAGAGTGACTGTGAAGATGGTAGAATCGCCTATACGGTCTTCAGAAGGGTTCCGCATAGTATGGGTCTGGGATCCTGTAAAAGAAGATAAAGATAAATTGTCCAGGCAATCTCTTATCGAGAAGTCTGTATTGAAATTGGAGCAATTGGAGACAAGATTGAGGAAGCCGCGCAATCGTCTCAGATCAAGAGAAGCGGTAGTTGAAGCTGCCGATCATGCACTGGGTGATATTGCAGATCGATGGATATATTACGAAATAATAGAAGAAAAGAAAAAGATATTCAAACAGGAAAAGCGAGGTCGTCCAGGGTCAAATACAAAATATAACTGCGTAGAGAAGGTTCAATTCCATGTTAAATGGCGCCCCAAAAAGAACAACATCGATTTCGATTCACGTAGTGACGGCATGTTTCCTTTGATAACGAACTGTGAAGATCTTCCTCTGGTTGATGTATTGGATAACTACAAGTATCAACCTTGGCTGGAGAAACGTCATCATCAGCTGAAGTCGGTCCACAATGTAGCACCAGTGTTTTTGAAGAGTGTGAGCCGTATCGAAGGTTTGCTTTTCGTATTTTTTCTTGGTATGCTGATCCAGGCTCTTATCGAGAGAGAGGTAAGGCTGGGAATGAAGAAGAATGAGTTGAAGAGTATTTCGATCTATCCTGAAGACAGAGATTGCGAATCTCCAACCACATCCAGGTTGCTTCAACACTTCGAAAGTGTGGAATATCACCGTTTATGGTCCGAGACATCATTGGTCCAGACATTTCAGACTGAATTGACAGCTAAACACGAACAGATTCTGAAGTTGGCGGGAGTCCCAGTTGAAAAATACTCATTGAAGGAATGAAAGGAGCTGAGATAAATTCGGATTTAAGAGATTTGAAAGTTGCGGAAAGTCGGATCTGACAAAGCTGTCGAACGAAACCTACAAGCACTTCATTGCCAAAGCGATCCTGTTCTGGATCCTTCGAAACATGAAGCATGATGTCTCATCCGAATGGAAGGTCCCAAACGGATACGTCGATCTCTGCGACAAGACAACTAGGACCTTGTATGAAATTGAGTTCCATGTTTCGAAGAGTTACCGGAACCGAAAGATCGAGCAGTATCGGATGGCAGGGTATGAGATCATCATTGTAGATTGTTCCAAGCTTCCTTCGGAAGTGGATGAGATTCGTTCTTACCTGGAACAATACATCGTTCCTGATTGATTACCTCCGACATTGTTATTCTTGCACATCGATTATGCTCCTATTCTCTCAACGTCACAAATTCTGCCTAGGACGTGACATGTTTTCTTATCCCGTTGGATAATTTATCATGACACCCGCGGCCCTGAATTGGTTATGTTGTTTTTAGTTCCTGTTAATAAGATGCCATTTTTCAGGAAACAGCACATTGTTCATCATTTAATCAAATGGTTCTAAATGGATATGTCTATTTAATTGAAACTCCTTCCATCCCGGGCCCCAATTGTTATTATCATCTATTGAATCGCTTAAAAAATCTACACTATCGCCTCTCTCATATGACCACGATATATTTCTTACTTTAGAATTACAATATATTTTTGTATACACATTATCATTTTTTTCCTCCCAAAGTGTTAGTCCGGGAGTATCTTCACAAAACCTTTCTTTGATTGAATATTTCTCTCCAGTATTAAATGTAAGTTGAGAATTCAAGACATATTGATAATGTCCACCGTATTGTGGATTGGGATTTGAGAAATATTGCATATCTTTGATAGAAATATTTAGGCAATACCCAAACGGTGTTTTTTCTATTGTTAGATTTTCATTAAGTAATTCTAATAGATTTTGATCAGTATCTACTAATGTCGGGAATAGAACAAAAATATTTTCATCATAACCCACAAATTCAATACTATATGATATATATAGCTCGTTAATTGTTACATCCCAGGTGTCATTATTGTTTTTTTCATCGTCATTTGTATCATTAATTGAAATACATCCGCTGACTGAAATGATTAATAGTGATATTGCTAACAAAACTAACTTATTCATAATAATTCCTCCATCATTAAACTTTATCCTGATATTCATTACGTCCCCCAGATCGTGTAAACCAGTCAAGATTATCTTTTACAAATTGCCAATCATTCCTATAGAAATCCCATTCCTCGTCCTTTATTCCAAGTTGATTCTTATGATTTTCTTTATAAACAGGAATGGTACCGCTTTTCCCACAATAATCTATAAATCCATCATGGTTTGATTTACGACCATATCTCATGCAACTTGGATATTCCGAATCACTTAAACGCTTACTATGATCACTTTGTTTATACAATCCATCCGCATTCAATCCAAAACAATGACCCAGTTCATGCATGAAGAAGGAAGCAATCCATTCTGAGGAGTCTTTATTATCCTCTTCACATGCCTTCATCCATAATGCTAAGAAATCCCCTTGTGTATCGTCATCATAAGAACCTGAATAAAGATCCATTGCAGCCCTGCCATGTGGTTTACCAGCTGACCTAGTATAACTAGCATGATAACCTAAAACACAATAGTGGAAAATATCAATTCTGTCAGAATCAAAATAGTTATTCCCACTTGAATCTTTATAGGTACCATCCCACATTCCTTCTACACTTTTAGTTGCTGGTTTTGATGGATTTCCTCCGACTGCATCTTTCCTACTTCCTGGGTCGGTATCATAAAATGCTAAATATTTATCAAATTCAATACTTCCTCCCCCACCCATGCATCCGTCATCTATGTGCAATAAGATTTGATGTTTCCCAAACGAATAAATAACCTTATTTTGGCTATCTTCATTCATTTTGTATTCTTTCCCATTATTTTTTTTCATCCAATCTACTTCGACGAAAATATCCTTATAATTTGGATTCGCTCCAAATTGGTAGTATTTATATTCATCCAAAAAGGATATTCCATCTTCATCAGGATCGATTTCTTCAATATTCTTCCATGTGCTATCACTATAATCAAATCCTTCTGTATATCCTAAAGACGGATCAACAATGAAGGGATCATCGCACATGTCGATGTCATAATATCTGGTTTCCCACCAATCTTCAAATTCATCAGAATCAATAGAATTTTTATTATCCACAGCTGTCCCATAATACATAGCTTCAGAATATGTTGTCAATTTATCATGATCCCAATCACCTGGCCAGAAATTTAAATTGTTTCCCTTTTGGTAATATTCTTGGTTGACAGGATATATATCAAATGAAATTGTCGCTTCCATATCATCTCCCTGACTGTCTTCCAGGCCAGAACATACACCCATTCCCGATGAATCAAGAGTTTTTCCGGTGGGATCCCAAATCAGACTATCCCAAAGTTCTTCATGGAATTTATCGGGATCGGATTCTGTAAAAGGAGCCTCATTATCCTTGTATTTTGCGCTGTCCTTTGATACTTTTTTTCCTTCAACGATCTTTCCATCATCTCTTTCCACATACCACATGCTGGTATGAAGATCATAGATCAATTCTAAAGCTCTCCCTTTAGCATCTGGATTCATATCATCATTATCATCACAATATTTGATTTCGACTTCTTTCTTCTTTTGGTTATTCACTGGTGAAATATCAAACAGGTCAGGAGAATCAGATGTGGAATCTGAATCATAAACCATAACCACGAATTTAACCTTTCTCGCAGAATTGTCAAGTCCTTTCGTCATAAAAGAGAATCTATCAAGCATTTCATTTCTCGTTTTTACACCATCATCTTTCCATTTTTCATCATCATCATCCATCTCACCTTCAGGATTATAAGGATCACCGCATTCGTCATCATCTATCCAATCAAATACTGATTTAGGATTATCATACACATCAGCACCCATCCAGGTGCCGCTACCCATCTCGGATTGCAAATAAAACCACCAATGCCATCGGATTTCAAGGTCATCTTCCCAATCCTCCTCTCCAGGATCTTCTTCATAAGTGTAGTAAACCCTAGCCACTAGGAAAGGATCGGCTTCAGCATTTTCATCTCCAAGTGAGATGAATTCTCTAACATTGAAAACTAAATCACAATCTTCCCAATTTGGTTCGAAATCTTCACTGTCAGGAACTCCATCACCATCAGAATCTGGATTAATAGGACTCGACTTTGTATAAAGTCTCTCAAACCCGTCATTCCAGGTATCACCACCTGAACCTCCACCTCCAGACCGAGTACCTCCTGTTGGTGTAGAATCTATTCCGTCAGAGTTGTCTAATAATGGATTTGTCCCATAGGTGTAAAGCTCATTGTAGTCATCAAGCATATCATTATCACTGTCAGAATCATCAGGATCAGTACCTAATACTAGCTCAGTTGCATCATCGATATCATCACCATCAGTATCGTTATCATTTGGGTCTAAACTATTATCAATTTCATATTTATCTTCTAGAGTATCCCCATCACTATCTTTTTCTGTTGGATCTGTTTCGTAGGTGTTAATCTCTACATAATCGGACAAACCATCACTATCGGAATCAGTTGATTTGGGATCTGTTCCGTATGTATCAACCTCATCACCATCTTCCAGACCATCACCATCCGTGTCATTATTATCTGGGTCCGTTCCAAGGATGGTTTCTTCAGCATGAGTCAGGCCGTCGTCATCAGCATCGTTTGTTCCAGTTAGGACAGATACTCCAGTATCAGTATCATCCAGAGGATAACTATCTGTATCATCATAAGTTCCATCATCGTCAGAGTCTGTGTCCATTGCGTTGATTAGACCATCACCATCAATATCACCACGCCAAATGGTAGTGGGAGGTGAGTCACAATCTGGTGAATCTGAACCGTCATTGACATTGTCACCATCGGAATCCTCATCATATGGATTTGTTTCTTTAGCTGCGCTATAGAATGGATTATCACCAGATCCGACAGTTGCGTCAAGCTCCCCGTCATGGTCATAATCCTCCTCACCATCATCCAATCCATCGTCATCTGAGTCAGTATCAAGTGGATTAATAATTCCATCGCCATCCACATCTGAATCTGTCTCCGGATTGGTCCAATCCGAATACGGATTCGGGAGGTCCTGCAAGTAGAAAAAATATTCATCTGAATCTATCAATCCATCACCATCAGAATCACGACTGTAGGGTTTGGTTTCATCATTAGCCGATTCCCAGGTTCCATCACAATCTCGATCTTCACCCTCCCAATAATCACGGGTTGTATTTTGGTTTTTTCTGGTATTATCAATATACCATTTTGTACCATCAAACCACCAACCATTTACCCAACCATCTGGAATATAGTCTCCATCGGAGTCATAATTATTTGGAAGTGTTTTACTACCCACTGCAGATTCGATGTCGTCATCGATCCCATCTTGATCACTATCGGTCTGGTTCGGGAGACAACCATTTAAATATTCTTCCCAATCATCAAGTGTGTCACCATCTGTATCGTCATTAGATGGGTCTGAAGTTATTTCTGTGAATTGTTTAAGAACACCACCAGTTGAAGTCGGTATCCTGATGAACAAATACCTATATCGACCCCAGCTGAAAATTTCCTGATGTCCATCATACAAAGTGTCATCATCAGTATCCCAATCAAGGGGATCTGTACTTTCGTCTTGTTCATTTGAGGAGGTGAACATACGTTTGTAGGTATAACCGGTGATAATACCATCCAGAGCTGTAGATCCTGCATCATAAAGTTCACCGAGTTTCATCTCATCGTCTGGCGTCTTGATATCAAATCCATCCCAAAGTCCATCTTTATCTGTGTCCGACGAACCAGGATCTGTTTCAGTTTCGTCTACAATACCATCAAGGTTAATATCTTCACCTTCCCAAACATATCCTTCCCAGTATGTTACTCCTTCAGTATTATAGATTGATATTGAGGATGAACTTCCACTTGGAACAAACCCTCCCTCGTTATTATTGTATCGAGGATCCCAGATATAGCCATCAACAAAACCATCGCAAAGACCGTCATTATCCGAATCCGGATCTTCCATACCTGTAAGACCATCATGGTCGGAATCGCTTGACCAATCATGTTCAGTACCATCCCAGAGACCGTCTCCATCTGAATCTGGATCGATCATGTTCTCACGCGTATCTGAAGAATCCAAACCTTGACCATAGTTCACTTGGTCATAGTTGATCTCGTCACCATCAAGGATACCATCATTATCGGAATCCCTATCACGGACATTACATATCTTGTCGGTTCCAAGTTCAGTGTTTTCTCTTCCTGTATAAGATTTATCTGAACTGAGGTTCCAACCTACCTCTAAACCATCCAATAAACCATCATCATCTGAGTCAAAGTTGCAGGGTTCGGAGAAGTAAATATCTTTACCTCGATTATCGAGAGTAATATTGAAGGATCCTGCCATTACCCGGCCAAGATATTGGAACTTGATATAACTGCAGTTGATATGTTTGGTTCCAAGTCCATCCTCCCAGTAGTTATCAAGATTTATGTAGATACTATCCCAAACGATGATGTATTCAGTTGAACTCTCTGTTACCTGAGTTACAATGCTTCCATCTCTAAGCTGGAAAATAATTTTGTAGTCCCAGGAAGTAAATGAATATGATTTTCCCTTTTCAAGATAGGTGTAATTAATGAATGATGTTCCTGATGGAGGTGCTTCTATTGGATCTTCATTATAATTCAGATACTTACCAGAACTTGCTCCATCATACATCTTATCAAAGTTGACAGCTCCCTCATTGATATTGGTCCTTGCAAGTACATCTCCTCCTCCATCAATGTAGTTCACAACTTCCTGTCCATCTGTAAGTTGATCGTCGTTATATCCTAGGTTGTCAACATCCGAGTTTCTATTTTTTGGATGGGTTCCAACCGTATATTCTTCCCAGTTTTTGATACCGTCTCCTGAGAAACTATAATTGTAAAGCGTGTATGCCATATCCACATTTATCGATGACCAGGATTCGGTGGCTGAATCATATTTGTATGTATGCCCAGTATTTTGTGAGGAAGTCAACCAGTGGATTGTTTCACCAGTATACGGAACCACAACAAAGAAGCTACATCCATAGGTGGCAGTGTCAAGTCCATTATAGAACAATCCTTCTGGCACATCAAAGATATATTGAGTTGTTCCCATGTATTCATTGGACTCTTCATATCCATAGGAAGTATGTAATTTAGAATAGAGAGTAGTTCCATCTCCGGACCAGATCTCAATACATTTTACTTCATCCAGACTGTCAACAGAAACACCAATTCTAACGAGTTGTTTTAGGTCATTTGCATTCAATTCAATTAATTGGGCAATCCCAGTATAAGTGGATGTAACACTTTCTGTATCGACAGGATCAGATAGAGATTTGTTTAGCATCTCATAGTAACCGTTTGGATCTTTGTCATAATATCTATCATTATAGTCTCGTGGGCTAAGGATCAAGGCAGAGTTTTGATCCACAAAGGGTTCCCTGGTTGCATACCAGACCTCGTATCCATCCGGTAAACCATCATCATCGGAGTCTTTTGATAATGGATTGCTCTCAGCGCCGGATCCAGTAAATTCAAAGGTGATTCCATCGAAATCCCAGGTTCCAGGAGTTCCATCCATTTCACCATCCAGATTGATGTCTTCTCCTTCCCAAACCTGAATCAGATTATCATAGTCATACCCTCCTTTCCAACCTTCAGGTGAGTAGTAAGATCCCCAGTATCCATATTTGTAAGATCCGAAATAAGACCATCCATCTATCCACCCATCTGGAAGGCCATCATCATCGGTATCAGTATCCAGCGGGTCGGTGGATGTAAACATATCTTGATCAATATTCGAAATATGTGATAAGTTGAAATAATCAAGATTACGTGCTTTTCTTTCGAACCATGATCCCGTAGATTCAGTGGTCATCAAGTTCATACCACTTATACTGAGTTCAATCCCATCTCGGATACTGTCTCCATCTGTATCTCTATCCATTGCAGACGTAGAATAATCAACGATCTCGGAATAATCAGATATGCCATCTCTGTCTGGGTCATTTGAGAGAGGGAATGAATTGTTTTCATCTGTAAGTTCTTGCCAGTCTAAAAGTTGATCTCCATCAGTGTCACGGAACAAGGGACTTAAACCTTGAGTTGATAGAACTAAATGATCAAGGTTAAGAATTCTAACATTGTGGAATCTGTCAGCGGGGAATTCTTCCGGAACCTGGCTTTGATCTCCCAAACTATCATTCAACAATGGATTGAGGATATCAGGTAGAAGATCCATATCAGCTCTGATTTCTAATTTGTAGTCTGAAGCTCCTCCGAAATTGACTTCACTCGAATAATCAATTACTACGTTCAGTGTCATTATTTTTTCATCTTGTTCTTCGTCATAATAATCGAAAGCGTTTTCTGCTAACCACCCGACATTACAACTTAGAATTTGGTATGATTTTGATTCGTAGTTTATTTTTACAGGTTCATCAGAACGACCTGAGTAATTGAACAAAATAGTACTATCCAGAACCTGGTTGATATATTGTCTTTCTGTATCGTTCAACCAATAATCTTTGATGGATTTATCAAATGGACCAGTTGATCCTATCATCTCTCCCTCACTTGCTCGAACTCCCATGGAGGGAAGCATATTTCCAAAGTTAAAATCATCAAACTCGTTGTAAGCTTGGTTCATTCGTTCATTCTGATTTAGGTTCACTTGATATTTTTTCCCTGGCTCGACATCGGTCAAGTTGTATTCTATGTACGATGTAGTATTAACCCATTGAACTTCATCATTTTCTGTTTTATCATACATATAATCTCCGGTTATCAGGTCAACGCCTTCCGGATAGAACATCGGAGAAGTAGTATAGGAAAATGCAGAGTTGCCTATCCAAGTTGAATGGTCTTTATTATATTCTGGTTCAATCCACTCCTCGAAATCGTAAGTGTCCTCGATCTCATACAAAGATTCGTTGAAATATGTTAACGTTTCGTAGCCGTCTCTCAATCCATCTCCATCAAGATCGAAACTGAATGGATCTGTATATCCGTCGAGTTCGATCTCTAGTCCGGTGATGTCCACACCTCCCCCGATTCCTAATATGTTGATGTCAATATTAACCAGAGCCTCCTTTGTTGAGATGTCCTGACCGGAATCCCTTCTGTCAAATAATGCCATATTCAGCTCGGTCGAGAAATCGAAGGTCGTGTGGTCTGTTTGAGCCAGATCAATTGTATGATAGAATTCAGATGGACCAATATTGAACGAATAATCCTGATTGAAGCCCTTTATCTGGTACTCATCATCAAGATTATAATATACCTGACCTGAAAACAATGAGTAAGAATCTATATGGCCATTGTTGTTTTGTGGTATGGAAGCTGCTGTAATTTTAGAATTCCCATTTATTTCCATCATTTGAATTTTATCAGAAAATGTGGACAAGTTTCTTTCATACCAGCAAATATAATCTCCCCAGACAAGTATTGGTTTTTGGTAACGGATATATTGATCATATAAAGAGGAGGGATATATTTGAGAAACCTCTCTGGTTTCGTGATTGTAAACCATTATTCTACTTCCTGACTCTGTTGTTTCAATGAACGCTATCTTTGTTCCGTAGATGTCTACCTGGGTATAATTTGAATCGTCTGAAGAGGTGGATGATACTGTGGTGATAGTTGGAGTTAGTCCTGAATCTTCGGTTTGGTCTTCCTGGACATCTGATAGTATCCCGAGATTGGACATCCGGATATGGTATCGTTGATCTATTCGGTCCCCTGTCTTGGATATCCAGGCAGCTGTTCTGGTGTAAATGGAACCAGGACCTTCAAGTTCATATTCCATGGTCTCCTGGACCTCCTGGAAATGCATGGAATCCATGAACCTGAAGTATGCCTTCTGTACTTCATCATTTGATAACCAGAAAACATTGCTGTCGGAGATCTTGGGGTTTATTCCGGTATAATCGTTGCCATCAAAGGTTGATATTTTGGAGGGATTGATTTGACCGGGTCCTTTCCTGAGATCGCAATACCAGATATTATTATCGGAATCTGCGTAGACCACCTCACCATCATGAATGGAGGGAGAACGAGTTGATGTACCAGGAGAGGTTTCGATCTCATACATGACATCATTTGTGAGGTTATAAGCGTAGGTATCCCCACCGGAACCACTATCAGCCGAATACACTGATAAGTTACCGTATACATCCAATTCGACCCCTGTTCCGGCATTATAGTTATTATATTGGGTGTTAAATGAATCACTCTGATAGGTTATTCTCGCGTTCTTGGCCAAACCCCAGACAGGAAGATCCTCCAGGGATAACACCAAGCTATTGTAGATGTAATCGGTGAAATGGATCTCGTCATATTTCAGTACAGATATCCGATCCACACCAATGGATGAACCTGCATCACTGGCAACTATGTCGATCTGCAAGAGACTATCTTCTTCAGAAACCGGAACAGTGAAACAATGCCAGTCAAAGGTATCATTCAACAATGCAGAATCCTGGCTGTATTGGATATTGTTGATCTCAAGTGAAAATACGTTCTGGTTATCATCTTCCAGGTCTTTGGCTCTTACATATACCACATAATCTCCCTGGCCGGAAGTCTGGTAAGTGAAGCTTATGAATGGTAGAATGTTGTCTTGGTTCATCACATATTTGGAATTGACCGCATCAAGACCTGTCATCTCATAGTCAGGACCTACGGTAGAACAATGTTCGGCTTCAACGTAACAACCAGACGGAGTTTTTTCGTATCCATCCCAGAGACCATCCTCATCAATGTCGCTGACCAATGGACTCCCCAGAACTGGCGGATTTTCCGGGGTTATGCTTACCATTTTTTTCAGTAGTACGTATTTATCGACCAGAACCTCTTCGGGTCCGAATTCGTCTTCTATGTAACCTTCGATATGGTTTGATGAAACACTGAACCAGGGAGTCTGGTACCATGCATACACAGGAATGACTCTGTGGGAGTCGGAAACCAAATCTGTTACGTTATCAGTGAACTGGACAGTGAAATTTTCAAGTGAGGATCCTGTTGTATTCTTAGCTCTGACTGCTAATGAATATTGATAATCCGACGGATCGGATTCGCTGAGGTAGATGTCAATAGGACAGATACTTGCTTCACCTGTCGGTTGGAAGGCTCCTGAATCAGATATCTTGTAGGATTCAACCATGTATTCGCCTTCAAACCAATATTTGCCTTCTTCCCTCTCTGCAATATCGCCTATGCTGTCATTGTCACTGTCATAACCATACATTACGTTATGAGAAAGAGGTGCGATCATGTTCAGATAGAAATCGTTCTTGTTATTGATCCTTACCCGATGAGGAGTCAGGTAATACCACCCGGTCGAGTTTATCTGCCTTTCCGATAACTGGGTTTCAATTGATCCATCTGAATCTGTTTCAATTGTTTTAACCAGTGATTCATTGGCATCATAGAATGACACTGGTTTATTGGAAACCCCGGTATCATTACCATAGAATACATCCAGCGACAAGGACCAGTTACAGTAAACGATTGAATTGGCATCCATAGTAAATGACACATTCCAGTAACATTTGTTGTCGAGGAATGTCACAACAGAATCTGTTAAAGTCATCCGCCGGTCGGCATTGTTGTAACTGGAGATCGAATCAAAGGTGGTATTGGAATCGTTGAACTCAAACAAAAATTTGTTGTCTTTGAAGATCACGTTCTCAAAATAAACTTTGCTGGCGTTGATATAGATGGTGTACTGGTTTCCTGAGATCTCAGAATTGATTATGTGTACAGATGAATTCTGAATTTTCAGAGTTGCCTTATTATCCGACAACTGATTTGATTCTGAATCGTATATGGAATTTTCTATGAATATACCGATATAATTATCGTTGATATCGTTATACGATAAGGTATGCGGGAGATACATCTCGGTGGAAACTGCTCCGTGGTTCTCCCATAACTTAAGTCCGTATTTTGTATTGTATGAGAATTCATTATAAATTATCATAGGCAACGTTTCATTGGAGTCCAAACCTATCTGGTTGCTGGTAATGACGTTTCCCTGGAACTGGGGTGCCAGGAATATTTTTATTTTGTCCACCGACGGAGGAATATCATTGTAAAACAGATCGATTTTGATCCGTATAGATTCTATTCCTTGGTCGTTCAGGGACGAGATGTCGGTCAGGTTGGATGTTAAACCGGAAAAACCTTGGATTGTATTGCTAGATTCGTCCATTATGGTAACCCGAACATCTCCAACATTGGCATATTCCCGGTTCACAGCAAGATAAGCCCAAGACGAATTAATATCCTTTTCAAATGTTTGGGTGTAGGTGTATCCATACTTGGAAATATTGCTCAGGATGAAATAATCTATCCAGATCTTGGGGTTCTGGTGGTTGTCGTAGTCCTCGATGGAGTGGGCTTTGAACTCCAGATATCGGTAGGTGTCCCAGTCGATATTGCCGGTCCCGAACTTCTCCTCAAACAGATCGTATATTTTGGTGTGGAGGGTGATGTCATGAGAGATGGGTGGTATTGTGTCGTTGTCCTGCGCTACTATGTAAAAAGTATCTCCCGATAAACCCGAATCGTAATCAGAATCTCTTGTTGTCCATCTTATCTGCCGTTTGGTTGAATTGGTGCTATCATGAAGTATAATGAAAATATCTGCGGCGTTATAGTCATAATACATGATTCTTCCCTCGAATCTGGTCTGGATTGTGCAGTTTGGGTCCACTTCACCGAAGTATTTTGATAACTGGATATTTCCGTCGTGACCGGGATTGGATTGCAGACTCTTTCCGGTGACCAGTATATCATTACCCGAATCCGTCCAATGATCGGTCTTTACGGAACTATCACCTCCATCCTCGGTTTCGGACACGGACCAGTTATCATCCCAGCCGGAGTCCCATTGCTCGTTCCAGGTCACATTTGTAGCATTCAGGATGGCTTTCCCGCTCTGGATCATGATTTCGTGAGAATCTTCAAGGTCATCATCGGAACTGTAATCACATTCCAGGCTACGATAAGGAGTGAAATACAGAGACCAACCATACAATGTAGGTGTATCGGATCCACTCTTTTCAAATTCAGTTTTGATTTTGATTGATGTATGCTTGGAGGTATTGATCCAGCGGAGATCAATAGATTCTGATTCGAGTTGATGAAAACCATCGATGGTGGTATTGGTTTCTCCATCAAGGATTGAAACATACATCTGAGAGTCACCAGGTTCGGTTTTTTCCATCAATAGATTTCCGTATATCGAGTCATCACCATACAGGTTAATAGTATCCGATAGGTAATAATGAGCACTTGGTATCTCTGATTCCGAATAAACCTCAAGTTCCAGTATTCGGGTGATGCTATCGATACCGTTATTGGAATCCGTCACATACAATCTGACCTTCTGGGTTGATACAATCGAACCCAATTTGTGAGTTGTTGTTTGTTCCGTGTTATCGTTCACATTGAACTGAGTGGTCCAGCTGGACCCGGTCCATGTCTGGATCAGGAAATCACGAGTGATGAAATCTTCCCGATGATAGACCTTGAACTCAGAGATATTGATAGTTTCTCCAAAGTCGTAGATCGCATAATGTGGTTCGCCCGTAGAACTGGACCACTGGTTCCGGCCTACATCCTCTGTAAGTCCGTCATTTAGATGTTCTTTGCAGTATAGTGGTTGGTATGTGGAATCCACTGTGATGGAATCGCATTGAGGAGCGTAATTGGAATATCCATCATCATAGATGATCTTCTCTGTGCTGAGTTCGGTTCCGACGAGTTTTTCTATCAGCTGTGAATCCGAAAAATCTTCATAGATGTTTGAACTCTCGAACTTGATACCTGTTTCAGTGTTATTGATCCGGTTATTTACGATTGTAGGATTAGAAAACGGAGAAACATAAATGCCGGTGGTGTGATCATACAAAGTATTATTCATAATGACAGGTACAACCTGATCAATGTATATGCCATAATCGTCTCCATGTTTAACGGTATTATTGATGATTTGAACATCTGAGGCAGCAATCTCGATTCCGTTCAGATATTTAACCTTCTCCACGGTACTATTCATTATCTGGCCACAGCTTCCGTATTTGTAATGGATGGTATATCCGTCGCTGTTGGATGTTTTTGTTGTAGTAGTTTCATTCAGTATGTATAACGCTCCTCCATTTTCAACTTCTATCTTGGTGTTTTGGGTGTTTGCTTTGACATTGACATAATCAAAAATCAAGGTCTCGTTCAGACCCACGGTCAGATCTCCATCGATGATCAGGGTCCGGTCGACATCATTATACCAGTTGACGGTGCTCCCGTCATAATACGATAACGAACCGTTGTCATATCCTTTATAATAAGCATATCCGCTAAAGGTCGAAATGGATGGATCAATATGCAAAGGGTAATTCGTAGTATCCAGCAAGATTTCTTTCGGTATGACTATTTCATAATACAGATTTGTTTTTCCTTCCACATACCGATGTTCGAGGTTGTAGGTTTGAATCGAGTTCAACATAGATAATTTACCTTGCTCGGTCGTGTAATCGACAGGTGATGTGGTCAGGATGGGAGAAGGTATCCGATATATATTTTGGTGAGTGGTCTCATCATACAAATAAAAATCCTGTTTTATTTCGTTTTGTTGATACTTGATGTCGCCGGAATTCTTCATCGGAGTAAGATCATCATCGATGACGAAAGAAGATCTGAAAACCAGATCATTGGTAAGGTTTTGAGGGCGTGACTTCAAGATCAATGTTTCTTTGATCCCACTGATCGTCGTTTTGTATTCCAAATCAAAAAACAATCTTTTCTGTATAGTAAGTTTGTTTGAATTGATTGGATTCGAGAAACTATATCTATCAATATTCTTTTTTCCATACAAATAATCATTTTCATTTCTGTTCGTTACACCTTCCTCATAAAAACCAAATGAATTCATGGTTATGGATCTCTCCCCGTATTCAAAAGTGAATAATTGAGGCTGTGACAGATCGTCATTGAATCGAATTCTCCGAATCTCCTGTGTAGAAAGATAATCGTAACCGGAGGTTCTATCAGTTTCAAAGTCCAGGTCTATGTGTACTCCCTTACCCTTGAACGAATCTGTTTCATTGTAGGGTTCTACAGGCTCGACCAACAAATTGAGGTATAAGGTTGTCACGAACAGACCTGCAATTATTCCAATAAATATACTACGTATACATCGATAGCGACTCATATCCATCCCTCGCTGGATAGATCATAAGAGCATTGCAGTAACAACATATTTTATTTCCGGAATGAATTTAAATATTTGTTTGATCGGTCAGCTTGTTCAGGCAAAGACTGCTGTTGAGAAAGACTTGAGAGGATCCATGCGTAAACGAACAGCTCTTGTCTGACCGATAACCGGGAAACACCTGTCCAAGAAATCAGCTTTAGCTTTGTCCATATTCTTCGACAATGGCCATAATACATCATATAATCCCATAATATGACTTCATTGGACTTCTTTTTCTATGTTGTTCAAAAATTTTTAAAAAGATTTCACAGTTTATGTTCCTATCTTGTTCACGCAACACCCTGTAAAATATAGAGAGAGTCGTATTAATGAACAATAACAACGGAAAAAGGAAATTTAAAGAAAAGGCAATAAAACCCTTGAGAACGTTAAAAAAGCATGATATTTCCATTCATGAAAGTATTTAGCAAAAACTTACGGATAGGGGTTATAGGAAACGCATGTTTACTTTCATTTATTATATGATGAAAAAATGGAGGGGGAGCACGCCCCCTCCTTAAAAAAACCTTTATGGGCTTTCAGTAGTCCATTCCGCCCATTCCGGGTGGCATTCCGCCCATTCCGCCTGCTCCGGGCGGCATTCCGCCGCCTCCGCCGCCTTCTCCGGCCTTGGATGCGATCACATCATCGATCCTCAGCACCATGTTGGCGGTCTCGGTGGCTGCCTGGATGGCCTGGGTGCCGACCCTGAGGGGTTCCAGGACGTTGAGTGCCCTCATGTCCTCGATAAGACCGGTGTAGACATTCACTCCGTGGAGCTTCTTTCCCTCGGAGTGGGCCTTGTTGATGTCTATTATGGTGCTTATCGGGTCCAGACCCGCGTTCTCGGCAAGTGTCCTCGGGACAACCTCGAGAGCAGTTGCGAAAGCTTCGATGGCGAACTGCTCCCTTCCGCCGGTGTTTATGGCGAAGGTCCTGAGCTCCCTTGCGATCTCCACCGCCGCAGCTCCTCCGCCGGCGGTCATCTTGCCGTCCTCTATTGCAACGGCCACCGTGGAGAGTGCATCGTGCATTCCCCTTTCGATCTCGTCGATGACGTGCTCGGAGGCTCCCCTGATGAGGATGGACACCGCCTTGGCGTTGGTGCAGTCGGTGACGAAGGTCATCTCGTCCCCGCCTATCTTCCTCTCCTCGACGGTTCCTGCCTTTCCGAGGTCGCCCGCGGAGAGGTCCTCCAGATTGGAAACGATCTTGGCACCGGTGGCCTTGGAGAGCTTCTCCATATCGGATTTTTTCACGCGCCTGACGGCGAAGATCCCTTTCTTGGCCATGAAATGCTGTGCCAGGTCGTCGATGCCCTTCTGGCAGAACACGACGTTGGCCCCTGCTGACTCGACCTTCTCGGCCATCTCCCTCAGGTACTTCTCCTCGTTGGCCAAGAATTGCTGGAACTGATCGGGGTCGGTGATCTGGATCTTTGCGTCCACCTCGGTCTTCTTGACCTCGAATGCCGCGTTGATCAGTGCTATCTTTGGCTCCTTTACCAGGGTGGGCATTGCATCATGGACCCTTTCCTTGTCCACTATGATGCCCTCGATGAGCTCGGTGTCGTTTATGGAGCCGCCTTGTTTCTTCTCCACCTTGATGTTGTCTATGTCGGCGGTCTTCACGCCCTCCTTATCCTCTGCAACAGCCTGGACGGCCCTTACCACTATTTCGGCAAGGATGTCCTTCTTGTCGCCCGCGGCCTTCCCGGTCATGGAGGTCTTTGCTATGTTGATCAATACCTCCCTGTCATCATCTATGTTCATGGCGGTCTCGTTGAGGACCTCGGTGGCCTTCTCGGAAGCAAGCCTGTACCCCTCCGTTATGAGGGTGGGGTGGATATTCTTCTCCAGAAGGGCTTCTGCCATTTTGAGTAGCTCTCCTGCGAAGATCACGGCGGTGGTGGTCCCGTCGCCGCACTGCTCGTCCTGGGTCTTTGCCACCTCGATGACCATCTTGGCTGCGGGATGCTCCACATCGACCTCCTTGAGTATGGTGACACCATCGTTGGTGATGACCACGTCCCCCATGGAGTCTACCAGCATCTTGTCCATGCCCTTCGGACCAAGGGTGGTCCTCACGGCCTCGGCGATCTGCTTTGCGGCCGCGATGTTCTTGAACTGTGCTCTTTTTCCACTTTCTCTTTCGGTCCCTTCCTTGAGAACAAGGATGGGTGTTCCTCCTGCATACATGTCGATCATAACCTCCTTTATTGAGAGTGCTCGGTGTATTGTTCACTTCTATAAATAACCTTTGCTCCATCCACGCTTCTATAAATACTTATCACAACCACAGGTTGTTCACCTGAGAATCTAAACCATAGGTACTGGACTCAGGGGTGGAAGGAATTCATTTATAAGGGTTATATTCTACGCACCATTGTTGGAGGGCGCCGACCTGCCCTCCGACGAGGTAGATCCGTCATGAAAGAGGAAGGACCGCATCAACGAGCGACCTCAGGAGGTATGGGCCTTGACATTCGTAGGTATGACCGAGCACAGGTCAAAAGCCCCGATGTCAGCCCGTGCGCTGAAGGATAGGTTGGTAAGCGGTGCCCGGAGACGGCTCAGACCTGACAAGGTCCTTCTCAGACAATCATTGTTCGTACTTTTGGCCTGTGCCGTCATCGATCTCTTTCCCGGTTATTTCCTGGGCTCCTTCGAGGAATACCTTGTTCTCGTACCCGGTCTGCTCATGATACTTCCACCGACGGTGGGACTGAGGGGGAATATCTTCGGTGCTTTGGCCGCCAGGCTGGGCTCCAAGCTTCACCTGGGGGATATAGAGCCTCATTTCAAACAGAACAGGGAGCTCAAGGTACAGCTATTGGCGTCGGGTATCCAGCTGGTTCTCCTGTCCCTTGCCATCCCCCTAGTCGGCATAGTGATCGGTGTTATCTTCTCCATGGAGATGGCCGGGGTGCACGAGCTTCTCTTCATCTCCATCATAGCAGCGGTCATATCCGGCTTTTTGATGTTCTGCATATCCTTCGGGATAACATTTGCAGCGTTCAGGAAAGGTTGGGACCCGGACAACGTTTCCGCCCCCATCATAGCCTCGGCAGGGGATATACTGACGATACCAATTCTGTTCTTTTGCGCTTACCTGTCCCTCAACCTGCCCGGTGAAGTGGTATGGGTCGTGTCCATCACGGCAGCGCTTGTGATCCTGACCATCGTCATTTCCATCTCCTTCTCTGACCAGATAGGGTCCAGGTTGATACTGAGGGAGGCCACGCCCGTGGCCGTTCTGGCCGTGATCATCTCCACCATGTCCGGCCTCGTCCTCGGTGCAGCCTTCGATACCATGCTCAGGGGTACGATCTTCCTCATATTGATCCCCGCTTTCAACGGCCAGGGAGGTTCCATGGGCTCCATACTCGGGTCCAGGGTCACCTCCGCCGCATATCTGGGGCAGACCAAGATGACCAGATCCCCCAGTGACCTTGCGATCTCCTCTTCGATATCGTTGCTTCTGATCTCATTTGTCGTGTTCACCATCCTGGGGATCGGGGCGTACCTGCTCGGCCTTCTTGGTGGGATCCCCATCATAATATTGGAACTGCTCCTGACCCTTCTCATAGGGTCCGTGCTGATAACCTGCATCACCTCGGCGATGGCGTATTACGCCGCATATGTCTCATTCAAGATCGGTCTGGACCCGGACAACGTGGTGATACCGATACTCACCGCCTGCATGGACGTGGTGGGTTCCGGCACCCTGGTGGTCGGCATAATTCTCACTGGCATGGTGCTTTGAGCACCGAGATCCTTTCCGGTAAAGATCGAAAAGCAAAGAAACCGTTATCTATGAAAGCTTCATACCCTGCAAACGGTGTTCCATTGACGGACGACGATACCTATCAAGGATACAGAGGCTCCGCTCTTGAGGTGCTGAAAAGGGAAAGGGCAGCTGTCTGGGATAGAATGGTCATCGAGACACCGGAGGGTAAGGTGGAGGGTATACTTCTTCCGAGGTCGGCCGGTAACGACGAGCATCTGGTCCTGAAGATGATAACGGGATACAACATCGGTATACGTTATGACAATGTCATTTCAATAGAGCACAAGGGCTCCAAGAAAGCAAACTACAAGATCCCCGAAAAGGAGTTCCCCTACGACGAGAAGAAACCCAATGTCACCATCCTGGGCACCGGGGGCACCATAGCATCAAGGCTGGATTACAGGACCGGAGCGGTTATCCCCGCCTTCACACCGGGTGAGCTCTTCGGTGCGGTCCCGGAGCTCGCTGACATTGCAAATATCAGAACAACAAAGCTCTTCGGCGTATTCTCCGAGAATATGGGCCCCCATCAGTGGAAGATCCTTGCGGAGAACATAAAGAAGGAGATCCAGGGAGGTGTAAGGGGCATCGTCATAGGACACGGGACCGACACCATGCACTACACTGCCGCCACACTCTCCTTTATGGTGCAGGGGACCCCTGTCCCGATCGCGTGTGTGGGAAGCCAGCGTTCCTCTGATCGTCCTTCTTCGGATGCGGCAAGGACCCTCATCGGTTCCGTCACCACCGCCGCTTACTCCGATGTGGCGGAAGTGGTTGTCACCATGTTCGGCACAACCTCCGACAAGTTCATCTACCTTCATCCCGGGACCCGGGTCAGGAAGATGCACTCCTCCTACAGGAACACGTTCAAGACCCTGGGGGATTACCCGATAGGCATGGTCCAGGACGGGAATTTCACCTATTTCAAGAAGGACTACAAGAAAAGGAGGGACGACACCGAGGTCAGGGTCTATCCCGATTTCGAGGAGCGCGTTGCCGTGCTCTATTATTATCCCAATATGAACCCTGACATACTCGAGAACATGATCGACAAGGGTTACAAGGGCATAATAATCGCCGGAACCGGACTGGGGCATGTCAACAAACCGCTCTACGACCCGATCCAGAGGGCACACGAGGAAGGGATCCACATGTTCATGTCCGTGCAGACCCTGTATGGGTACACGCAGATGTTCGTCTACGATACCGGGAGGGACCTCATGGCAAGGGGGGTGGTGCCGCTTGACAACATGCTTCCGGAGGTGGCCTACTGCAAGCTCGGCTGGGTCCTCGGCCAGGTACAGGATGAAGAGGCGGTGAACAGGATGATGAAGACCCCTATCGCCAGGGAGACCACGCCAAGGGAGCAGTACAATGGCTTCATTCAGGGCCAGGCCGGCATCGAGGTGGTGGAGGAGTTTCTGAAGGAATATTCATAGACCAAGGACCAGTACAGGAATATCTATTTAACCGAATAATGCAATTGCTTCTTCACAGCCCAGATATGGTCTCGGATACCGCTCGGGGGACAGGTATGATGAGCAATCACAGCAGGACATACGCCAAGGCGATTGTCATTTCGGCAGTTATACTATTGATATTCTCTTTTCCTTTGGAAGTATACATTGGTTCCAGCGGACTGAAGTATCTTGAGGTGAGCGAGGGTTCGCAAACCTCACCCTTCAATCTGCAGGATATAATACCCCTCGGGGACCTGAACGAGGATGGTTATGATGATATCGCCCTGACCTATCCCACCAGGAACACCAACGGTATAGATTCCGGCTCCGTTGCCATATTCTGGGGGAGGGGCAGCGGGTTCAGGGACCTCGATGTGGTCAATGCTGACCTTGTGATCAATGGCGACCCCCATTCGCTCTTCGGAAAGAGTCTTGCCCCCTGGGACTATTCGGGCAACGGCTGGAAGGACATCGTGATCGGGGCGCCCAACGCAGACAACGGTTCAGGCGTGGTCTACATATTCAACTCCATAGATGTGAACGGAGCCTCCAGCGGCGCCGTCTTCAGCACCGGGTGGGCAGAGCTGGAGCTCACCAGACCCGGCTCACATTTTTTCGGTTCGCACATAGAGGTCGGCAGGATGAACGAGGACGAGAAGGAGGACATGATGGTCCTCTCCCAAGGAGATATGTCATCCGATCCCGAGGCCGTCCTCTACTCCCAGGGGGCATCCCCGATAGTGGAATATAATGTCGACCTGAAGACGGGGAGCGTCAACAACAGGACCAGGACCGTGGACCTGGACATGTTCGGCAGTGGATGGAACTCTCTTGTATATTCCTCCCCGGACAGAGGTGAGGTCAACATTATCCAGATATACGGAAACAGCACCAACGAGACCAGATACCTTACCGGCGCCGGACAGTTGGGACGATACCTTGAGATCGCTGATGCAGATGATGACGGGTCGAACGACCTTGTGGTCTCATCACCCCAGGATGGCAAGATCAGGATATTCAGGGGGAATGAACCGTACTGGCTCACCCTTCCTGCCATCAACCATTACATGGCAAATCACACCATAGAGGGGCCATCCGGAAGTGATTTCGGATATTGTATGAACCCTCTTCCGCCCTCCCCTTTTACCGAAGGGGCTGCGTTACTGGTCTCGGAACCATCGGCAGCCGCTGAAGAGAACGGCACAGGACTTCTCTATACCTTCGACCTGCCCATGGGCCCCTCGACCTTGACGATCTCGGATGCAAGATATCTGGACAAGGCCCCTTCCGGCATCCGTTCCCTCGGGTTCGAGATGGTGAACATCAGTGACAGGGACAACAACGACTACCCCGAGGTGATGCTCTTCGGGTGGAACGGGTCCGGAAGACTGGTATACATCAGGGCCGACCGCTCCCCGTTCCCACCTGAACTCGATATCATAAGTCCCCGGCGTCATGCAGAGGTCTCCGGCAAAATCGAGATGAGGGTCAGGGTCACCGATGTGGACGGAGATGTTGGCCCCGAGGACATACGCTTCTACAGGTCCAGCGACAACAGGTCTTGGGTTCCCATCGGGGACGGAGAACCGGACAGGATAGAAGGTGACATTGGAATAAAGGACTGGAACACGACACTCTTCGAGAACGCAGGTTATTTCTTCAAGTTCACGGCAACCGATGATTTTGGCCTCACAAGTGTTCTTTACACCGACCGTGTGGATGTAATGAACCATGCCCCACCCTTCGTGGACCTGAACTATCCCAGGGACGGTGCGGAGATCAGAGGCAACCAGGATATCTCGGCAAGGATAAGCGTCCCCTCCGACGAGGAACTGGACCTTCCGGTGAGGTTCTTCTACTCAATGGACAATGAGAGCTGGGTCGAGTTCGGGAACACCAGCTCCTCGTCCGGGGCCGGGGGCCTGGATTATGTGGTGGTCCTGGACACGGAGAAGCTCCGGGATGGAGAGATATGGTTCATGGTCAACGCAACCACCGTCTATGGGCTCGGTAGGGAGGACCGCAACGTTGGACCCGTGGTGATCAACAACTTATATGCCCCTGTTGTGAACATCAGCTCACCCATCGCCAATACGACGGTGCAGGGGATCGTCAATGTCACTGCGAAGGTGACGGACCCGGACGACGATCTGAAGGAGCCGGTGGTATTCAATATAAAGAGGGCTGACAAGCAACTGTACGATCCGGTCTCCAATATGACATATGGCGGGAACGATACCTATTATTATGTGTGGGACACCACCACGGTAGTGAACGGTGCATATGATCTTATGGTCTGGGCCGAGGACCGGACATTCATGAGCACCAACGGCATCATGAACGCTTCCATATATGTGGACAACGAGTATGCACCCACCATATCCCTCACCGGGGTCTCCCCCGGAGATGTCCTTTCGGGTCTTTACACATTCACCGCTGTGGTCAGCGACAGGGACCTGAACTTCAGGGTCCGCAATATCGTCTTTGAATACAGCAGGTCGGGTGAGGATATCTGGACGTCAATGGACCGCCCCGTATTCAACGATCCGACGGCACAGGTCACCTGGGATACCTCCTCGGTCATGAACGGTCTGTATGATATCCGTGCAACGGTAACTGACGATGACAACCTCACAGGAGTATCCCGGGTGGACGGGGTCAAGGTCAAGAACCCCCACCAGGCGGTTATCATCGCAGACCTTCCGGACAGTTCCGTACCGCTATCCGGTGTGGTCGGATTGAATTTCAAGGTATCGGACGATGAGCCTCTTCCTCCGGGGAGCATCAAAGTGGAGATCAGGGTCCAGGGGACATGGAGGGAGCTCGAGGGACTGGAACGGACCACCACGGGAGGTACATTCACGCCCTGGAAGAATATCTCTTTCTACATAGAATGGGACACCACGGAGGTGGATGATGAGGGGCAGAGGGTATATCCTGACTCTTTCAGATACGATGTCAGGATAACCGTTACCGATTCGGACAACCTGACATCAGAGTTCGTCTCCAGCAATTCATATCTGGTGGATAACAGGGGAGAGATCGATGATGATGACGATGTTGCAAGCGGTCTGGCCGTTCCTGGTTGGGCTATGGCACTCATCATAATGGGTGCGATACTCCTCTTTGTTCTCATATTCCTGTTCTTGATAATCTGGGGAGGAAGGAAGAAAGAGAAGGATGTTCCCCTGTTCGATACCTCCAAGATGCCCGGAGCGAAAGAGGGGGCAGAGGAAGAAGAGGGCGAGGCACCTCCCAGCGCCGAGGAGCTCTATTCTCCGGGAGGTTGGGGAGCGCCTTCGGCCGAACCCGAACAGGCACCAACGGAGGAGGAGATCCATGAGGAGCCAGAGGTCGAAGAGGACCTCTCCGAGCTGACCAGAACGTTCTTTGGGGCCGAGGAAGAGCCAAAGGTGGCCCCAGAACCTGCTCCCAGACCAGACCTTGACCTGGACGTTGAGGTCGAGGTGGACCTGCCCGAGGGTGTGATGCCATCGATATCGGAGGAGGAAGAGGAATGGGAAGATGTCGAGGAGGACGAATGGGAAGAGGAGGAAGAAGAGTTCGAAGAGGTCGAGGAGCTCGAGGACATGGACGAGGAGGAGTGGGGCGACCTCGAAGAGGACGAGGATGAATGGGAGGATGTCGAAGAGGACGAATGGGAGGAAGAGGATATCATCACCGTTAGCTGCAAGTGCGGGGAAGAGATAGAGATCCCATCGGACTTCAAGGGTTCCAAGTACAGATGCCCGGAATGCGGCAGGAAGGGGAGGATACCGGGAAGATAGTGATTGTAAAACAGTTGTTCCAATCTTTGTTTTAATACTCCTTTGCATGTTCTTCACACGAAAAGGCGCGCGGCGCTTCAAGGTGTGAAAGATGAGATCGAAGAAGAAGGGATCCCGGCTGGAGGTGCCCCGTGGGAGCGATGTATACTCCGCTTGCTGCGTTGAGCTTCATCTGTGTGATGAGGGCGACCGGATCATGGCCGAGGAACAGGGCCAGGTTCTTCCTTTTCCCGATACCCGGTCTGATAATGATCTTGGCGGCGGTAAGGTCGTCCGGCAGGACGAGAAAGGGCCGGTCGATCCAAAGCGGACAGCCTCAGAATCGGTGGTGGAGTTGCGAGGAGGCCGGCTTTCGGGACCGAGCAAGTTAAATCGACAATGGGACATTAAGAGAGGAGGAGATGTATAAATGAAAAGAGAGGGGACGGCGGGCCTTGGGAGAATATTATCAACCTTCACAGCCCTGGCCCTCTGTCTCCTCGCCATTTTCTCCTTCTCGGCGATCTCACAGGAGATAACGGATAACGACCAGGACGGGATGGATGATGAATGGGAGGCAGAGCATGGTCTGAACTCAACTGACCCCTCCGATGCGGACGGGGACCCGGACGGGGATGGGCTTACCAACGTCCAGGAATACAGAAACTCCACGGACCCCGGGTCCAACGATACGGATTCGGACGGCATGGATGATGGCTGGGAGGTTGCCTACGGACTCGATCCCAACGACCCCTCGGACGCTGACGGGGACCTTGATGATGACGGATATTCGAACCTTGCCGAGCATCAGATGGGTTCGGACCCCACTGATCCATCTGACCCTTCGGTGGTGGACGATGATGACGACGATGTTGCTCCTGGTGCTGAGGAGGATGAAGAGGGGTCTTCAGCTCTCATTGCAATATGGGGTATCTTTTTCCTCTTCCTTGCCGCAGCGATCTTAGTCGGTCTGACCATAGGCATCTATTCCAAGATAAGGAAGGACAGGCTTCTGGACCACGAGACCAGGCAGAGAATAGTCGACTATCTGAAAGAGAACCCCGGTGCATACTATTCTCAGATCAGGAAGGACCTCGACCTGGCACACGGGGTGCTCACACATCATATAAACATGCTGGAGCAGCAGGAGCTCCTGTTCTCCAGACAGGACAGATCGTACCGGAGGTTCTTCCTCGATGGCATGTACAAGAAGGGGCCGATAGTGGTGGGTAACCAGAAGAAGGTCCTGGATGCAGTGAGAAAGGACCCCGGAAGCTCCCAGTCCAAGATCGGAAAGGATCTCGGCATGGGCAGGATGATCGTCAGCTACCACATCGGTCAGCTCGATGAACTGGGGCTCGTGGAGAGGTTCAAGAGAGGCAGGGAGAACCTCGTCTATCCCAAAAACGGGACCTCCGCGCAGGCATCCGATGACGCTCCTGTCAAAGCAGAGGCCTGATCCGGTGGGCATATAACGCTTTTTTCTGCAATTTTTACATACATTGACATCGTTGTCCCATGGCATGGAGGCAATTCTCTATATTCTCCTTCTGCTCATCTCGGCCATCTTCTTCGGCAAGGTCATGGAGCGGTTCGGCCAGCCCACCATCGTGGGCAACATCCTTGGAGGCCTCTTCGCAGGCCCAGTGTTTCTATTTTTCCTCGCCTTGCCGGATCCCGATATTTGCATGGGCAACATATCCAATATGATAACCTTCCTATCCCCGGAGACCGCCGAGCGGGAGATATTCTTCATCGTCGACCTCTCGGTCATAATGCTCATGTTCTCTTCAGGGATGGAGACCAGGATTAAGGATTTCATAGCATCCTTCAGGACCGGGATTTTGACCGCTGCTTTCGGCATATTAGTTCCCTTCGGTTTCGGGTTCGCCGGGGCGTATCTGTACATTGGTGATATACTGGTCTCCTTTTACGTCGGCGCCGCGCTGTCCATCACCGCGGTGGCGCTCTCCATCGCCACCCTGATCCAGATAGATGCCATAAGGACCAGGTTCGGCATGACCATAATAAACGCAGCCATCGTCGATGATATAATCGGTATAATCATCCTTTCGGTGCTGCTCTCCTTCTCCTCCACCGGCAGGCTCCCCGATGTGTTCTCCCTAGGGAGCACCATCACGCTGTCGGTGCTCTTCGTTCTGGTATCCATCTTCCTGGTGCCGAAGCTTTTGAAGAAGATATACGGGAACCTCAAGGAGCTCAGGACCACCGAGAAGGTCGGTCTCGGAATACTGATGGCAGGGCTTTTCGCCGTGATCGCCCATGTCATGGGGCTGCATCTGATGATCGGCGCCTTCCTGGGAGGGATGGCGGTCCGGGATTCCATCAACAGGAACACCGTACGGTCCATCGGCAGATGGTCCTTCGGTTTCTTCGCCCCGGTCTTTTTTGCATGGATCGGTTTTTCGGTGACGTTCTCCGGTCTCGCCTTCTCACCCCTGGTTCCCTTACTGATAGTTCTGGGGTTCTCCGGCAAGCTCATCGGTGCCGGGATCGGGGCCAGGATATCGGGTCTTACCTGGGCGGAGTCGTTCCTTGTCGGAGTGGGCATGAACGGCAAGGCCGCCGTTGAGCTGGTACTTGCTTCGGTGGCCCTACAGGCGGGGATCATTGAGAGGGACCTTTTCTCCGCCGTGGTAATATTCGCCGCCTTCATGGCGGTGGTGACCCCGGTGATGTTGAAGTTCGCATGCAAAAAGTTCATTGAAAAGGGTTGGGTAGAGGAAGGCTACTGAGCAATCATAACTTTTATACGGGAGTTGTTGTTAGCTCCTCTCTCATGTTCAATTTCCTCTACCTTTTACTGCTGCTAACCGCAGCGCTGTTCTTCGGGAAGGTAGCGGAAAGGTTCAAGCTCCCAACCATCGTGGGCAACATATTCGGAGGGCTTGTCTTCGGACCGCTTTTCATCATGCTCCTTGGTGGTGTAAACTCCCTTTTCTCGATAGAGACCTTCCAGCCGGTAATTGATGATCTGAACCCAGAGAAGGTCGGGGATGTCACCGGGTTCCTCATGGAGTTTGCAATCGTTATGCTCATGTTCGCTTCGGGCATGGAGACCAGGATAAAGGACTTCCTTGCCTCTTTCAGGACCGGCATACTGACGGCATCCTTCGGTGTGGTCATCCCGTTCGCGCTGGGTTTCCTGGGTACCTACCTCTATCTCGGCGATGTCATCGTCGCGCTCTATGTCGGCGGCGCCCTGTCCATCACCGCGGTGGCGCTCTCCATCGCCACTTTGATACAGATCGACGGGATCAGGACCAGGTTCGGGATGACCATAATAAACGCCGCCATCGTGGATGACATAATTGGCATCCTTATACTCTCCATACTTCTTTCCATATCCGCAACAGGACATCTGCCCAGTATACTTTCCATAGGTGAGTCCGTTGTCCTCGCCGTTCTATTCGTCCTGGTGGCCATCTTTTTGATACCCAGGCTCATGAAATGGATGTTCAAGGACCTGAGGGACATCCGGACCACCGAAAGTGTGGGACTGACCATATTGATAGCTGGCCTGTTCGGAGTGATGGCCCATTTCATGGGTCTCCATCTGATGATAGGCGCCTTCCTGGGAGGGATGGCGATCAGGAGCTCCCTCAACAGAAGGACCCAGCAGGCAATAGGCAGGTGGTCCTTCGGCTTCTTTGCTCCAATTTTCTTTGCATGGGTGGGTTTTTCCGTTACCTTCTCGGGGGTCGCGATGTCCCCGCTTGTTCCTCTCCTTATCGTTCTGGGGTTTGTGGGCAAGGTATTCGGTGCGGGAATGGGGGCGCGCATATCCGGTCTCAACTGGCACGAATCACTGCTTGTGGGCATCGGTATGAACGGAAGGGCCGCGGTTGACCTGATACTGGCATCAGTAGCGCTCGCAAGCGGTATAATCGGCAGAGACCTCTACTCCGCAGTGGTCTTCAACGCGGTGATAATGGCATTGGTAACACCTGCTCTCCTGAAGGTGCTCTCCAGGAGGTTCAGGGAGAGGGGAAAAATAGAGTGGGACATCTATTGATGAGAACATTGTGGGCCCCGGTCCTGTTCATCATGATAGGTTCTAAAATGAAATTGCTCCTATCATATCCCGGGGAATAATATGATATGTGAAAAATGCGGAACGCTCATACCAGAGGGTAGAAGCACCTGCATATCGTGCGGCGCACCCGCTGAGAGACCGGATCGGGCAGAGGAGATCGAAATACCTTCGATGGAACGCGCATAGTTCAGGAGGTAAATCTATAATTACAATGAAATAGTTATCACATTTAACTAGAAATGGGGGAACGGACATGGGATTACAATTAAAGACAAGCTTTTCGATCATGATCGTATTGCTACTGACAGCTTCTTCGGCGCTCATATTCCAACCCGTACAAGCCGAGAGTGGACCGGAGACAGAAGACGAGGTTTTCCCGGGTTGGGCCGCACCTCCTTCCAGGATCGATTACGACGGAGATACGTATACTGTCGGACCAACCCCGGATTATGATTCTGCAACCATCCAGGGTGCTGTTGACCTATGCAGTGACGGTGATATGGTCCTGGTCTCCAGCGGATCGTATCAGGAAGAGGTGGTTGTAAGCGACGAGATATGGATAATGGGTGGAACAGGTGTAGAACTGGTCCCGCTTGCAGCCCCCATCACGAACAACGGATTCTATCTGAGAGCACATAACGTGACAATTACGGAGTTCAACATAACCAACTTCAATATTGCTGTGTATTCCAGTACCCTTGGCCACAATATTTCGGGGAACGAGTTCTTCAAGAACACAAGGGATCTCTACATAGAGATAACCGGGGTCGATCTCCAAACATCATACATCGGTGAGGGATTGATTTTCATGGATAATGTGGTAACAAAGAGCAGTACCGGCAACTCCGTTGAGGTGAAGATCGATCTGGACTTCGATCATGAGAAGGTGACCCACGCGAAACTCGGAGATTATATTTTTCTGAAAAATCATATGAGATCGGTTGCCACAGCAAGCGATTTCATAGAGTTCGAGATAGATATCAAGGATGTAACTGGCGGTTCCGTCGAGATCGGTGATTTCATAATGAGGGAGAACGTAATGAGGGGGCACGGCCTGGGTCTGGACTTCAACGGTGACAATATCAGATACCTGGAGGATGTCGATGTGGATATCGGCGAGGTCCTGATCCGGGACAATCGGATACTGGAACATGATGATGGCGGTATCAACCTGAATTACTACGATCTGGAATACCTATATGGCACCACCACGGTCCATATGGGGGATGTGACGATATCCGACAACATCATCAGGACCTCGGGTTTCTCCGAATCCATATACATCAACAATTTCGCTTACTGGAGGGAATTCTACAACGACACCTACCTCGAATCCGGTAACGTCACCATTGAGGGAAATACCATGGACGGGGGCAGTTACGGTGTGTATCTTTACAATTCATATTCAGGTGCCCATCTTCATCATAATTCAAAGACCGTAACCGGGTCTCTTCTGATAAGGAACAACAAAGTCCTAAGGTCCGGATACGGGATATATGTGGAAGTGCAGGATGGTTATTACCTCTACGATGAGTCCCATGGTGAGATAGGAGATGTCACCATAATCGATAATCATGTGGTATCCAAGAATGACGCGATCTATGTCTATTACTACTATCTCGGCGCGGACATGTACGATAGATCCACCTTCTTCATCGGAGATCTGCTGATCAAGGGAAACGAGGTATACGGTTCGGATGGCCAACCCGGATATTCGGGTATCGAACTATACATTTACGAGATCGGCTACTACATGCATGACGGATCCAGGGTTGAGATGGGAGATATCTCGGTAATTGACAATGACATATGGGGATATTACGGATTATACTGGGATTACTTCGAATACATAGGTTACGATATGGAAGGCGATTCCGTTCTCATCCTGGGCGATATCAATGTATCATCAAACAGGATAAGGGCAAGAGATGATGGGATATACATATCTGAGTTCTACGACATCGGCTATGACCTCTCGGACAATGCCGATGTTACCCTTGGCAGGATCGATTTCAACATGAACGATATCCGGGCCGGAGATCTCGGTTTCTACTGGTATGATTTCGAATACGTTGCATATAGAATGGAAGGAGCCTCGACTTTCACCATGGATGATATTTCAATATGCAATAACACCATTGTCTCCGATGACAACGGGATATACCTGTATTACTTCGATTGCTGGGGAACATATCTTTACGGATATTCAAGTGTGCAATTGGATAGTATTCTGATAAATGATAACATCATCATCTCGAACCAGACCGGTATATATTCCAACTATTTCGATTCTTTCGGATATACGCTCTATGATAACTCTAGCTTTGAAATGAAGAACATCGAGTTCAACAGGAATACGATCAGATCCGTCGGTGAAGGTCTATACATATATTACCTGGAATACTTCGGATATAATCTTTACAACTGGTCATCCTTCGCCATGGGGTCGGTCCAGGTAAATGACAACGTCATCACGGCGGATTATGATGGCATCTATATCTACGAATTCTATTATTTCGGATCCGAAATGGAGGAGAGGTCCACCTTCACCATGGACAATATCGAAATAAACGGAAATGAAATAATGTCCAACGACCACGGCATTTATCTGGGGTACATCGAATATTTTGCAAATTCAATGTACGGCACGTCCACCTTCAGTATGGATCTGATACTGATCAATGATAATCTTATCGTGAGCAACGCCACGGGGATCTATTTCTATGAGATCTATGACCTTGGATATTCTATGTACGATAACTCAACTGCGGATTTCAACGGCCTCCATATGGACGGGAACGATGTCCGTGCCACCTACGACGGGATCCTTTTCGAATACATCTATTATCTGGGAGAGGACCTTTACAATGATACGGTCTTCAACTTCGGCAACATAACCTTGAATGAGAATGTGGTGGTATCCGGAGGAGATGGAATAACCATCAATGAACACTACAGATGTCTGTCCGATATGGATGATAATGCCCGCGGCCATATTGGCTGGATCCAGATGAACCATAATCAGATAGATAGCGGACAGGCGGGGATCTCCTTCGACAACTTCAATAATTTCGGTTCCAGATCAAAAGGTAGATCGGTTGGCAGATCGGACGGGGTCCAGATCATGAACAATTCGATCACTGCCGAGGGAGTCGCCATCAGCATGGATCTTGGAGGCCAATTCGCTTCGTATTTGGGGGGAATGGCCAGCATGACAATGGGACCCTGGATCATCTCTGAGAATACCATTGTATCATCATCCGAGGCGGTGATCATCTATCAGGCCATGATGGGTTCAAATATGATCTCGGGAGACCCGATAATGGAGGGGGTCCGCATAACCGAGAACATCTTCGACAGCAGTGCCGGGATCGAGGTCCGATTCTCGACGGCAACCATGACAGGAACTGCCAAGGTTCGTATTGAGGAGATACTCATAGATAACAATCAGTTCCTCAGGACCGTGGGTGTGGACGGGATCTACCTGGGTGTGAGCACAATTCTTTCGGATGATGCATCGTTCTTCATCGAAAGCACAACGATATCCAACAATCAACTGTTCGGTGCCGATCTATCGCTCATCCACATAGACCACTCCGAATCCGAATCCGGCAACAGCGAATCGGACCTCGGAACCGTGACCATCATGGGCAACAACATAACAGGGGGCGGAACCGGTGTTGAATTCGTAGGTGTACAGAATGCCAATGTATACGTCAACAACTTCATTGCCAATATGGACGATGTGGAATCGGGAACCGGATCGATAACCTGGACCTCACCCGAGCCGATGTGGTACAGGTACGGAATGAAGAATCTCTCTTCTTATCTGGGAAATTACTGGGACCAATATTCGGGCCCCGATAACAACAATGACGGGATCGGCGACAATCCGTATAACACCGGTTCCGGTCTGGATACCAAACCTCTTGTTCTCCATACATGGGAGATCCTCCCTCCCTGGAACGACGAGACACCTCCGGAGATAAACATTCTGTCACCATCTGACGGAGCATATATCCCAAGCGATAATGTGACCATGAACTGGACGGTCACCGATGACCTGCTCGGGGTTGAGAACCAATGGGTCAGGTCTGACGATGGTCCGTGGGTGGAGGTGAACCTGGCAACCGAATACACCTTCCATGACCTCGGAGAGGGAGAACATTCCCTGTGGATCAGGGCAGTGGATGTTGCAGGGAACCGGAACGAGACATCGGTTGGGGTCACCATAGACCTTTCTGCGCCTGATGTCTGGTTCCTATCCCCGGAGAACGGTTCTGCGTTCAACCGTACATCCGTTGATCTCGAGTACAATGCCAGCGACCGCCTTTCGGGCATTTCATTCCTGGAGATAACCATCGATGATGGTGAGCCGCACCATGTGGGAACGGAGCTCCAGTATACCCTGAGCGATCTTTCGGAGGGAACCCATGTGATCAGATTATCCGCCTATGACGGAGCGGGGCTCATGGGATATGAGGAGATAACTCTGTTGATAGATCTGACCGACCCGGTGATCGACCCGCTCCATCCCACCGATGGAATGGTACTGACGGAAGATCGTGTGAATGCGACCTGGCTCGGTGACGGTGGGCTCAGTGGAGTAGGCAGGTACCTGATAGCGCTGGATGGTGGGAACCTGACCGATGTGGGTCTGTCGACGAATATGTTCCTGGAAGATCTGGACAACGGGGAGCACTCGCTGGAGTTGGTCTGCTATGACGGAGCAGGGAATTTCATATCCAGGATCGTGGAGTTCACAGTGGATACCACGGCATCTGTCGTTGAGATCACCTACCCGGCGGATGGGTCCTTCATAAATGAGATCTCATTCGGGGTCAGATGGAACCTGAACGGAATGGTCCATCCCATGGAGAAGGTGGAATTCAGGATCGATTCCGAGAATTGGACCGCAGGGAGCGAAGATGGTGCTCAGGTCCATAACCTCTCCGAGGGGGAGCATACCCTTGACCTGAGGGTCTTCGATACAGAGGGTACAACTGCGGAGGCGACATCCCGGTTCACCGTGGACCTCACCGCTCCGGAGCTGGTCAGTGCCTCCCACCAGGGGACATCGGCACCTGCCAGAGGCCCCATTGAGATAACGTTCTCTGAACCCATCGGCAATACGGTCATCACGCTGGATGGGGAGCCGACTGTATTGGAGATAGATGGAAATGTCGTCAGTATAATCATGGATGATATCACCGGCGGGGCCGATTACAGGTTCGAAATAGATGCAGAGGACCTGGCGGGGAACACGTTCACAGGAGAGTTGTCGTTCACCACCGCTCAGAAGGGAAAGGTCACGGGAAGGATCGTCGATGAGGAAGGCAACCCGATCGAGGGCGCCAGGGTAGTCTTCGACACAGGTGAAGAAGCGGTCACCGATGAGAACGGCGAGTTCTCGGTGGATGTACCCGACGGACAAAGGACAGCCATCGTCTACGATAAGGATGGGAACGAGATCGGGACCTTTGACATCGATGTGGTGGGAGGCCAGGATAATGATTCCGGGGATCATACCGTGGAGCCAAAGGAATCCGAGGGAACATTCCCGTGGTGGATCCTTATCCTTATCGCACTGGTCATCCTGGTACTGATCGTGGTGGTCCTCCTGGTGGTCCGTTCCGGAGACGGAGGGATCGAAGAGGAGATGGAGGATCCCTGGGAGGAAGGACTAGACGAGGAGTTGGAAGAGGAAGAATTCGATGAGGATTCCGAAATGGATGAGGATGAAGAGTTCTGAACATCTTGAACGAAGCGGACAGGGGGCTCTCCGGCAGACCCTACGGGATCATATCTCATCCCATTCCAGTATAGGGAGCTCGTCGAAGTCATACCTCTTGAGCGACTCCATCAACCTCTGTGCCAATTTAAGGTTGGTTATCAGGGGGATATCGTTGTCGACCGCGGTCCTCCTTATCCTGTAATCGTTGCTGAGCTCCTCTTCTTCATTGCTCTTGGGAATGTTGATAACCAGCCCGATCTTCCCATCCATTATGTACTCGAGACTGTTCGGTGCCCCCCTTTCGTTGGGCCACCTCAACGTCTCGGTCTCGATGCCGTTGGTCCTCATGAATCGGGCGGTCCCCGAGGTGGCGAACAACCTGTATCCCATGTCCTCCAGTTCCCTGACCACCGGCAGCCACTCGATCTTCTCCACCAGGGGGCCCGTGGAGATAAGTGCGCTCTTTTTCCCCATCCTCATGCCCACCGATCGCAGAGCACTCAGAAGCGTCGCCTCCATTTCCTGTCCTATGCATCCCACCTCCCCGGTGGAAGCCATGGCGACCCCCATGGTGGGGTCCGCTCCCTTCAACCTGGAGAAGGAGAACTGTGCTGCCTTGACCCCCACCCTGTCGAGATCGATCGACGACGAACCAACCTTCTCCACCGGACAGCCGAGCATCGCCCTGGTGGCAAGGTCTATGAAGTTCTTCCTGAGCACCTTGGACGCAAAGGGAAAGGTCCTTGACGCCCTCAGATTGCACTCTATTACCTTCAATCTGTTCTCCTTTGCAAGGTATTGTATGTTGAACGGTCCGGTTATATTCATCGCCTTTGCTATCTTCCTTGACGCCTGCTTCAATCTCCTTATGGTCTCCACGTACAGTCTCTGAGGAGGTATCACAACAGTGGCATCGCCGGAGTGCACTCCGGCGTTCTCGACGTGCTCCCCGATGGAGTAAACAAGTATCTCACCGTCCTTGGCAACGGCATCGAACTCGATCTCCTTCGCATCCTCCAGGAACTTGGAGACCACCACCGGATTTGCCGGGTCGACCTCGGTAGCACGGGTCAAATAGGACCTGAGGGTGTCGTCGTCGAACACCACCGCCATGGCGGCCCCCGAGAGCACGTAGGAGGGTCTTATCATGACGGGATAACCGACCCTTTTGGCAAACCCGCCCGCTTCCTCAAGGCTCCTGGCCTCGATCCACTCCGGCTGATCGATCCCCAGTTCATCGAGCAGGCAAGAGAATTTATTTCGGTCCTCGGCCCGATCGATGTCCTCCGGGGAGGTGCCCATTATACTGACCCCCTCGGCATCCAGCCTGGGAGCGAGGTTGTTGGAGACCTGTCCGCCCATGGATACTATGACCCCGTCGGGATACTCGAACTCGTAGATGTCAAGAACCCTTTCGAATGTAAGCTCCTCGAAGTAGAGCCTGTCGCAGATGTCGTAATCAGTGGACACGGTCTCGGGGTTGCAGTTCACCATTATTGCCCTGTATCCTTCCTTGCGGGCGGCCTGTACAGCGGCGACGCAGCACCAGTCGAACTCGACGGAGCTCCCTATGCGGTACGAACCGCTGCCAAGGATCATCACGGCTCCCGCCCTGGGTTCGATATCGTTCTCGGTTCCGTTATAGGTCATGTAGAGATAATTGGTCTCGGCAGGATATTCCGCTGCAAGGGTGTCTATCTGTTTGATAACGGGCCTGATGTCCATTTCCTTGCGCATCTCCCTGACCTTTCCCATGTCCACACCGGTTGCCTTGCCGATCTGGAAATCGGAGAACCCGAACTTCTTGGCATGGAGAAGAACATCCTTTTCCATCCCCTTTTCCACCAGTCTTCTCTCAACCTTGACGATGTTCTCCAGCCCGTACAGGAACCATCTATCTATCCGCGTGAGTCCGTGGATCTCCTCCACTGTCATCCCCCTTCTCAGTGCCTCGCCCACCGCGAAGATCCTTCTGTGGGTGGGATGCACCAGCTCCTTTTCTATATCATCGAACTCCAATCGATTTTGGACCAGCCCGTGCATGCCGGTCCCGATCATGCGAAGGGCCTTCTGGAGCGTCTCCTCGAAACACCTCCCTATTGCCATGACCTCACCGACCGACTTCATCTGAGAGCCTATCTCGGTGTCGATCCCCCTGAACCTCTCCAGGTCCCAACGCGGGACCTTAACCACGATGTAATCCATCGCCGGCTCAAAGAAAGCGACCGTCTTTTCTGTCACCTTGTTCGGAAGCTCAGCAAGGGACCTCCCAAGGGCCAATCTAGCCGCCACATATGCAAGCGGATAACCTGTTGCCTTGGAGGCAAGGGCGGATGATCTTGAAAGCCGTGCATTGACCTCTATTACCCTGTAATCGCACTTGTCCGGAGCCAGTGCGTACTGTATGTTGCATTCCCCGATGATACCCAGGTGCTTCACGGTCCTTACGGCGATCTCCCTCAGCATATGGTATTCCCGATCCGAGAGTGTCTGGCTCGGGGCAACGACGATACTCTCTCCCGTGTGTATGCCCATGGGATCGAGGTTCTCCATGTTGCACACGGTGACACAATTGTCGTTCAGGTCCCGCACCACCTCGTACTCCACTTCCTTCCAGCCGCGTAGATATTCTTCCACAAGTATCTGGGGAGCAAGGTTCAGGGCTTTCTTGGCAACCCCCCTCAGTTCTCGTTCGTCCTTGCAGACACCGCTTCCCAGACCACCCAGCGCGAACGCGGCCCTCACCATCACGGGATACCCTATATCCCTGGCGGACGAGACCGCAGAGGACACATCGGCGCATGCCCTGGACCTCGCGGTCTTCACATCTATCTCCCTCAATCTCTTGATGAAGAGCTCGCGGTCCTCGGTATCCTTGATGGAGCTCACGGGGGTCCCGAGTACCTCAACACCTAAATTCTCAAGCACCCCGTTATCAAATAGCTCCACTCCGACGTTCAGAGCGGTCTGTCCGCCGAAACCGAGCATGAGGCCGTCGGGCCTCTCCTTCTCGATCACCCTCTCCACGGTAGCGGTGTCCACGGGCAGAAGATAGAGCCTGTCGGCCATCTCCTTGCTGGTCTGGACGGTTGCGATGTTCGGGTTCACCAGTATGGTCTCTATGCCTTCTTCTTTGAGTGCTTTCAGCGCCTGTGAGCCGGAATAATCGAACTCCCCTGCCTGGCCTATCTTCAATCCGCCACTCCCCAGGACCATGACCTTACTGACCATTTCTCACCACCTCCAGGAAGGAATCGAAGAAATCCCCTGAGTCGGTCGGGCCGGGATTTGCCTCCGGATGGAACTGAACGGAAATAAACGGCCTCTCCTTGTGTTTGATCCCCTCCACGGTCCCGTCGTTCAGATTTCGATACCAGACCTCCCACCCTGCGGGTAACCTATCACCGTCCACAGCGAACCCGTGGTTCTGACTGGTAATGACGCAGTGTCCCGTCCCCACCTCCTCGCAGGGCTGGTTCTGAGAACGATGGCCGAAAGGTAATTTATACGTCCTCCCTCCGGCAGCAAGTGCGATTATCTGGTTTCCGAGACAGATGCCGCCGATGGGAACGTCCCTCTCCATCAGCTTCCGGACGTTATCCACGGTCGCACTGCACATCTGAGGGTCACCGGGTCCGTTCGATATCAGAACCCCATCGGCATCCTCTCTCGAGAGTTCATGATCGTAGGGGACCCTGACCACCGTACAGTCCCTGCGGCGAAGCTCCCTTGCGATGCTCTCCTTGCACCCGCAGTCAACGAGCATTATTCTGGGACCCCTGCCCTCGATGACCACCTTGTCCTTGATGGTGACCTCGGAAACCAGATCTGTCGCGTTGGGGTCCGCAACATCGAAATTCCCGGCGTCCCCCTGGAAGATCCTTCCCAGCATGGTTCCCCTGTTCCGTAACCTCTTAGTCAAGGCCCTGGTGTCCACCCCGGTGATGCCCACCACGCCGCTCTCCTCGAACCATTCACGGATGCCCTTTTCCGATTCCCAGTGGGAATGCTTCTCCACCGCATTCGACATCACCGCTCCCCGGACCTTTATGCCGTCGGATTCGAACCTGTTCAAGGGAACCCCGTAATTGCCTATCAACGGATAGGAGAAGGAGAGTATCTGCCCGTAATAGGAGGGGTCTGTGAGCGATTCGACGTATCCCACCATTCCGGTGTTGAAGACCACCTCGCCGTCGGTATCCTTTACGTCCCCGAACAGCTCCCCGGCATATCTGCTTCCGTCCTCCAGTTCGAGGAATCCTTCAATCCCTTGGGCGACCAAGCTAGACCCTCCTGACAGATGATGGTAGAGAAAATAAGTCCCCCCCGCTTTCAATTTCGCAAGCTTCGGACCCCCAGCAAACCATCTGGGAGCCAACGAGAAGTGGAATGATTTATAAGATTTTCTGAGGGTACACCGACACTACGCCTCGCTGTCGTGGATGATCTCCACCTTCCAGTCCTCACCGACGTAAACACCGACCATCCTGGCATCGAAGCCCCATTTTTCGATGATGCTTATCCCTTTCATGGTATGGTCGTTCTGCATCCCTCTTGGTCCCGGGTTCCCCGCACAATCATGATGGCCCACCAGAACTATGACCTTCGAGCCATGACCGTTAACGGAGATGCCCACCCTTTTCCTTATGCTCTCGGTCAGCACCCTGTCCTTTCCGGCAAGGATGCCGTTGGGCCCCGGTTCGGTTATGGTGTCCACGTGGTCGACCCCGAACTCCCTTCTCGCCCATTCGTTGAGCGGGAGCTGCGTTCTTCCGTCCATGCAGTTTATCACCGTTGCAAAACTTCCCTCTGCCATGTGCTCACCTACATCCATTTCCGGTCCAGGACCTCCTTCAGAGCGGTGATCATCCGGTCTCTGGGCCGTATCGATGGAACCTTCAACATATCCTCGAAATGTGCGACCTTTTCGCTTTCCTCTCCCACGAAGAGCATGGGTATGTCCGTCATGGTCCTCCTGTCCAGGAACGAGGCCACATTGGACATCCCCTCCAGGGGTCTTCTGGTAAGATAGATCAGGACCACATCGGGTCTTGTTTCCTCGATGGTCCTGTATGCTTTTACACCGTCCTCGGATTCCAGCTGTACCTCCAGTCCGAGTGACTCCAGATCATTTCTTATCTCGGAGCCTTCCCTCTCGTCCCAGTGGATGATAAGGACCCTGCCCCTCATCTTTTCTCCGCCTCCTTCAGGACCTCGGCTGCCCATTTTGCACCGTTGCCCGCCACCGTGGTGCATTTGTCATCGTGTCCCCCGTACTCCTCGAACTCCTCGTTGCCCTCCCTGGTGCGGAGGTCGAAGCTCCTCCCCATGATCCTCTGCTGGATATCGCAGCACCGTATGCTCCCGTACTCCTCCTGGAACCTCTTTGTCAGTTTGATGGACAGGCGGTATGCGTTTTTGTATTCCCTTTCGTTCCCGAAACCTTCTTTGGGTCTGCCGTACAAACAGCTTATTGCCATCAACCCGCCCACCAGGGACCCGCATGTCCCCATGCAAGAGAGCCCGGATCCTCCTGCCATTGTGTACCCGGATCTGATCACATCGTCTGTGATCTTTGGAAAATGTTCCTGTAGGGTAACTAGAACGGCCTGTGTGCAGCCGCCGTACATCCTTTCGAGCCGAAAGGCCTTCTCGAAGATCGGATCTTCCTCGATGGACATGTGTTTCCCCAATGTCGAACCGACATATTAGATGTACTGTTCTTTCGCCGTTCCCTCTCCCCCATACCATTTCATATTTAGGGAGCTTTTTTTAACACCAAGGAGGTTGCATGCGAAAATGAGGCGGATCATCCATGTGGATATGGATGCGTTCTATGCGTCGGTGGAGCAGAGGGACGACCCCGACCTGAGGGGTAGACCGATAATAGTGGGTGGAAAGCCCGGGGAAAGGGGGGTCGTCGCGGCATGCTCCTATGAGGCCAGGGAATACGGCATTCACTCGGCAATGGCATCTTCCAAGGCCTACCATCTCTGCCCGCATGCAGTATTCGTCAGACCGAGGTTCGATGTTTACAGGTCCGTCTCCCGGTCCATCATGGAGATATTCGAAGAGAACGCATCCCTGGTCCAGCCCCTTTCTCTTGACGAGGCGTTCCTTGATGTCACGGACAAAGCAGCGGACTGGAAGAGCGCTGAAGGGCTCGCAGCAAGGGTTAAAGAGCAAATAACGAAGAGAACCTCCCTCACAGCATCCGCAGGTGTCTCATTCAACAAGTTCCTTGCCAAGGTAGCATCCGACATCAATAAACCCGATGGTATCAAGGTCATAACCCCGGAGGAGGCGGATGCTTTCATGGATGATCTCCCGATAAGGAAGTTCTACGGGATCGGCAGGGTCACCGAGAGGAAGATGATCGACAGGGGCATCCTGAAGGGTTCGGACCTGAAGAGGCTCTCAAAACCTGAGCTGGTCAGGATGTTCGGAAAGAACGGGGCATACTATCACGATATCTCCCACAACCTCTACGACACCCCGGTAACACCTTATCATCAGAGAAGGTCCATAGGCACCGAGAGGACCCTGGCGCAGGATTCGGACGACAGAGAGGACATGATGGAGATGTTAAGGGCCCTCTCGGTAAGGCTGGAAGGCTCCATGAGGAAGAGGAACCTCAGAGGAAGGACCCTGACCCTGAAGCTCAGATATTTCGATCTTTCAAGGATAACCAGATCGTTGACGGTATCCGAACCTGTTCAGGATTCTGCAACCATGATGAAGTACATTCCCGCTCTTCTGGACAGGACCAAGGCAGGGAGGGTCAAGGTCAGACTTCTGGGGATCGCGGTATCCAATCTGATCGATGTGCCCGGAAACGACGCTTCCAGACAGTTCACTCTGGATCACTGGTTCTGATCATTCCTTTCCGTGCTGGGTCCCCTTCATCACAGCCCTGTCCTCCACCAGTTTGAGAGCGTTCATCATGGTAAGCTCCATGGCTGTTCTGAGCGCGGTGACCTGTTTCTTGTCGAAGGTTCCTTGGTAGATCTCCAGGCCTCTCTGGAACTCTTCTCCCAGGTTCTCTATGTCCTTTTTGTCAAACATCGGTTCCACTTCCTTATACTACCCCTCTTTTGGAATCGGGAGGGAGCTCCCCTCTTTCCAAACCGCAGTGAGGGCATACTATGGTGTACTTTCCGTTCCCCAGGTCCTTTTTGATCAGTCCTTTCTTTCCACATCTCGGGCAGATCGCATCTTCCATTCTTTCCATTCTCTAATTCATCTCCATGTACCTTGGTTTTTGGTTTGGGCCATATCCTGTGGACATGTCCCTATCAAAACATTGTTCTTTGAATTATTAATAGATTTGCTTTCAAGGTGAAAAATCCATATTTTTATTGCAATATATTGGATAAGCGAAGCAGTGATCGGTAATCATCGCTTGAATGGGCAGTAGCGTTGGATATTTAGATATAGTTGAATATATTGCTAAAATACCTGATTAATAGGATCAAAGGCAATTCATAATGTCAGAAGGTATATATAACAGGACCAGCTAGGAAAAACACCGAAATATGGAGCTGTTTCATGACGGACGAACAAAAAGAGATCAAGATGAAGTGCAGGCAGATGGTAAGGGAGAACCTCGAAAAGGAAGGTTGGACCATTCTCTTCGAGAACAGGGACCTGGAGAACCCGGTGGACATGAAGGTATTGAAGGCACCGTATACCGTCCTTGTGAACATTTCTTTCAGGATGGAAGATGGTGAGTTCCCGGATGACCAGAAGGAGAAAGAGGACCAGTTGAAGAAGAGATGCCAGGAGATCAAGGCCTGGCCGTACAGGGCCAAAGTGGTTCTCAACAAGGACCATACTTTGAAGAAGATGAACTTCGAGATGCTGGAATGACCTATTTGGTGGAATATCTATGGACAGGGGAATTCTGAAGGAGAGAGTAGGAAGGACACCGATCTACAGGGCCAAGAAACTGGAAAATGAGCTCGATGTTGGAAAGATATTCTTTAAGCTGGAGGGCAACAACCCGTCCGGTCACAGAGAGGACCGGCTCGCATACCTCATAATCAGGGACGCGATGGCAAGGGGAAAGCACACCATAACACTGGGGACCTACGGAACGATAGGCGGCTCCATATCATATCTGTCTCAGTTCTTTCCGGTGGAGATCATGCTGTATGTTCCCAGCAAGAAGAAGATGATGAGGAAGGACCACCTGGAGAACGAGAATGTTCAAATCATAGAACACGGAGGCACCTTCGAGGACTGCGTTCTGGAGAGCAGGAAGGTGGCAAGGGAAAAAGGTTGGTATGATGCAAATCCAGGTCTTGCCAACAATATGACCAACATGTATGCTTTCTCCTACATAGCAAAGGAGATGAAGGACCAGCTTGAAAAGGCCCCGGATGACGTATGGTGCCAGACCTCCAACGGATCATCCATAGCCGGTCTGCACATGGGTTTAAAACAGCAGTGGGTGATGGAGGAGATAGAGACCATACCGAAACTGGTGGCGGTAAGCACCTCGCACGGCAACGCCCTTGTGGATTCCTTCGAGAAGAAGAGCAGGTCCATAGTCACACTGGACCCAAAGGACATAGACGAATCCAGGTGGAACAGGAACGTTGCAAACTGGGAATGCTTCAACGGACAAGACGCCTTGAACGCCATCTACGACACCAACGGAAAGGTGGTGGGTATATCCGATGAGGACCTGAGGTCATATGCAAAGAGATTGAGGAAGCTTGAGAAGGTCAAGTTCAAGACCCAGAACATCTACCCCCTCGCTGCATTCATGAAGGAAGCCGAGGAGGGGAACGTGAAAAAGGGCGAACATATGATAATCCTCAACGACGGCAGGATAGGCATAGATGTTGAGGTCGTCACCAAGGATACGCTCAACATATCCTACAGTGAGTTCCTCACCGTACTGGACAAATGGCTCGTCCAGTTCAGCGATCCCATCGAGGAGATACGGGAGGCAACCGACAACGCCTTCGAGAAAGGCTACGTTCTCTGCGCCTTCGACGGGAAGGAGCTGGTGGGAATAACCGTGCTCTCGAGGACCAGCTGGGAGACCTTCTTCCCCCATTATCATCTATCCTACATAGCCACCAAGCAGGACAAGAGAGGACTTGGTATCGCCACCCAGCTTATGCAGAGGTCGGTGGAGCTTACCAAGGGCTCCCTCTCCCTTCATGTGGAAACGGATAACAAGAGGGCGATCAAGCTTTACGAGAAGATGGGCCTCAGGAGAAAATACTACCGTATGATCTACCAGGGTCCGGAGGGGTGAGCGTTGTCTCACCTCCTTACCGATGAGGAAAAAGAAGAGGTCATTGATCTGACCAAGGACCTTGTTCGTATACCAAGTATGGAAAACAGCGGGAGCGCCATATATAAAAAGGTCTTCGATTTCTTGAAGGAGCAGGGTTCGGAAAGGGTCGAAAAAGGAGAGAAAAGCCCTTACCTATATGACGATGAGCGTTTCAACATCATTGCCCGGGTAGGTTCCGGAGAGGGACCGAAGATAATGATGAACTGCCATCTTGATACCGTTGACAAGACAGAGGGCTGCTTCCATCCGCCGTTCTCCGCAGCGGAGGAGGATGGGAGGATCTACGGCCTTGGTGCCGCAGACATGAAAGGAGGATGCGCATCGGCAATAATGTCGTTCATAGCCCTTTCCCGGAGGATGAAGGATATGCCCGGTGAGCTTATGCTCACATGCGTATTCGGTGAGGAGTCCCCTTTTTCACTGGGATCCGATGCTTTGCTCAAACAGTTCGATCTAACGGGATACGATCTGATCATCTCCACGGAGCCGTCTCCCCTGCTTGCAATAAACGATCACTGTTTGGTCCACAAGAAGATACATCGATCCAAATTCCCGACCGCCATAGTGGGTGCCGAGGGCAGGGTGATCTTCGAGATAGATTTCTATGGGAGGTCCTCACATGCCTCGCATCCTTCCCAGGGAATCAATGCCCTCCATGATGCTGCCAAATTGATAACAGAGGTAACCCGGTTCGACCTCTATCAGAACATCAAGATGGGAAGAGGTCACTATGTGGTCCTAAATATTGACGGGGGGAACCAGAGCTTCACCATTCCTTCAAGATGCCGGGTGGTGATCAACAGACAGCTCACCCTTGGAGAGACCGATGCTTCTGTCATTAAGGAGATAAAGCAGATAATCAAGTCCCTGAAACTGAGGTCCAAGGTCAAGGTGAGCAAGAGGCACAAACCATCTCCCGAGCTGGAGTACAGACCGTACCTCTTCGAAAGCTCCGAGTACCTGGACAGGTTCCTGGGTTCCGTACCTCTTTCCACTTACGGAAAGGGAAGGAAGAGATGCCTGTTCACAACCAGCTCGGTGGGGGATTTCAACCTCTTCGGGACCAGGACCAGGGTGCCAACCGTGATATTCGGACCGGGGGGAGGGAACATTCACTCTCCCAATGAGTTCGTGAACATATCCGAGATACTTCTTACCACCGAATATCTTCTGAACTTCTTTTTGGAGGTCTTCGACAGATGAACGGAACATATCCAAGATTGCTCATCGATCCCGGAAGGATCGAGGAGAACACAAGGACCATAGCGGACATCGCAGCCGACCAGAACATCGAGATCGCCGGTGTGACCAAGGCCACCTGCGGTGATCCGGAGGTTGCATCGGCCATGTTGAGAGGGGGGGCCGCCACCATAGCGGAATCCAGGGTGAAGAACCTGAAAAGGCTGAGGGACAACGGGATAGAGGCACCCTTGATGCTTCTCAGGACACCGATGCTCAGCGAGGTTGACGATGTGGTGGAGCTCGCGGACGTATCCCTGAACTCCGAGATCAGGGTGATGGAGGCCCTCTCGGAGGCATCACTGAGGAGGGACAGGGTCCACGGTGTCATCCCCATGGTGGAGATGGGGGAGATAAGAGAGGGAATGAACATAGAAGAGCTCCTGCCCGCCGTGGTCAGGATCCTCGATCTCAAGGGGCTCGAGCTCCGCGGGATCGGGATGAACCTCGCATGCCTCAGCGGCGTCATCCCGACGGCGGAGAAGATGATCATGTTCGATTCCGTGGTGGAATCCATTGAGGAGGAGACAGGTGAGAGGTTGAAGGTGGTATCCGGCGGCAACTCGGCCAATATCCCCGGACTCCTTGAGAGGGTGCCCCAGGGGAGGACGGACCAGCTGCGTATAGGAGAGGGCATACTGCTGGGTCTGGAAACGGTGAACAGAACTCCGATACCGGGGACCCACCAGGACGCCTTCGTTCTGGAGGCGGAGGTGATCGAGAGGAAGAGAAAGCCATCCGTTCCCGATGGAAAGCTCACCCAGAACGCCTTCGGTGAGATGCCCACCTTCGAGGACAAGGGGATCCAGGAGCGGGCGATATGCGCCGTGGGGAGGCAGGATGTCATTGTCGAGGACCTCAGACCGGTGGATATCGACCACGAGATAATCGGCTCCTCATCCGACCATATCGTTCTGGATGTGGGTTCACGGGGCCCTGGGGTGGGGGATATCGTGAAGTTCACCCCCAGGTACGGAGCTCTGGTCCATCTTTGCACCTCGCCCTTTGTAAAGAAGGTGTACGTCTAGAACAGGAATATGACCGCGACCCCGCCCATCGCTACCATCGTCCCCAGAACGCTCCGTATCGTGGGTCTGTCCTTGAAGACAATGAAGGAGAGAGGTATCATGAAGACAGGTGCAAGCGCCATCAGAGTGGATGCTATGCCGATGGGAGCATACGCGATAGCGACATAGGATGACCATACACCGAGGAAGGGGCCCACAGTGGTTCCCAGCATGGTGAAGGTCATGAACCTCTTGTCCCTGAAGGCCTCCAGGCTCTTCTTAAGCCTGTAGCGGTTCAGTGAGACCAACCAGATCGCCGCGGTCCCGAACAGGATCCTGATGTAGGTCGCTGTAAGAGCAGGGTTACTACCGTCCATCCAGAGCATGGCCTCTTTGGCTATCAAAAGCTGGATGGCCTGTCCGAGCATACCCCCGAGCCCCAGTGCAATTCCGAAGGCTGTTACTTTGAACATTGCGTTCTTGTTTCCCCTCTCCAGCACCACCCAGGAAACCCCGGAGATCGTCAGTATTATTCCGAATATATCGATAATTGCTATGGTCTCTCCCATCAAGGTCCATGCAATGGTGGTGGTGACGATCGGTACCATGGACATCAGCAGCATGGACAGCCTCGGTCCGATGGTGATATGGGACCACATAAGTAGTCCGTCGCCAAGTGCGAGCCCTATCATGCCAGATAGGGCCAGAAGCAGATAGACATAGATGCTCTCACCCGGAAGCAGTGTTCCAAGGAGAATGAGATGAGAGATCCCGAGCATCACGGTGGCGCCGAGAAGTCTGATGGAGTTCACGGACTGGTGGGACTGCCTCTTTCCTCCCAGGGTAAAAAGTGTGGAGGAAAGGGCCCAGAAAAGGGCGGCTCCAAGCCCTCCTATCTCGCCGAAGGGAACGTCCATCCGGCGTGTAACGTTATATGGTTTATAAATGGTGACACCGCTCTATCTGCAGTTCATACTTTCGTCATGAAAACACTGTAAAACGGCTTTTCCCTCAATCCCAGAACCGCCGGGTCCGGGCGAACTTAACTTCCTCGGAGAATATCCTCTTCACCAGCTCCATATCGTCCTCGTAGGGGACCTCGAGTATCCTCCCCGCTGTCTTGGGGCCCACCCCCCTGGCGGACATGCAGAGGACCGCCCTGTATCCGTAGTTCGAGAACAGCTGGGCGGCCATTGCCGCCGCCTGGAACCTTTTCTTGTCCTCATCTTTCAATCTCTCCGGTGGAGATAGCAATAGACATATCTGATGAGGAATTGAGAGGATTTTCCGACCGCTTTAAAAGGATAGAGAAACTGAATTTCACGAGTTCGAACTTCTTTCCACTTATCGCTTTGATGAAGGCTGCAGCTGAGGATGAACTAGACAATGGGGACCATGGGGTGATACTCGACGATGGGTTCGTAGTGAAAAGGGCATATGTACTCGACATCAGAGGAGCATCCGATCACATACTGATGGGGGCCGATCTTGGGATGGGAAGATCTCTTGCCATGGGATCCTATATTTTTTAGAATGATTTTCTGAACTTCGCCGATACCTGATGCGATATACACTATTCCCAATCCATTTCGTCGTCATCGAAACGGGAGTCCATGGTACTTTGATGGATCGTATCAAAGTCGTATGCGGGTGGCTCATATTCAACTTCCTGTGAAAACTCATCTTTTTCACTATCGTCCCTGTTGCCCCTGCGGTATATCAGAAACATCCCGATAACGAGTAGTACAAGTAATATCAGGACCGCAGGGATGATGATAAGAAGCCAGTTCACTTCCTTTCCATTGTCATCATCGTCATCGGAAACGTGGCTTTCGATCTTTTCGCTCACCTTGTTCGACGGACCGCTCTCGTGAACATCATTGAATGCCGTGACGTAATAGAAATACTCACGATCGAATACAATATTATCATCGGTCCAGGACAGTTCGTCAACGGACACCGTATCGACCACTTCGAACTGCCCATCCATTTTCAGACCACGGCATATACGGTATCCGGTTATCTTCATCCCGCCGTCATCCTCAGGTGTGTCCCAGCTGAGCGTTATTGTATCCTCACCTTTCTCAAGAGTCAGGTTCCTCGGTGGGGTCGGGGGGTCGGTCTGAACAGGCAGCTCGAACGGATACCCCCATACACTTTCCGACCTTTCGGATTCGCCGATGTCGTTCAAAGCTGTGATATAATACGAGTATGTCATTCCATTTTCGACATCTGTATCATTGAAATCCAGCACGTTCGGGTCCGTATCAGAGATATGAACGCTATCACGGTAGACATTGTATCCGATGATCGGGGACCCCTCATCCGAGAGAGGTGATTCCCAGCTGACATGAACGAAACCCGCTCCATATACTACATCAACACCTTCCGGAGGCAGAGGCACTCCCTTCGGCGTGTCCTGGACAGCTTCGCTCCTTGCCGATTCTCCCACCGAATTGACAGCGGATATACAGTAGGAATAGGTGCTTCCATTGAGCAGGTTCATGTCCTGGTATCTGTTCCCGGAGCTGTATGAGATCTCGAACATTGCATCATCCAGTTCTCCACCGGTCCGATACAATCTGTAGATCATGATCGACGAGCCTCCGTTGTCAAGCGGAGGATCCCAGGTGACGTTGATGTATCCGCTCCCGGGCTCCAAGGTCAAGTTCAAAGGAGGATCGGGGAACGTCATCGGAGTGGCAGAAACCTGGTTGCTAGGAAGCGATATGCCGAAATCCGTTACGGTTGTCACATTGTAGGAATAGGTGACGCCGTTCATCACCGATGTATCGTTATACTCGAAAACATCGGGACCCGGTTCAGCGACGACAACATCCTGGACCGATGCCGAAGAACAGCGATGCACGTTATATCCCATGATCGGAGAGCCCCCGTCCATCGTTGATGGGAGCCATGAGAGGTGAACGAATCCGTTTCCGGATGCCGCTGTAAGATTTGGGGGCGGCGCCGGATCCGTTCTGTAGGTAGCCGACACTATTTCGGTCGGGAGCGACTGCCCCACAATGTTGACGGCCGTCAGATAGTAGTGATAGGTCTCTCCGATAGTGATAGTTTTGTCCTGATACGAATTTTCTATGACATCGACCCTGGTCAGATGCTCCATCTCATTGATATCGGTCCCTTTGAAGAGGTCATAACCAATCAGGCTAGTTCCCCCATCATCGATAGGGGGCGCCCATGTGAGTAATATGAAATGGGGTGTCACTTCCGCCGTGAAGTTCCTCGGAGATGACGGTACTGCTAGAGGTCTTGCAGTGATCTCGGGAGCGAGATCCGACTCTCCTTCCGAATTGTTTGCGGTCATGGAGTAATAATAAAGCACTCCGTTCACCACCGATGTGTCATTGTAGTGAAAAGTTTCCGGTTCCAGTGTTGCGATGAGTTCCTTGTTCACCGATGTGGTTCCTCGGTAGATCCTGTATTCGCTGACCTCGACACCACCGTCGTCTTCCGGATACGACCAGGAGAGATTCACGAATGAATCTCCGCTCGAAAATTCAATACTGGATGGAGGGGTAGGCTTTTTCTTGCCGAGAATATAATAGTTTATTCCAAAGATGCAGATGTCTCCTTCGGCGTTTATTATGCCTGAACGTTGCTGGATATTAAGATCCAATTTGGTCTTCCATTTAGTGGTGCCGTTCGGATATATAGCATAGAAATGATCCAATTGGCTAAGATAAATCGTACCTTCCGAACCGATCGTGGGTGAGGAGATCCATTCGCCGGTACCGGGCCAATCCCACATTTTAACGCCATCAGGTGTGAATGCATGGAGAATGTGGCTACCGGAATAGATTGTTCCATCAGGTCCTATCGTTGGCATCACATTCCCCATGGATCCTCCGTGTCTTCTCCATTTTATTGTTCCATTCCCTTTGTATATCGAGAAAAGCGAATTCCGATCCTGAATATAAACCGAATCATCATCCCCAATGGTAGGCGGAGAAAGGGTATGAAAAACCGGGTTATCATTCTCCCATTTAAGGGTACCATTCTGATAAAAACAGTGGAATACCTCATCTGTGGAAACGTAGATATTTTCTTCGTCATCGATTGCCGGAGAATACATTGAATATGAATGTTTTGTGATATTCCCCTTCAGCGTTGAATTCCATTTCAAGGTCCCATTCGAATAAAAAGCATTTAAAGTGGGGGACTGGTCAAAGTCTGCGGAGGTAAAATAAATCGTATTGAACTTATTCAATGTAGCTGAGGAACGACAATCTATCGGTACAGACCATTTGACAGTACCATTTGAGGAATATACCCCATAAAATGTACCTAGATTGGATCCAAAATAGATTATGTCATCAGACCCTATAACGGGTACATATGTTGATGGACTCCAACCCAATATCCACTTTCTCGTGCCGTTGGGGAATAAAGCCTGGAGATTGCCGCCGGTCAGATATATAATTCCGTCCTCATCTATTATGAATTGGTTTTCTCCCTGTTTTAAATTTTTTGAATATTTTATCTTTCCGGGATTCTCATCTGTTTCTATTTTGCTAAGACCGGTGTGCTTGACATTTCCACCGAGCATGGGCCAAGGAGATGTGCTCTTTGGAGAAAAAATGGAAGATTCATCATGGGAATTATCTATCTTTGTTCCATTTGGAAATTCAAAATATTGATTACAATCTTTATGATGATCGTTGATCAATTTATTCCCTTTTAAAAATATCAGATTATTAAAATCTTTATTATTTAAAATCGAATCATCAATAGAAGAATGGAAAATCGAAAAATTACTGGAAATAAAAATAATAATCGATAACATAATGATTAAACAATTCCAATGATACTTATATGCTCTTCTCATCATATGGTTGCTCTCCCGATTTATGGAATAATGATATAATCAAATATATATTAATATCCTTCTAGTGTCATGTCAAGCCTCTAATGTCGGATAGAGACGGAATAGCTTAATCCTTGCATCCTCAGTTGTGAAGTGCCAATTTACTCTTGAACCCATCAGATCTCTGTTCTCCTTCCACTTCTTCACTTCTTTTCTTACAAAATCTATATTGTCCATCCTTCTTTTCAAACATTGGCTTGTTAGAACATTTAATTCTATCTCAGCCATATTTAACCAACTTCCGTGTTTTGGTGTATAAACAAATTCAAACCTCTTCCACAAAGATCTTGCCATCTCAGGTGGAAATGTCTCATAAAATGAACCAGGTTTATGAGTTCGTAAATTGTCCATTACCAGAATTATTTTATCAGCATTTTCATATTTTTTAGAAATCTCTCCCAGAAATGTTGCCCAATCCTTTCCAGTCTTTCTCTCGGTAATTTTTACAATACGCTTCCCGGCTAGTGGTTCACATGCAAGAAATACATTGCACATTCCGAGACGTCTATATTCATAATCATATTTTGCTAATTGCCCAGGTGATGCCGGTATTGGTTTTTTGGTTTCTCCTATCAATTGCTTTGGTGACTCATCCATGCAAATAACTGGTTTTTTTGGATCAAATGGACGTTTGTAAACATCAAGAACCAGTTCCATTTGAGCAACAAAGCTTCCATTCTGTTTGGGTGGGATTACCCATCCTTTTTTCCTCCATGGTTTAAGTTCGTTTTTTTTAGGACTTGACGCACAGTTTCATGAGAAATACTATCAATATAATTGAGTTCAACAACTTTATCTGCTAACAGTCTTAAAGACCATTCTGCATATCCTTCTGGGGGTTCACTACAGCTTAATGCTATCAAATGAGCTTCAAAATCACCATCGATCTTTTTTTCATATATACGAGTATTTTTTTTCCCATTGAGCGCGACATCTAGGCCTTCTTCAACAAACCGTTTCTTTACTCGATCAATTTTTCTCATACTTATATGCAAAATACGGGAAATATCTTCATTTGTAGAACGAACTTCTTGGTATTCTCCTTCGTCGCATGCGAGTAATATTAACGAGTTCAATACCTTTTGAGATTTATGACTTCCTTTTGAAACGATATCATTTAGCGTTTTTCTCTCCTCTTTAGTCAGTGTCACAATATATATTTTCAAGTCCAACCACCCAAATAATGAATGGTTAGGATAGTTATTAAATGTTGCGACGTTTCACGCCTGACATGACACTAGATAGAAGGAAGGATATGCTGATTAGGCCTCTCCTATAAAGACCGCTGTCCCATCCACTTGCCAAGTTGCATACACCCCTATAGCACCCGGTGATATTTCACTGGTTGATGCGTCCACAAAATCCTCAGTATATTCTTCTTCGGTCGCACCATCCTGCGGTGATCCAAACTCATTCCAGCTAGCATCGGACCCTGTTCTCTCGCGATAATAGACATCATAAGCGGTTGTCCAAATTATATGGCACCTATATTGTGTTTTTGGGATTATTGGATCATAACTTTCATTCATATCTATTGCTACTGCTCTTAACTCCATTGATCCGTCACTGCTAATCTGACTTGGGTCGGCGAAAGTGCTTCCACCGGTAGTACTGCGAGAATATTGGACTATTTCATTATCATTAGTATGATTGATCCAAACGCAATCTACGGTGTTACCCGCTCCACTTGTTGGACCTATGACCGCGATATCAGGGTAACCGAGGATTTCATCTTGGTCGTAAGCTTCACAAATGTTATCAGTCCCTATTTGATCAAAATTCCCGGCTATATCGAGATTTCCATATACGATCTTAATTATATATTGAGGTGTTCCTTCATCGTGGAACTCATCATATACCACGTAGATATCTTCATTGTCTTCATTTGGAATGCAGTCGGTCGCCGGATGTCTGAAATTATCATCCCAGCTCTGAGGATAATCAAGAGTGGAAATAATGTTGAAACCTTCTCCACCTGAATTTCTTATATACACTCTGAGATAAATTCCATATCTATTTGTGTAACCATCCCAATCTCTTTGCCAGACGATATTCCAGTAGGATTCGGAATCATCCGAACAAGTGGATACCTTTGGATAGATGTTGTCATTATCATTCTCCGTGTAACTTGTATCTGAGACCGAGAGAACACTTGTTGACCAAGTATTTGTTCTGAAAGACCATTCTCGAGCCTTGATTTCCCATTCCTCTGATTCATCATCCGGTCTTTCTTGCCAGACAATTACGGTTTTGACTGCATTATCATCGGAAGTGTCCTTGTAGATCGATACATCGGGGTAATCCTGCTTTACTTGATCGTTGTTGTTTAGATATTGATAAGAAAAGGATTGTCCGTAATTTGTAGAATAAGCTAACCGGACCATTGCGTTGTTTCCAGTATTGTGGACAAAAACGATTGCGACATACTGGTCCAACGATGATATCTCAGGATGACAAGCTGGGATGTAACCATAGGGATATTCGTCACCATAATACCCCGCAATGCATGTTGTGTTCGAATAACCAGCCATGACGTTTGGAGCAAGGAACATCAGTAGGACCAATGCTACAATTCCAAACATCCATATACTATATTTTTTCATTTTTTTCCTCCTCACTTTCATTTTTTATATGGACCTTTATGTGTAAATAGCAGGTACCTGACCGGTGGCTTCCAGTAATTCAACCTCCTTCCAGAAAGCTTCAATGAAATCAACCACGCCGTCGTTGTTCGTATCCGCAGTGGGATCCTCCAGGCTCCTTGTGATGTTGAAGAGGTCCGGATCATATTCTTCATTTGCACCCATTGAACAGATGATATCCCGTTCTGGATCCTGAAGGTCTGGCCCTGCCATTCCAGACCTTTCACCGTTAAGGATCACTGTGATCGATGAACACTGGATCTGGTCCATCCATGAGTCCATCGTATCAGCGGAGAT